>PLEG01000158.1 GCA_003136975.1 Gemmatimonadota bacterium | reverse complement strand
GCTCATGTTCGCGATGCAAGGCACGCGCATTCTGCAACTTCCCATGGATGTACTCCGTATCGCCATCCCACTCGTTGTTTACTTCTTCATCATGTTCGGGCTTGCTTTCGCCCTATCGAAGAAGCTCGGCTTCAGCTACCCCGAGACGGCCTCACTGTCCTTCACCGCTGCAGGTAACAACTTCGAGCTTGCAATAGCCGTTGCGATTGCGACGTTCGGTATCGCTTCAGGGGAAGCGCTTGCTGCAGTCGTTGGTCCATTGATCGAAGTGCCGGCCCTGATCGGGCTTGTGTACGTCTCACTATGGGCTGGAAAGCGATATTTCCACGCTCCGGTAACTCAGACTGGACGCTGAACGACCACGAATGAAAAGCGTCGCCGAGCGTTTTCTGAAGCCGTACAGTTGCTTTCGTGGCGACTGGACCTCATGGCTCACAATTCGGATTGAGGACCTTCAGCGCGCGGTACTGGAGGACAGGTTGCGCGCCATCGGCCAAGCCCAAGCGGAAACGGTCGAGTTCGCTTCAAACGCAGGTCACTACTGAGATGCACGCTCTACATCACCGCACCACGTCAACCAAGCCTAAGAATGCGTTACGCGCTCATTTCTGACATCCACGCCAATCGTCCAGCACTCGAGGCTGTGCTCGCAGCTATCACGAAGCGAGACGCTGTGGATGCAGTGCTTCATCTAGGGGACCTAGTTGGGTATGCGCCCTGGCCCAATGAAACGGTTGAGCTTTTACGAGACGCAGGCATCCCTGGCGTCGCTGGCAACTATGACTCGACTACAGCGACGGACTACAAGCATTGCGGGTGCAGATATGAGGACCCGCGGCAGGAGGAGCTATCCCACATCTCCTACGATTGGACACGGAAGCGCGTCTCGCACGATACCAAACAATTTCTGTTGTCACTTCCATTTCGCATCGACTTGAGGCCCCTTGGTGGCCACGTTGGCGGTCCGACGATAACTCTTGTTCACGGGAACGCGACACTAAATACCGTGTACGTCACCGAGGACCGCCCGGACAGCTTCCTCGAAAAGATGGCGCAGACTGTTAATGCTCGTGCGGGTGACGTGATCTGCTTTGGACACACGCATAAACCATGGCGCCGCAGCGTCAACGGGGTGCAGTTCATCAACACGGGATCGGTCGGTCGTCCAAAGGATGGAGATTGGCGCGCTGGGTATGTCCTCTTAGACGTGGCAACGTCCGATGGGAAGACTGTTGTCACGCCAGAGTTTGTCCGCGTCGAGTATGACGTCGACCAGACCGTGCGGGCAATTCGCACGAGTGAACTGCCAGATGAATTCGCTGAATACTTGCTCACAGGGGGGAGAACTGAAGCCGCTACACACATCTCTGCATAAAGGACGGACCGAAGATATTGGCGATATCATTGCTCGGGACCGATCAAGCACCTTGCGGACAAGCGCGATGTCCGCCGCTTGAACAGCGGCAGCAATCGGCTCGCGAACCTCTCCTCCAAGTCGCTTACGCGCGGTCGCTTGAGCGTGATCGTGCCGCTCGATAACGCGAGCTTCCTTGGACGCCCATGCCCGTTTCGATAACCTGGATTGACATCACCAAAATCGACACATCACCAAAATCGTGCCTTGACATGATGCAGTGTGAGATATAGTGTACTAGGCAACTGGTACACCATAACACCTATGTTATGCTAATCTCGCTGGATCCCCAGGACAGCAGACCGATCTACGTCCAGATAGTGGACGAGGTCCGGCGCGCCTTAGTGCTCGGCACGCTCGGCCCGGACGATCCGCTCCCTTCCGTCCGCGACCTGGCTGTAAAGCTTCGCGTCAACCCGAACACCGTCAGCCAGGCATATCGAGAGCTGGAGCGGCAGGGCATGGTTTACGTCCGCCGAGGCCAGGGCACTTACGCGACAGCTGGCCAGACCGATGGAGTGGAGCGCCGCGCGCTCGCGGATGGCGTTGCGCAGCGCGCGTTGCATGACGCCCGCCGCAACGGACTTGCCGTGGACGAGTTGATCGACGCGATACGGAAATACGACAATCAACGCCAGAACGAGGAATCGCTATGACGAGCCCCCTACCAACGCGGCTTCGCGACGGCGATCTCGCCGTTGAGACACGAGGACTCACAAAGCGATTCGGCGATCAGACAGCATTGAACGACGTGACGCTACAGGTCCCGGTCGGCGCTGTGTATCTGCTGGTGGGGCCAAACGGCGCGGGAAAGAGCACGACTCTCAAGGTGCTGCTCGATCTCGTGCGTGCCGACCAGGGCGTGGCCGAAGTATTCGGCCTTAACGCTCGCTCGCGCGCACCCGAAGTTCGTGCGAACGTCGGCTATGTACCAGAACGAACTGATTGGGGATATGGATGGATGCGAGTCGGGCGCCTGCTCGAGCATCATGCGTTGTACTACCCGAGCTGGGACGCAGACTACGCGGCGAAGCTGATGCAGAAATTCGAATTGCGCCTGGATCGAAAGATGGGTGTGCTTTCAAAGGGACAGGCACGCCGAGTTCATCTGACGATGGCGCTTGCGCACCGTCCGCCTCTGCTGTTGCTGGACGAGCCGACGGACGGTCTCGATCCATTGATGCGCGATGAGACGCTTGGAGTTCTGGCCGATCACCTCGCGCAGTCGGAAACAACGGTAGTGCTCTCGACGCACCATGTTGAAGAAGTTGAACGGCTAGCGGATCACATTGGCGTGCTCCGAAGCGGCGAGTTGCGCGCACAGATGTCACGCGCGGACCTGGATGCGCGGCTGCGACGTTATCGCGTCGAGGTCCCGGAGGGTTGGGCCGGCGTCGCGTCGGTGAACGGTAATGTATTGCGACGCGTCACAGCTCCGCGCGAAGTGCAGTGGACCGTGTGGGGAGCGGAGTCCGAAGTAGTTCAGCAGCTGTCGGGCGCAGGTGGAACGGTGCGAGAAGTAGTGCCGCTCTCGTTGCTCGATGCTACGCTTGCCCTTCTCAACCCGAACGACTGACATCAATGACAACATCATTGCATCCGACGCCGTCGTCGCGGACTGTCGCAATCGAACAATTCCGTGCGGTTGGGCTGGCGCTACGAAAGGAGGCGATCTTTTTCGTTGGCGCGCTACTCGTTTTCGGCGTGATCATCACCTCCGCCGCGGTACGCTTTGCGCAGACTGCCCAGGCACCCGGTTCCCACATGGGATTCAGATACGATGCTGCCGGCGCCATCCCAATATTTCTTGTGGGTCTACTTATCCCCTTTGGTGTCTGGAGGAGTGAGGATCCATCGCGCCGCGCGTATCACTGGTCGATGCCGGTCATGCGCGGTCCTCACACCATCATGAAGCTGCTTGCAGGATGGGCCTGGTTGATGATCGCGACAGTGGCGTATCTCCTGTTCGTCATCACCGTCGCACACGTAGTATCGATGATCACCGGTCAACCGACCTGGCAGGATAGGACACCCGTGTGGGAATGGATCGTTGCCTTTACGGCGCCCACGCTGGCCTATCTGCTCACTTCCACCCCGGTCATCGGTAGCGATCATCCTTGGCGCTGGATCGGCGGGATACTTATCGGCTACGGTGTACTCGTCGCTGCTCTCAAGTCTTTCGGGCTGGATGGCCTGGCGAGTGTACTCAACACGATCGCCGATGGGCGGTACGGTCTCAATGCTGCGTTGTTCGGCTCAGCGCACGAAGGGCAGCGAGGCATTACCGTAGGGATAACGCGCGAAACAATGACTGCGCTGCGAATGAGTACGTGGGCCGTCGCGATGCCGGCCTGGATAATCGGTTCGGCGATCGCGGCTGCTATTGTCTCGTACCGTCATCGCGAATAACGCGACGCACGAGGCTCACACCACCAATTCCAGAAACAGCGCGTCGAGCTCGGCGTTCACGTCGGCGCAAACTCCTTCATGCACTGGTCCGCTCTGAATCACGTCAGAGCGGGGTGCGGTGAGCCAGTGGAATCTCTCCGATGGAGAGCCGAACGACAGCGAACCTCCCGCGTCGTCGGTATTGCACACCGCTCTGTACGTCGTCAGGTAGCGCGCCAGCAATTCGACGTCCACGTGCGGCGCGCGGGCAGAGAGTGCTGCATGCTCAAGCAGCACTCGCAGTCCCACGAATTTCTCGGTGGGCGCGTGAAGGATCACGCCGACCGGAACTGCTGAGCCGATGTGAACGTGCGGCACAACACGCAGGACCGCGAAGTTGTACGGTATCGTGCGAGTGAGCGACGTCATCGCGCGATCACCTGCGCGCTGTTCGTTGGAGTGGAACTTCCGACAACCGATCGGTGCGCGCCTTGCCAGCAGTCGTGACAAAGGCTCTTGGGCCAGTGAGACGTGTCGTCAGGTAGGTGAGATAGCGCGCGCGTGCGGTTGCGGGGCTATCACCATCAGCATGATATGCGGGATCCGCAAGCAGAGTGTCGGGTAGCTGCTCGACGATATCCGCGATCACATTCGGCGTGAGCATCGACGCCATCTCCTCATCCACGGTGCCCACGTCGCCGGCGTGAGTCAGCAACACGTGGTCGCGAATAAGTGGGAACGGTGATTGCATGCGTGCCTCGTCCACCGCCGCCCAATCATGATGCGCGTAGAGCGCAGCACCGTGATCGATGAGCCACGGGCTCCGTTCCCATATCAGCAAGTTGGTGTTTCGCGCGGTACGGTCCGGATTCGTCAGCAATGCATCGAGCCAGACAATGCGCGTCGCCTGTGCGACGGAGATCAGATCTCCGGCGGCGGTCGCGTCGAAATTGAACGCGCCATCAAGGTAACGAAGCCCGACGTAGATGCCATGACTCTTGCGCAGCACGTCTGCGATCTCGGGATCCGGCTCGCTTCTGCCGAACGTCTCCGAGACATGCACGAGTGCGAGCATCGGCATTGGCAAACCGAGTACGTCGGCGAGCATTCCTCCCACCAGCTCCGCAACGAGCGCCTTCGCACCCTGCCCCGCTCCGCGGAATTTTACCACGAAGAGGCCGTCGTCAGTATCGACGATGGCCGGGAGAGAGCCACCTTCTCGCAGCGGCTGGACATATCTCCGTGCGGTAAGTATGGGCAGCGGACGAACGATGGTCATGGCGGGAGAATATAGTGCGCGTGGGGGAGTCACCGCTGGTCACCGATCAATTGCTTTGAGCAATACGGAGAATCTCCGACCCGTATATGGCAGTCCGCAAGCCGGATAGAACGCATGCGCATCGGCGCGGTGCTCGGCGCTCGTAACTGAGAGCCGCGCGCATCCATGTTTCTGCGCCAATTGGTCGCAGCAGCTATGAACGCCTTCCCCACTCCGCGCCGAGCAGCGCAGCCAATCGAGTTGGTATGTCGGCGGCATTCGCCGGATGCCCGAGCTCGGTGAGGAGATTCGCGATCGCCGAGGCATCATGGGAAGTCGCATTGCGAAGTGTGAAGTCTGGGTCGGTGATTACCATGACGCGTCCCCGATCGAGGTCATCCTGCCATCGGACGAGCCTACTTTACATGTGCCAGCGCGCGGTGTACGCCGAGCACATCTGTTCGATAAGCTTCCGATATTCTACGTCGATGTCGATGTCCAGATGATTCACCCGAGGAAGTTCGGGGGTATTGACGTTGTCGATTTGCACTGGAATCAGGAGCACGTAATCGTAACCCTGGACATGCGTGTGGCCTGACCCTCGGGTGGGCAACGTACGGAATAGCTCGACTGTTTTGCGAGGATCATTTGGACGATTCGCACTTACCGCCCAATTGAATTCCTGCCAGAGCGTCGCGATGTACACCACCGGAGAACACCCGCGATGAATTCACCTTCGCCGCATCCCGGATCAAGGAGGATGCTCTGGAGCGACGGCTCAACGCTCCCGAACAGCTTCGCGACCATAAGGTCGACGATAGGTGATGGTGTAGGAACGAAACCCTTCATTTGATCGGGCAGCTCGTGGGCGTGCGGAACAGGCTGGCGAATAGATACCGAAGTTACGGCAAAGGAGGGCAAACGCGCAACAGCTGCCCGCAAGCCACTGACACCCTTTACACTGCTACGTGGGTCTTGCGACTCCCGGTCCTGGACTTGCGCTAAGAGGCGACAAGTTAGTCAACAGCCCAAGGGGGGAAGTCATGAAAGCTCCATCGCTAGTCATCCTATTGGCAGGTGGGCTTCTCGCGAGCAGTGCGTGTTCGGTGAAGACCAAAACCACAGACATCAGCCCGGCACTTTCGCGTCTGCCCACGTGCGAAAATGGCGTCGAGGTGTTCGACAGTCGGGCGGACGTTCCCAGCAGCTACTCCGAGCTGGCGTGGATCGAGGCCCAGGGAAACTCGGTGTGGACCACCGACAGTCAGATGCGAAGCGAGATGCGCAAGCGTGCGGCCCAATCCGGTGCGAACGGTTTGATCGCGAACGCGGTCCAGCAGAACAAGGTCGGCGTCAACATTCTTGGCGAGGCCGTCGGCGCTCATACAGCTACCGCGGAAGCAACTGGACTGGCCATCTGGATACCGGCGAATCGCGCCAAGACGCGACAGCTCTGCGGTCGGTGATTTCCTACCAGTGATGCGCAGGACCCACCGAGCTACGACTCGGTGGGCTGGTTCGGCAGCGTCGATGACGGCTGTCGGATACTACTCGCCGAATGGAGGCGTGATCGATGAAAGGAGTGCAAATTTCCGGTACGGCACTATTGTTTCTCGTGGTTGGCGGAAGCGTCACGGCGCACGCGCAGGGCAATCAGGGAAAGACGCTGCCACGTGCGACGCCGGTACCAGCAGCAGTGCAACGCCAGCGCGTTCAACAGCAACAGCAGCGGACTACCCAGTACAAGCAGCGCCTACCCCAGCAGGTTCGCGCCGTTCAACAGCAGATTGCCCAACTGCAACAGCAAAAGCGCATGGCTCAGTATCGGGTTCAGCAGCAGTACGCGACGCAACTACAGCAGCAGCAACAACGCTTGCAAACCGCGCGCGATTACTCGAAAGATCCGTATATCAGCAGCCCGCAGACTTACCGCTACAGGGTCAGCGGCGCGGCTCGCCAGACTAACCAGTACGGTGCAGAGGTGCTGCAGCAAGCGGTGAACTACGGCTATCAGCAGGGCGTCCGCTCCGGTCAGGCCGACAAGCAGGACCGCTGGGCGTCGAACTATCAGAACTCTACCGCGTACCGCGACGCCAATTACGGGTACACCGGAAACTACATCGATCAGGCCGATTACAACTACTACTTCCGCCAGGGCTTCCAGCGCGGATATGGAGACGGATACAACGGCCGGTCACAATACGGGACTTCGTCCAATGGTACGTACTCCATTCTCGGCGCCGTGTTGTCGAGCATCCTCGGATTGCAGTCGATCAACTGATGAGGTGTGGGAGTGAACGAATGCAAAAGGCCGGGTGATCCATGTTGGACCATCCGGCCTTATCGCTACCATAGCCACGTTTTACCACAGTCTCGCGCGCACATTCCGCTGCATGAAGTCCTCATCCACCAGAGGCACCGGTCAGAATCGAACTGACGAATAGGAGATTTGCAGTCTCCCGCCTTACCACTTGGCCACGGTGCCGTTTGCTGCCTAACGGTCAGTCTCCAAACCTAACCGCCTCCCGGCTTCCTTCCCACCCCGATCCCACGCGTTACTCGGCCATCAATTCCCGGAGCATGACGAGATTCAGGGAATGGCCCCCGCTGAAGGCGTGCATCCGGTATGGCACGCCGCTGCTTTGCAGGACGGCGCGCTGTTCTTCGATCGCGTCCTCACCGATGAACCGGTCGCGAGTACCGTAGACGACGTCGATCGTGAGTTTGGGCCGGCGCTCGCCGAGGGCACGGAGGTTGACGTCCTGAGGAATGCCGTGAGCCCACGGGACGAGTTGGTCCACGACTGCCGCTCCATGCGCAGCCCAACGGGACACTGCCGGCCCTCCCTGAGAGAAGCCCAGTGCATGGACGCGGATCTGGTCGCGGTTCACTCCGTGACTTACAAGCTCCTTCAAAATTCGTTCGTACAGAGTGTCCAGATAGGTCACGATATCGCCAATTTCCGCCTCCCGGTCCTCCCGGGTCAGCCAGAGCGCTCCGACCTTGCTGTCCGCCGAGTGACCCGGGCGGGTGTCCAGATAGAAACGGGACAGCGCTTCCGGCACCACGATCAGCCTCGAATCATCCTCCAACGGCTGAAACGGAACGGCGAAATCGGCAGCCAACTGACTGAAACCGTGGCAGACGACCCAGACATCCCGGACCAATGGATTCGGGGTGCCAATCTGGTAGTATCGCGCCGTCTTGGGGACCGAGATGTGAATGGGACTCAGCTCTGGCATGGCTAGGTTTTGGGTTAGGCCCAATTATAGCGTTGGTTTTGGAACGCAGGCGGATGGCTCGATCTGAAGCCCAAGGTCCGCGACGGGTATCTTTCGCCGCCAATTCTACTCAATCTGAAGTGTCGCTTCGTCTCAAACTCACGGCCGCCCTTGGGGTGGCACTCGTAATCCTGCTCGTGGGGGTCGCATGCCTCTACGCGGNNCGAGTGCAGCTCGAGCGCGCGCTCACGACGATAGTCAACGCCGAGACAGGCCAGCGTGGTTACCTCCTCACGCAGGACAGCACTTACCTACGCCCGTACGTGTCGGCGCGTACAGATGCGGAGCACGAGATTGCGTCGCTACGCCAGCTTACCGCCGACAATGCCGTGCAGCAACGCCGCATCGACTCACTCGAGCTCACCACCGACGCGAAGCTCGTCACGATGAACGAGACGGTAGTGTTGACGCAATCGGGTCATCGCGACTCCGCGCTCAAGATCATAATGACGGGTATCGGAGCGAATCTCACCGATCGTGCGCGTGAATTGATCAACAGTATGGAGGCAATGGAAACGACGCTACTCGCCGAGCGCACGAACGCTTACAACACCCGGAAGCTCGCGGTGGTACTCGTCACCGTGATCGGCAGCTTGCTCGGCGCCACTCTATCCATTCTTACGTTGTTATGGCTGCGCACTGGCGTCAAGCAACTCGAGCAGGCCAAGGATACGATCGAAGAGCAGTCAGACGAGTTAGCCGAGGAGTTGAAGAAATCGCAGACGCTGACCGACCGGTTAGCCGCCAGCAACGACGGACTTCAACGTGCAAATATCGCTGCGGAGGCTGCGCGAGCACGTTTCGAGCAATTGCTGGAATCCACCGACGAAGGCGTGTACGGGATGGATGACGCTGGCGTGTGCACTTTCATAAACGACGCCGGCGCACGATCAATGGGATACGAGCGCGGTGAGTTGCTTGGCAGGAACATGCACGAGCTATTGCATCATCATCACGCTGATGGATCTGTGTATCCCGTAGATCAAAGTCCCATTGACAAGTCTTTGCGCGACAGCACGAGCGTCCGTGTCGCCGACGAGGTATTCTGGACACGAGACGGGCGTGCCGTTCCAGTGGAGTACACGTCGTCGCCAATCGTGAGTGATGGACGGATCGTCGGCGCGGTAATCGCCTTCAACGATATTGCAGAGCGGAAGCGCGCCGAGCGCGAGCGCGAGCGGCTCATTGGCGCGCTTGCTCGAAGCAATAAGGAGTTGGACCAGTTCGCATACGTTGCGTCACATGATCTCAAGGCACCGTTACGCGGAATAGCCAACCTGTCTCAATGGATCGAGGAAGATCTTGGTGACAACGCACCGCCCGACGTAGCCGAGAAGATGACACTTGTCCGCGGCCGCGTGCAGAGACTCGAGGCTCTGATTGACGGCATTCTTCAGTATTCGCGTGCGGGTCGGGTCCGCTCGGCGATAGAACGCGTGGACGTGGGCGAACTCCTGAGCGAGGTCGTCGAGCTGCTGGCGCCACCATCCGAAACCACTGTGACCATAGCACCTGACATGCCGACCATCACGACGGAACGGACGCCGCTTCAACAGGTATTCATGAATCTCATCAGCAACGCGATCAAGTACAACAAGCGCCCAGGGGCCACGATACACGTTTCAGTGCGCGACGCTGGGAGGATGTACGCATTCAGCGTGGCCGACAACGGGCCTGGCATCGAGTCGCAGTATCACGAGCGCATATTCGGGATCTTCCAGACGCTCGAGTCACGGGACAGGGTCGAGGGGACCGGAATAGGATTGTCGGTTGTAAAGAAGACAGTCGAGCTGCAGGGAGGATCCATAAGCGTAGATTCCGCACTCGGAGAAGGCGCTACCTTCACATTCAAATGGCCCAAAGTTGCCGAGGAGAACGCGGCTGCATGACTCCGGACAGAACACTGAATCTCATCCTCATCGAGGATGACGACATCGACGTAATGAACGTGC
This sequence comes from Gemmatimonadota bacterium, assembly GCA_003136975.1. Lineage (GTDB taxonomy): Bacteria > Gemmatimonadota > Gemmatimonadetes > Gemmatimonadales > Gemmatimonadaceae > Fen-1247. The sequence continues at coordinate 140 of PLEG01000158.1, read as the reverse complement.
GCCGCGCGCTGGAACGGGCGCACGTGACCAATCCACTCTTCGTCGCGCACAATGGACTCGAAGGATTGGAGCTGCTTCGTAGCAATAAAGTGCCAAAGGATCGGCGCCTTGTCCTGCTGGATCTCAACATGCCGAAGATG
>PLEG01000003.1 GCA_003136975.1 Gemmatimonadota bacterium | reverse complement strand
CCACCAAATTCCCGACAGAGCCCTGAAATTCCCTACCGCCGGTGCGTGTTCGGTGCTTCTCTCAGTGTAGTCTGTGTTACTCGTCTGCCGGAGCGTTGACGAGGGCGTGGCGGATAAGCCCAGCCTTCCGCTTTTCTCTTAGCCGGTACGAGTCGCCTTTGATGTTGACCGTTGTTGCGTGGTGCAGTAGCCGGTCGAGGATGGCGCTGGCGATCACGGCGTCGCCGAAGACTTCGCCCCATGCGCCGAGGCTCTGATTGCTCGTGAGCAGGATAGAGCCGCGCTCGTAGCGACGACTGATGAGCTGGAAGAAGAGATTAGCCCCTTGCCTGTCAATCGGGATGTAGCCGATCTCGTCGATGATCAGGAGCTTGGGTTGCGTAAGGATCTTGAGCCTCTCCTCTAGTCGATTCTCGTACAGTGCCTTGCCGAGCGTTGTAATTAGTGCGGCCGCCGTAGTAAAGGTGACGCGGAGCCCGAGACGACAGGCCTCGATACCCAAGGCGACGCTCAGATGTGTTTTGCCCACACCGGGCGGTCCGAGAAGGAGAGCGTTCGCGCCGTTCGCGACGAAACGCATCGTCGCTAGCTCCTTGATCACCTTGGGGTCAATCGACGGCTGTGCTTTCCAGTCGAAGCCGTCCAGCGTTTCGTGAAATGGGAAGCGCGCCATCTGCACACGCATCATTTGGTTCTTCTCGCGCTTCGACTCGACTTCGGTGTGAAGCACTGTCGTCAAGAAGGCGCTGTAGCTCTGCTCCGTCTGGGCTGCTTGCTCGAGCAAGCTCGGGAGCGTGGCTGCGACGCGTGTGAGCCGAAGCTGCTGACAGTGCATCGCGAGTTGGTCCAATTCCGGTGTCGTCATTGATGAAGATGAAGATGAAGATGAAGATGAAGATGCGGTGGATTTCATGCGGTGAGTTCTTCGTATATGCTGAGGTCGCGTACCGCGACCTCGCTGCTGCGTGGATAGCGCGGATCGTACTGCGGTGGTGTGAGCTGCAATAGTGTGCGGTCGACTCTCAGCAGCCCCGCGTAATGCTCGGGCTGCATGACGACCTGATGCTTTCGAGTCTGCCGCGCGTGCTCGGCCACAATCGTATCTTCGTGCCTGATCTCGAAGCTCGTCGCCAGCTAGTGCACAGCGACCGTGGCCCCGACGAGGCGTGCTGGCACCGAGTACCGGCTGCCCGCGATGCTCACCAAGGCATCATTGGCGACGACGCGCTGCCTGACGTGCGCCCATTGATAGGGCGGACGAATCCCAAGCGGTGTGAGTCGCTCCCGAGCGAAGCGCGCGAGCGGTGTCTCATGCGTCGTGCCGTGCTCGCGCAGATCGGCGATGGTCGTCGTCCACTCCAGGAGCCACGCATTCAGATGCGACCACGAGAGGAAGCGTTTCCCGGCGAGCGCATTCCGCTTCACGTACTTCACACCCGACTCGACCTTACCCTTGGTCTGCGGCCTGTACGGCGCGCACGCCCACGGACGGAAGCCGTAATAACCAGCGAAGTCCGCATACGTCGGATGCCACACGAGTTCCTCACGCGTGTGCTTGAGGACCATCGCTTTCGCATTGTCTACTACCATGCGGTCGGGCACTCCGCCAAAGTGCTGAAATGCTTGCTCGTGACCTTGAAGCCACTCTCTGAGCCGCTGCCTCTCGAAGGCGACCGCGTAACTCCTACGCGAATAGCCGAGCGTGTACACGAAGATCTGCGCGGCCACCGGACAGTCCTCGACCCATACGCGTGCCTGGCCGAAGTCGACCTGCGCCTGCTCACCCGGGGCTGTCTCGAAGCGCACGGTCGCGTGAGATGGCGTGGCTGAAGAGTCCTCCTCACGAAGCGGACGCACCGCTCGGCGCACTATGATCTCCGACTGTAAGCAGCGGGTGAAAATTGGGTCTGCGCGAATTTTGATGAAGGTGTGCCGCCCGAAGGGCGAGAACGCGGTGTCAGACTGCGAGGACTCGTCGTCGGAGTAGTTGGAAACTGGCCCGGCCGTACATGGTGCGTTTGATGAGCTTAAGCCGGTTCACCTGGCCTTCGACCTGCCCGTTGCTCCAGCGGAAGAGGATCGCCGCGAGTACCGCGTCCTTGTCGCGCCGGAGCCCAGCAGCAAGGGACCGGAACTCACTACGCTCGGCTTGGTCGAGCCACGGCGTGAGCGCGTTAGGATCATGCTCCTTGAGCATTCTGCGGAACTCCATCGCGAGTGTGTGTACGCTGGTAAGTGCAGGTGAAACTTCGCAGATCGCCTCGACGTAGCGCAGTTCCGGTGCTTTGAGCTGCTCCGATGGAGCGGTCAGCAGCCACGCAGCGCGACGTGAAGACGGACGCGCAGTCACCACGGAAGATTCCTCCAGTGCGGTCTTTCCGCGCAGGTGTACGCGGGCCCACTCGGATACGGTGGTGAGCCCACCGTGAAATCCGCGTCCGTCGCGGAGCTCACGCCACAGTTCGGTCACGTTGTGACATCCGCCGCTCCATCGCTCGGCGAGATACTCGGCGTGTGGCGTTAGTGACGTCTGTCTTCTCACTGCGGGCTGCCGCTCGGGGAAGGCTCCTGCTCCGAGCCAGCGCATAACGGTCTTTCGGCTGAGTCCGAGAGCGCGGTGTATGGCTGCGACCGAAGCGCCAGCAGTACGAAGTGCGATCATCTCGTCATAGCGCGACTGTCGTCGGGCACGTCGGGCGAGCTTGCGCTGTTCAGCAAGCGGCGGATCGGCTGGTGTAGTCGTCCCTCTGCGTGACACAGGGCCACCACGTTTAAGCAATACCGGTGTCGGATGCTTTGCATCGAGACCGATTGCTCGCACGGTGGCGTGATATCGTTCCAGCGCGTGCTGCGCAGCGTCGGTCAGATTGCGGAGCAGGTGGAAACGATCAGCGATCTGAATTGCATCCGGCGCTCCGCGCTTCGCGGCATCGGCGTAACCGCCCGCGCGGTCGCGACTGATGAACTCGACACCCGGATGCGCACACAGCCATGCAACGAGCGTGTCCGGCTCCCGGTCCGGCAGCAAATCAATCACTCGGTGCCCTTCAAGGTCGACCAAGATCGTGCCGTACCGCTGGCCCTTGCGCCACGCCCAGTCATCTACGCCCAACACTCGTGGGGCAGCTTTAGTGCGATCACCAACGCCGTCACGACCTTCGTCTGCGGTGACATGAATGGTAGATAGGATCGAGAGAATCTGCGATGGAGCACCGGCGAGCCCGAGCGCCTCGGCAAGCCGAGCGCCAGCGCGACCGCCAAGGGCAAGACCGATGGCTTCCAGCGCCGACGCTGCCCGTGCAGTACGTCGGGCATAGGACGCGGCGGTATTCGGGAGTCGCTCGGTGAAGATCCGCCGCTTGCAGCCAGGCACATCGCAGAAGAAGCGGCGCACATGGACGTAGAGCCGCACCCGGAGTCCGTGCCACGGTAGGTCAGCGAGTGTCCGGCTGTATCTGCTGTGAATTCGCGTGCTGCCGTGGCCACACTTGGGGCAGGCGACTACACGCCGGCGGGCAGTAGCGGTGACAATCAATTCCGGCGCAGCAAAGTGGATCTCATCAAGCCGTAGCTCTAGCGGCGCCGGGCATAACGGGCTCGCGGTCAAGGCGTCCATCTTGTTCCTACACGAAGAGATGGACCCTAAAGACTAACGCCCAACCCCGCCTTCATCAAAATTCGCGCAGACCCCATTTTCAATCGCTGTTGACACCGACCCCGGGAAGCCTTGCTCTCGTAGTTCACGATGCAGGATCACCGCATTGTATCCGACTTCCGGCGCACGCTGCCGAAGCCACGCAGCAAAGGGATCCAGCACTATTGTTGACGATTGCGCGAGGGAATGTCCGGTGGTCGAAGTTGATACATTACTCTCGGACAAGCGCGTGGTCTGTATACTCGAGCGCCTAGTATGCATGCGTGGATTACCAGAGAGCACCGTCTGTGACAAAGGACCAGCCGATCGCCTTGCGATGCAAGGCAGCCAGCAGAGTTTACAAGCCGCGCACTCGATGAGTGGGCGCATCACTGCCGTGTAGCGCTCCTCTTTATCTGTCCCGGGCATCCGGTGAGAATTGCTACATCGATAGCTTCAACGGTAAACTGCGCGACGAGTGCCTAAACCAGCATTGGTTTCTCTCGCTCGTTGATGCGCGGGATCGAGAGCTGGCGGGAGTACGATACAGCTCGCCCGCACAACCGGCTCGAGCAATTGACACCCCTATGGAGTTTGCACAGCAGATGCAAGAAGAGCTAGCTTCAACATCAACCCGACTGTCCGCCTAGAAGTGGGGACCTGTCAGCAGGGGAACGTCACATACCCCAGCACGCATCAGCTGGCTCCGCACATCCCGCATTTTTTCTGTCACTGTGCTTATTGAGCGTCGAAGGACGATTATCAGCGTCTCCGAGGTGCACGGCAAAGTTGCTCATTATGAATGACGAGCGCCCATAGGTTGCTGTTGGGCTCGGAAGAACTGTGCGCATAAACTCCAGGCGTACAAGGCCGCTTTAATCGCTTGAGAGCAGCAAGATATCAGTTCAACAACGGGTTCAGAGGAATTGTCCGATGCCTGCGTGAGGGAAGCATCGAACTGCGGTATTATGTTCTCAGGGAACTTGTAGTGCGTATGCGGGAGTTTCTGTCGCGATCATGCAAATACGAGATGATCGCTTACCATTACCTAGAGAACCAGAACGTTGCCTTCACTAGAAAAACGTTCGTCGGCTGCTCTTGGAAGATGGCGCCGACGTCTCTCGTAAAGCCGAAGTCGCCGATGGGCGCGACACCGTTCCGCTGCTGTTGCCATACAAAGAATATTGTCGATCCTGGTCGGTACTCCCAGCGAAGTACCGCATCACCTTGAAGACTCCGAACGTTGAAGCTCGGATCACCCAGTTGGAAAGAAGAGGCTGGACCTGTTCCGTCGGGGTCGAGTGTGTACACCCCCTCCTGGTTACGGGAGCTGGTTCCATAGCCATCCCCATACACGCCGAACTGCCGAGTTCGGGGCGTGAGGAACTGTTTGAAGCTTGTGTATGTTCCGGCTGATACGAAGGGTTGTGCATAAAGTTGCAGGCTGAGGTTGGTTGAAAACGTCCAATCAAGCCGTGTATCTAGTGAAAGGGTAGTTTGATGGAGATTAGCGAATATGTAGCGATTTCCGTATGTCCTCGTCGCAAGGGGATCGGCAATGGCCCGAACATATTGATTCGTGCTGCTGTTTACACTTAGTGTCGGTCCAAAGCGGACGTGAATAACTGAATTAGGGCGAACATCGAGCGTAATGTTGGCTCCATCAGCGAAACCACCGGCGGCGTCATGCTGATACTGGATCTCTCCACTGACTATCGCTGGCTTGCGCGAATCGCTGTTGATAGATGCATCGACCTTCCACAGGGCCGGTACCATCGCGAGCGGCCCGCCGCGCGTGAGTTGGTTGCTTAGTTGGTCCGGTCCATAGGTAACCTGTATTCCGGTAGCCCAAAGATTGTTGAAGGTACCATTCGCGGTCAAAACATTACTCTGTCGGATTAATGTTCCTCCAAAATCCCAAGCATCAAATGAAGCGCCTGTGATCGAGTAGTTCCTAAAGATGTGACCTGGCTCATTGGACTGATATCCAAGTGCAGGCACAAACGCTCGGTAATCTGCTTGAGCAATAAATCCTAGATCGTTGATTTCGAATCCTGGACTGACTTCCTTATAGTCAAGAGAACCAAACCATTTACCGCGTTTTGCCAAGGCGAACTCGGCCATGTGCCCACTAAGGGAAGTTCGCGTAGTGTGAACGCCAAGGTATGCGGCATCTGGGCGCTGATAGTAATGGGCGCTGGAAAGTTGCGTTGCGGTAATCGCCGCCGGCGTACCGTCAACTTGGGACGCAGTGACGTAACCACTGAGGATCCAGTTACGTGAATCCCACGAGTGATCGAAGTCAATTCCACCAAGAAAAGCTCGTGATCTCAGAGCGCCACCAATTACAGTGTCGGCTACGTTGCGGTTCGTGGCTGTTATCATACCGCCGAGGGCGGTATTACCATCATTGAAGTCGTGTCGCACGCGCGCCACGGCATAGTTGGTGAGAGGTTCAACGGTGGACGTTCCTTCCGCACCACTCGTTGTTACGTACCGTGCGGTTTCTTCGCCGGTTACACCATCCATTAGTCCGATAGTCCACCCATGCGTCTTTCCAGCAAGCTTAACTGCGCCCAGAATCGACGATTGATTTGGGGCGTTGACATACGCGATGTCTGAGCCAGGTACAGCTAGCTCCGGCGCACGTCCAATTCTGCGGGAATAGAAAAAGATCTGAGAGTTGTAGCTAGCGTCAGTTTGTGTTTGACCGAATCGAAATATGTCAGATCCCTCCAAGAAGAAGGGTCTTTTCTCTGGGAAAAATGTTTCGAATGCTGTGAGGTTTACGACTGCAGGATCTACTTCAACCTGGCCGAAATCCGGATTAACAGTAGCAGTTAGAGTTAAGCCATTCGGCAATCCGTAATTAAGATCTCCCCCCACAGACGGCTTAGTATCATTTCGTCGATAGAGTGGATCGGCACTTGTTCCAGGGGCGCGAGTGAGCTTTGTGCTGACGTACGGGATTAATTCCACACGCTCTGGAACAGGCAGGTCGCTCAACCCAGTAAGGTCACCAAAACTTGATACATAACCGGGCGATTGCTGCGTCCATGGGGACCAACTATCGCGCTCATTATATCTGGCTACGTCCCGTTGTACCTGGAACCCCCAGACTCGATCTCTTCCATCCTTAGAGGGTCCAAATCGAAGTTGGGATAATGGTATTCGGTACTCAGCAGTCCAACCGAGCGAGTCAACGAAAGTCGCAACCTGCCACACCGCATCCCAATTAAGATCCTCGTTATTGTCATTGAACTCAATAGCATCCGTTTGCACGCCACGCGGATTGACGGAGAAGCGATAGGCGGTTCGCCTATCATGGTAAGGGTCAATGACTACACTGATCCAATCCGAGTAGATCCCGCTCGCATCTCGACGGGCGAGCGGAGCAGCGATCGAATCCGGATGAGGGTCGAAAGCTCGCACGCCAATGTACAAAGCGACGTTATCGTACAGAACCCGGACTTCAGTGCGCTGTCGCGGTTCTGCGCCAGGGTTTGGGTAACTTTGTGAAAATTTGGTCCCGACCGAGGCGCTCTTCCAAGCAGCATCATCTAAACGTCCATCGATGTGTATTTCCCCACTTGCCCGCGCTGCCACAATGGTCGGTGCAACAAGCAGCTTTGGGGTATTTGTCTCTATTACCTGAGCCGCGCTCGTGTGCACGAGAGTTGCAGCCATTAGGAATGGAAGCCAAACCACGAGTGGCTTGATAGTTTCAACGATCAAAAGGACCTTTGACTGGATTCCGGTTTTGTTGTCAAGTTGCCCGGGATGATTCATTTCAGTATAGCGTATGAGGAGAGGTAGACCGAATACACTCACGCATTTGAACATGCTCGGCACTCCAAACTGTGAAATAAACCCGCCAATTCGAGATCCGGTCACATTTGCTCGATCAAATATTAGACGGGCTTCTCCATAACATGATGGCTAAGTCAAGGTATAACAGCTAGCATTCGAGTATCGGTCGGAAACTCCCATGTATTTCCCGCATCTGAACCCAACCAATATACGGCTTCGTGAAGAGGTCTTGACAGTTCATATCTGTCGCCCCATGCCGGATTCAGGGGCCCCTATGAGCACAGCAATCTTGCCAAGATGATAACGATCCTCTTGTAATGCTTGTGCTTCTGGTACCTGATTGAAAGCCAATGTATGTGTAAGCACGGGCTGGATCTTGCCTTCTATGACGAGCCGATTCGCTTGATCAGCCTCATATAAATTGGCAATATGCGAACCGATAATCGACTTCTGGCGCATCCAAAGGTGTCGGACGTCGAACGTTAGATCGTAGCCCGTCGTAGCCCCGCAGATGACGATACGTCCGAAACGTTTACACACATACACGCTGGTTGGGAAAGTTGCTTGGCCGACATGCTCAAATACGATGTCAGGATCTTCACCTCCCGTTAGGTGCCGCAACTCGCGGCCAAACTCGCGTATACCTACCTGTTGCGTGAGATCAAACCGCTGCCGATCAATGATAAGTTCTGCGCCAAGACGTCGACACAAATTCGCCTTCTCTATCGACGAAACAACGCAAATTGGGTGAGCTCCAAAAAGTAGGCATAATTGAATCGCGAATACCCCCAGGCCGCCGCCTGCCCCCCAAAGTAGAACGTTTTCGCCCGCCCGGAGGCCACCTTGTGTAACAAGCATCCTATAGGCTGTGAACAGACACAATCCATATGATCCAGCTTCCTCCCAGCTCAGACGTGGAGGTTTAGGGAGAAGTTGTTGCACTTGAACCTTCGCTATCGGAGCAAAAGATCCCCAATTGGTCTCAAAGCCCCAGATCCGTTGATGCTCGCACGCCAGTGAGCTCGGTCCATCACAAGCTGGGCACTGATGGCAACTCACGTTGCAGGTCACGATCACTTCATCGCCGGGTGTCCACCTCTCAACCCCACTTCCTACTTGAAGGATGATACCTGCGGCATCGCTTCCAGGAATGTGAAAATCGTACCCCGTTTTCAATCCCGAAAGTGGTACCGGGTATCCTCGACAAGCCCATACACCGTTGAAGTTAACACCGGCTGCCATTACACTCAGCAACACTTCTGTTGGGCCGATCGCAGGCACGCGAATAGTTTCTTTCCTTAAGGCATTAAGCGGAGAGCCGTGTCTATTCTCGCGAATCACCCACGCATCCATCATCTCGGGCACATGCAATGACTTAGAGCCCCTCGTCGTATCGATCATAAGAGACTAAACCTCTGCGTAGACAGTTCACATCACTGGAAGGGTTGTTCTTAGCATCGGACCGAAACCTCATATTATCTCGCGAAGATGGATGATGCCAGACGAAGTTGCTCATCGTCCAGTCGAGCGCATCAACCGCAATTGTACCAGAAAATCCGTGGATAGATATGTCGCGAAGCGACCAAGAACTGGACTCCCATGGCATTCCAATATTATGAATTGACATCGGCCTGATAGTTGATCCAGTAGATATAAAAAAGTCATCTGTGGATAATGAAAGCCCAATTCCTAGACCTTTCATATACGCTTCCCTCCGACTCCACCAGCGAAAAAAAACTGGAGTGGCCGCTTCGCCTGCCGCAAGCACCTCAGCAATTTCATGCTGGTTGAAACACTGACTCATGAGCGAAATCATATCACCAATCGGCCTGATACGCTCTATATCAACTCCCACGCGCTTTGTCGCCGAAAAAGCAACAATCGCTTTATTATCAGAGTGCGACAAATTGAATTCAGGGATCAGTGGAGCAGTAGGGTGTGCGAGTCCTGGTTTCCCATGCTCGCCGTATCTAAAGATCAGTTCCTGTGGCCTAACTCCAACGTAAAGACTCAACAACGCCCGTAACGTCCCGCGAGCCACTACAAACGCGACTGAGTCGTGCGAAAATCGGAAATTCGCTGCCCTGTCTCGCTCGTCGTCGGATAAAAGGCACTCGTAGGCAGTAAGAGTATCAACTGGGACTTCTAACGAGGCTTCCCACACATGTACATGACCCTGTGCTAACATCATTCCCCGGCCTTCCTTCGCTATGATGAAGCCTTGGTTTCGCCGCGTAACTTAGCTGCAATTATATCTAGCAAGAGTGGATTTGGACCGTTAAGAAAAAAGTGACCGCCTGTTAAGGTGACATGGGTGAACGCTCCCAGTGTGTGTCGGCACCAAGCTGCAACCCTATCAACCGCTACTTCGCGATCCTCACTTCCTCCAATCGCTGTTAGCGGGCAAACCGAGCTGTCATCAGGGACAAATCGGTATGTCTCTCTCACCGCGAAATCAGCGCGAAGCAGTGGAAGCAAGAACTCCATTAACTCAACATCTTCTAGCACTTGCGTCGGAGTCCCCTCCATTCGACGAAGGTGGGAGATAAAATCCCGCTCCGGCAAATTATGTACTGGTGAATTGATCAGTGGAAGGTGGGGTGCGGCGCACCCAGACGCGAAGAAGTGCACTGGTTCGAGCGCGTGATTGTGCCGAAGGCTTCGCGCGATCTCAAATGCGATTAGTGCTCCGAGGCTGTGTCCGAACAGAGCAAATGGCAAATCTAGAATCGGAATCAACGCGGGCTCCAATTCCTCAACCAAATGTTCCATCCGATTCAGAGGCGGCTCATCCCATCGTTGCTCTCGACCAGGAAGGTGAACCGCACACAATTCAACATTCGGAGGCAAATGATCAGCCCAACCGTTAAAGATCGACGGACCAACCCCCGCATACGGAAAACACACAAGACGGACTTGTGGCGATCCATTGCATGGCGTGCGCGAAATCCATGAGGAAGGCATAACCACGAAGACAGTGCTCGATTGTCCGATGATCTTACGACCAGTTCATCCAGGTGAAATTGAGCAACGACACATTCATGCTCACTTCGAGCGAACGTACGTGATGCCACCAGTCGATTGGAATAAAAAGAGCTTCACCAGGATTGAGAATCACATCCATCGGCGTTGCGTCCCGAAATCGTGGGAACTTATTGAAGTCAGGAACTTCACAATCGACATCACTGAACCCTTTGAAACTGTTATACATCAAAGGCGTTTGTGTTGGAGGATAAAGGCGAACGCGTTTACGTCCGTATAGCTGCGCCAAAATACTGTTAACATGATCGTGGTGCAGGGGCGTGACAGTTCCCGCAGGGCCGAACCAAAACAGGAGGCGACGCGCCCGATCTGGGTCAGCAAGGTAGTCTGGGAAATAGTCGATGTCATCAAGCAACCCTCGCAGTCCATCCCGATCAAGGTTATAGCTGTTTCCGACCAGATAGTGATCATTGGTCTCCCCTCCAGCCAGGACAAGATCAACATAGTCCGCAAGGCGGACTGAACGTTTGAACTCCTCCTTCCTACGAATGAACTGTGGATCACCGGCGCGGCCAATCTCAACTTCCACTGTAGACTCGCCATATCGGTCCCTTAAGTAGAGCGGGCTCCATCGCCCATGAGCGCGCCATCGAGGTACGAGATCCGTGACAATTACCGGGCGATTCGCTGCATAGTAAGAATCTAAAAACTCTTCGGCGGAGAGGCCGCTCCGACGTGGGACCGCTAGACGCGATGGTGTTAGAGTATCGAGCTGCCGAAAAAAGTCGAGCATGTACTCGATCCGCTGGAGGCGTCCGGCAACATCACGAGCCACAGTTAGATATGGATGTTCATTAGCGGAGACTACTTGCTGCTCAGCTTCGTTTATAGCAATGCCCCTCTCAACGAGCGCACTGATGACTTGTTCTGGGCTTTCTCCTCCTAGTAGATGACCGGCTACCCATTGTTGCAACGCTACTATCTCGTCGGATTTAACTTGGGATGGTTGCTCCATAGTGTTTCTCCAGTAGATGGATTTTTCGCTTTGAGATTGTGACACGTGATTTCACCATACGGTGTTTCCATCCAAGGGCAGGTCAAGCACGTCCATTCTTAACATTATCGAGAAGTCTCATCGCGAGTTCATGTACATGTGGTTCCTCAAGTATCGTCTGGTGGTCACCAGCAACTGTAAGCAAGCATAACTGCTTGTTGGTCAACTCACTCCAATAATCAGCGGCTCTAATCGTGTTGGGATATTCCTCTGCAGGAGCAATGAATGTAACCATGCCATCGTAAACCTCCGGCACGTAATTTCTTCGAGCAGCTTCCAGCGCCTCGTACATATGCATCGCTTCAAGGACGGCGAGTGGCTGTGATTGTACTGAAGCGAGCTCTGTTAGTACATAAGCAAGTTGCTCCGGTGGATCTAGGGTCCGAAGGTGAATCAGCGAGAAGGTCGGGGGAAGGTAGTTATTGAGACGGGCAACGATTCCATGTTCATAGTCTGGCTCATCGGCTGTTCCGATACCACGAGTGTCGAGAAGTCCTAGGAATGAGACCGTTTCATTTATAGCGTTAAGGTGGCGCGCCATCTCGAATGCGATAAGCCCGCCTAATGACCATCCTATTAAGCGATATGGGCCCTTCGACTGTGTACGACGGATATCAGCAACATATTTGGCGGCGATTTCTGGAATTGAACGCAGTGGTGCTCTATGTGCCGATGCCTGAAGTCCATAAACTGAGTGTCCGGCGGCAAGGTATTCAGCAAGTTTCGCATAATGGTGGACGTAACCACCGCCTGGGTGAACGCAGAATATTGGTGTACCTTTTCCAAAACAGAGCTGCACAACCGAAGTCTCCGTCTGTTCAGCTCTTCTGGTGAAGACTCGTTCAGTCAACTGGGCGATTGTTGCATTCTGGAAGAATTCCGCAACAGATATGCCTGTACCAATTTGCGACTCAAGCTGTGCAAGGACGCGTATGAGGAGGATGGAGTTGCCGCCGACATCGAAGAAGTTCTCTTCCACTCCAATGCGCGGTACCCCTAACACCTCTGCCCATATTCCGGCGATCAACTCCTCCGTGGGAGTACGCGGCGCCACGTACTCGGTGCCGCGTCTCGCACTCCAGTCCGGCTCTGGAAGCGAGCGGCGATCTATCTTGCCATTCGGTGTCAGAGGCAACCGATCTAACACAACTACCGCAGACGGTACCATATGCTCCGGCAGTTTTTCCCGTAGCCGCTCCCGAATAGCGTGTTGGAGGGATACACCACCTGCCACGCCCATCGCTGGCACAGCGTAAGCCACCAGCTGCCGATTCCCTGGCCTATCCTCTCGCAGAAGTACAGCGGCATCGTCCACCTGCGGATCCGCTCGTAGTATCTGCTCAATTTCACCTAGTTCAACTCTAAACCCGCGGATCTTCACTTGGTCGTCGAGCCGTCCTATGAACTCGAGCGTTCCATTTGGCAACCAACGCACTCGATCGCCGGTGCGGTAAAGACGTGCCCCAAGCTGTCCGCTAAAAGGATCCGGCACGAAGCGCTCCGCTGTCAAGCTCCGACGATGCAAGTAACCTCGAGCAAGTCCCGCTCCTCCAACATAAAGTTCACCCGGCACCCCAATCGGTACAGGCTCCATAGCCGCATCCACAACA
>PLEG01000042.1 GCA_003136975.1 Gemmatimonadota bacterium | reverse complement strand
CCCGTTGGCCGCTTGGGTACCCCACCGAGTCCTGCGCGACCACCGTCTGCCGCCTATCACCCGCAGAGCTGACGACCGGAATCGAACCGGTAACCTGTCGATTACAAATCGACTGCTCCGCCAATTGAGCTACGTCAGCTAGGCGTTTCCACGCAAGCCTGGAAAAATACCCTACTTTGATGGCAAGAGTCAACGCCTACTGTAGCTTTTTCCAGCGAGTTCCCTGCGGGCCATCCTCGATTGCGATCCCGCGCACCGTCAACTCCTCCCGAATGGCGTCTGCGGCGGCAAAATCGCGCCTGGCCCGAGCCGCCCGGCGGTCCGCCAGCCGCCCCTCAACATAGCCAGACAGCTCCGCGTCTTCAGCCGCCGGATCCGGGACTATGTCGAGTACACGATTCACCAGCGCGAACGCCTCCCTGGCGCGTTCCAGGGCCGCTTGGTCCTGGCCATCGCGGTCCATCTCCCCATTCGCCCGGCGGATGAAGCTGAACAGCGCTCCCATCGCTTCGGGTGCGTTAAGATCGTCGAACAGCGCTTCCGTCGCGTCTCGCACGAGATCGTCGGCCGCGACCGCGAGTTCCGGCGTTCCACCGGTCGCTGCCGCCAGCCGCTCGACAAAATCCCCCACCCGCCGGACTCCTTCGAGTGACGCTTCCAATGCGTCGGGCGACAGGTTGAGCTGCTTGCGATAATGAGTCGAAAAAGCGAAATGCCGAAATGCCGCGCCGGACACGCCGTGCCGTCGCATGTCCTCGACCGTGGCGACGTTCCCGACGCGCTTGGCCATCTTCGCGCCGTCGGTGAGAAGAAACTGGCCGTGGCACCAGAAGCGCGAGAATTCGTGCCCGGTCGCGGCCTCCGACTGTGCAATCTCATCCTCGTGGTGCGGAAAAACGAGATCGATCCCGCCGCAGTGAATGTCCAGCGTCTCCCCCAGAAAACGCATCGCCATCGCCGAGCATTCCAAGTGCCAGCCGGGACGCCCGCGGCCCCAGGGCGAATCCCAGGCGGCGCCGGATGCTTCGTCTTCAGGCTTGGCCGCTTTCCAGAGCGCGAAATNNCAACGCCGCGCTCCACCAACCGCGCAACAAGCGCGATCATCTCGGGAATGCTGTCGGTCGCGCGTTGATATCGCTCGGCGTCCTCGATCCGCAAATAATGCCGGTCGGCGTGAAAGCGCTCGGTGACGGGTACCGTGATCTCGCCAATCGACACGCCCGCCTCGGTCGCGCGCCGAATGATCTTGTCATCGACGTCTGTGAGGTTCATTACCTGGTCGACGCGCCAACCTGCCAGTTGAAGCACGCGACGCATCAGATCCTCGAACAAAAATGTTCTGAAGTTTCCAACATGCGCCGGGTTGTACACGGTCGGGCCGCAGGTGTACATGCGGACTACTTTCCCATCGGCCGGAGCGAACGGCTCGATCGACTGGGTCATCGTGTTGTAGAGGCGAACCTGGGGCATTGCGGAAAATACTAAGTCGCATGCCGCCGCGACCGCGCGGTAGCCAATTGGGGTGCACATTTCCGCCATAGATTCTTCAACGCCCAGTCCCGTGCACGTCGCCGCGGCGCAACGCCCAATGACGTGGCTCGACGTGCAAAATATGCGACAGATCGGTACGCCCAAGGTGAGCGCCGACCAATTACGGACAGCGCTTCAAAGTCGAGAGCCAGGGCGACTATTTCACCAAGGGCTATCAGGATATCATGGCTGGCGTCGATCACCTTGTCGCGGACGGGATCGTCGACAGCACGGAGATGGGTGTCCTCGGATGGAGCGCGGGCGGCCACTGGTCCAACTGGATTCTCACGCACACGAATCGCTTCAAGGCAATATCCACGGGCGCGGGCGTTTTTAACTGGATCTCGATGTACGGTGAAAGCGACACGCAGCGCGTCCGCCAGTGGTATCTCGGCGACAAGCTGTACTTCGACGACATGGATAATTGGTGGAAGCAATCTCCGATCGCCTACATCAAGAACGCAAAGACACCGACGATGATCCACGTGGTGGAAGGCGACCCGCGCGTACCGCGCCCGCAAAGTGAAGAGCTGCACATGGCGCTCGAGCGGCTGGGAGTTCCCACAGAATTCCTGGTCTATCCCGGAGCGACGCACGGCATCCCCGATCCGCGCAACCAATTGCTCAAATCAACGGCGGAGATGGCGTGGATGAACTACTGGGTGCGTCACTCAGGAAAAAAATTCGCGTGGCACGACGTTCTCCAGACGCTCGATCAATCCAGAGACACGACCGCGCGAGTTTCCTTGACGCCCTGACGCTTATTACAGCGTCGCGACGCGTGTCTTTACACGCGTCTTGAAGGCCTGCATGTCAACGGGCTCACCTTCCGCGAGGAGCACGCCTCCGTCTGGTACGGGTACGCGCAGAACCAGTTTCCGATCGCGCCCCGACTTGCGGAAGCCCTTGCCCTCGTAGATTCGGTTGATCAGTATCCGTCTCACGACCACCATTATCATCGCGAGCGTCGGTA
>PLEG01000235.1 GCA_003136975.1 Gemmatimonadota bacterium | reverse complement strand
GGGGGATCCCGAAGTGCAGCGCGTCGCACGACGCGTACGTGACGAACCTTCGCCGCGATCTCTTCGCGCCCTCCAAGGCACGTCGCGGTCCGTTTCGTCAGCTCGTCGCACTCGCGCAGGACGCATTCTCGCGCGGCGCTCCGGAGGCTGACATTGAGGAGTTCGGCGATACCTATCTCGCGATGGTGCGCCGCTGGTACCGTTCCTGTGGCCAAAGGAAGCTGCCGACGTTGGCGGACGCGCATCACGCTGAGGAGCTCGCGCAGGGCGCGCGTGAGGCAGCCGAGACGCACTTGGCACACGAGCGCACACCGTCTGCAGCGCGTGCGTTCCTCACGTCGGCCGCGGTCCATAGTTCTGCCGATCGTACGCTGCGCATGGTGGCACACGCAATTGCCACTGGAGACGCATCATGACTCTCGTGCACTTCGATGAACCAGATCTGCATGTGGATACCGACGCCGCCGGCGAGCCGTGCCTTGTCTCGAGCGACCGTGTTCCGTTCCCGCCGAGTCGTGAACTCCGAAACGTGCTCGCCGCAAGCGAGCTGTCCACGGCGTACGCGAGCAACAATGCGTGCTTCGTCTGCAATGCGCCGATCACAGCGGTACGCGACGCGGCCTATCTCGTGACACGCGATCGCGTCGTGCATGCGGACCGGTGCCTGGCGCAGTTCCTCGTCAACACGTTCCGTTTCCGCGGACGTCCGATTCGCCGAGCTATTGCCGAACGCGAGCTGCAGGTGGCGTTCTCCGAAGCGGCCGACGAAGATCTGGAGGCTAGGGATGCAACTCATGGCTGAGCCGTCGACGCAGGGAGCGGTTGCCGTGCTGATGCAGATGACTCCAATGGAGCTCGCGTATCAGTTCTCGTGTGTGCAGCTCGCCGAGTCCAAGCGACTCGCGTGCCCGCACGCGGAACAGGTCGCGCTCAATGCCGTCTCGCTCGCGAGCTCGATGCTAGGCCGTGAGGGCGTGGAGTCACTGATGGATCGGATGCATGCAGACTCGCGGATGCTCGTGCAAGGACCTGCGCCGAAGGCCACGACGTGAGCGCCGTGCTTACAATCGCGAAGGACCTGTCGCTCCCGCTCGACGCCGCAACGCAGAAGCTCGCGTTCATGGGTCGCACGGGCAGCGGCAAGACGTACGCGGCATCCATGGTTGCAGAAGAAATGCTCGACGCCGGCATCCAGGTCGTGATTCTCGACCCGGTCGGCGTGTGGTATGGCCTGCGCCTCGCTGCGAACGGGACTGACCCTGGTATCGCGATCCCGATCTTCGGCGGATTGCACGGCGACATCCCGCTCGAGCCGACGGGCGGCGCTGTTGTGGCCAACGCAATCGTGGACCGGAAGATCTCGGCCGTGATCGACGTCAGTCAGATGATCTCGAGTGAGCAGATGCGGTTCGCAACGGCGTTCGCTACACAGTTCTACGAGCGGCAGAAAGCCGCGCCGTCGGCGGTGTTCATGTTCCTGGAGGAGTNNGCAGCACATGCTCCACGCATTCCAGCGCATGTGCAAGATCGGTCGCAACTTCGGCATCGGCGTGGGATTGATCTCGCAGCGGCCGCAGGAGATCGCGAAGAAGGTGCTCAACATGACTGAGTGCTTCTTCGCGTTCCAGATGACCGGCCCCCAGGAGCGGAAGGCCATCAGGGACTACGTGAGCGAGAAGGGCGGCGATCTCGACATCGTCGCCGAGCTCCCGAAGTACGCGGTGGGTCAGTGTCACGTGTGGAGTCCGCAATGGCTCCAGATCTCGCGCACGGTCAAGATCCTCCCGAAGCGCACATACAACGCGTCCAGCACGCCGAAGGTTGGCGCGAGACCTGTTGAGGCTCGCGCTCTCGCGGCCGTCGATCTTGATGCGCTGCGCACGCAGATGGCCGACACTATCGAGCGCGCAAAGGCCGAGGATCCGGCCGAGCTTCGGAAGCAGCTCGCGGATCGCGATCGGAAGATTCGGACATTGGAGAGTGCGAAACCTGCCGCAACTGTAGACCGAGCTGCGATCGATCGCGCAGTCTCTCACGAGCGTGAGCGCCTGCGTGCAGTGACTGGCGCGAATCGCAGAAAGCTCGACTCGCTGTTACTGCAGCTCAGCAAAGCAACGACTGACGCTGTCGCAGAATTCAACGAAATCGTTCGCGCGCTCTCAGCAGGGCCGCTGTCAAACATGAGCGCTAACCCGGGCGGCTGCTCGCCGTCGAGCAATGGGGGAAATCAACCGTCCCATGCGGAGGCGCGTCGGACGAACGCGACCGTCGCTCCGGCTGATACGCGCGCGTCACGGGAGACAGTCGGGAGAGACCGGCAACCCACCACCGGTGACGGTTCTGTTTCCGCGCCGCAGCGGAGGATCCTCGACGCGATCGCGTTCTACGCGTCGATCGGCAACGAGACTCCGGCGAAACGCCAGGTCGCGGGATTCGTCGGTGTGAATCCGTCGACGTCCACGTGGCGCGGCTATCTCGCGCCGTTACGCGCCGGCGGCTATCTCGAGGACGTCGACGGTGATCGCCTGCGGCTCACCGATCACGGCCGGAGTGTCGCCCGGATCGCGGACGTTCCGTCACGCGACGAGCTGCTCGATCAATGGACAGCCAAGCTGAGCACGGCGTCCGCAACGATCCTTCGCGCACTCGCGGCTGTGTATCCCGCGACACTCGAGTCGCACAAGCTCGCGGCACGGATTGGCGTCGAAGCATCAACAAGTACATGGCGTGGCTATCTCGCGCCGTTACGCAAGCTCGGCCTGGTCGACGATGTCACGCGTGGCGAGCTCCGCGCATCTGAGCTGCTCTTCCCGGAGGGACTCAAGTGATCGACGAATTATTCACGCGCGTGCGAACTGCCGTTGCCGACGTGGACGCAGAGGTGGCGAAGCGTCGTGCAGTCAGTACGGTCGATGCCGTTGCCGACGGCATGGCGTTCGCGGCGCAGGAATTCCGCGCAACGCTCGACGACATCGAGCGCGACACCGAAGAGATCTCGACCGAGCAGTACGCGGAGCTGCATGGCGTGACGCCGCAGACGGTCGGGAACTGGATCCGGCGCGGTGAGCTCAAGGCCACTCGCGAGGGCCACGCCTGGCAGATCCGGCGGAACGCGACGCGCACGCTCCCGACGCTCGAGCTCGCCGGATGACGCGGCCCGCATCCGGTCCGTGGAGATATTCCGTGGGG
>PLEG01000354.1 GCA_003136975.1 Gemmatimonadota bacterium | reverse complement strand
AAGAGCAACGCCAAGAGCAACGGCAAGAGCAATGGCAACGGCGCGGCCCGGCCGCACGTGCTGTTCTACGGTCATTACGACGTGCAGCCAGCGGAGCCGTTTGACCTCTGGACCTCGGCGCCATTTGAGCCAGAGGTGCGCGATGGTCGCATTTACGCGCGAGGCTCGGTTGACGATAAGGGACAACTCTTTCTGCATATCAAAGCGCTCGAGGCACATCTCCGAACGCGCGGATCGCTGCCGTGCAACATCGTAGTCATTGCTGAAGGCGAAGAAGAGGTTGGTAGCACCAACCTCGAGCCATTTGTCGAGCGCAATCGCGAGCTTCTCGCCGCCAGCGCTGTGGTCATCTCCGACTCCGCCATGTTTGCCAAAGGAATTCCGTCGATTCTGTCGTCGCTGCGCGGACTGTCGTACTTCCAGATCGACGTGCAGGGCCCGTCTGGCGACCTGCACTCGGGGATGTACGGCGGTGCAGTTGTAAATCCGGCCGCGGCGCTTGCACGCATCATCACCTCGATGCATGACAAGGATGGCCGAGTTGCAATCGAGGGATTTTACGATGATATCAGTCCGTTCGACGACCGTGTGTTATCAGGGATGCGTGAACTCCCGCATACGGACGACGAATTCAAGCGTGACGTCGGCGTAACGACGCTCGGTGGCGAGGCCGGTTTCACAACGCTGGAAAAATTGTGGACGCGCCCCACGTGCGAGGTGAACGGTCTCCTGTCGGGCTACACCGGCGACGGTGCAAAGACGGTTCTACCTGCCAGGGCGATGGCGAAGATAAGCTGCCGACTGGTGCCCGGTCAGGAGCCGGCGCGAATCGCGGAGCTCTTCGAGGCACATGTCAGGAAGTTCACGCCGGCAGGCGTAACCGCAACGGTAAGCTACCTGCACGGCGGGCGCCCATGGCGCGCAGATCTCAGCGGCCCGATCTTCGACGCTGCAAGTCGCGCTCTGCACGCGGCGTTCGGCCGGGAGCCCGTGATCACGGGGGAGGGAGGATCGATCCCCGTGGTCGGTGACTTCCAGCGCATCCTCGAAGCGCCAGTGCTACTCGTTGGATTTGGCTTGCCGGGCGAGAACGCGCACGCGCCGGACGAGTGGATGAGCGTTGAGAATTTTCGCCTCGGGACGAAGGCGATGGCCGCGTTATGGGATGAGTACGCGACTACTGCCTTATCGCCTCGATCGTAGCAGAGATCTCCACGTCATCACCGAGGTACATGCCGGTCTCGACCACCTTGTTCCACGCAACGCCATAATCCTGGCGGTTGATGGTGGTTGAGACATCGAATCCAACGCGCTGGCTCTTCGGATCTTTTGTCGCACCAAGGAACTTTCCGGAGAGAGTGACCGTTTTGGTGTGTCCGCGCATCGTGAGGTCGCCAATGAGCTTGACATTGTCGCCCTGACGCTCGATTCGGGTGCTCTTGAAGATGATTGTCGGGAAGCTGTCCGCGGCAAAGAATTTCGCGGAGCGCAGGTCGGTGTCGCGGTTGGGCTGCTTGGTGTTGATACTCGCCGTCTTGATCTCGACCAGGACGCTCGAGTTCGCCCAGTTCGCCGTGTCCGCCGAAATTGATCCGCCCCACTCGTCAAAACCGCCGCTGACGCGTCCCACCAGGTGCCGAATCCTGAAAGTCAGCTCGGAGTGAACCGGGTCGATCCTGTACATAACCGACGTATCGGCGCTTTTTACAGATGTGCTCGTAGCTGCGGTGCCGGTCGCTGTCGCGTTCCGTGCAGTACGGGAGCCTGACTGCGCGAAAGCGAGCGATGATACAGACAAAAGAGTTGCAATCGTCGCGGCAGTGAAGCGGACGATACGTGAACTGCTGTTAGACATCGATATATGGATGATGTGGCGAGAGCGAGCTACTGACGTCTTACGGATTCCATCCGGATCGCGTTGGTCGCGACCCTGGCCTATCGGTTGAGTAGGCAGCCGATCGTCGCGCGCACAGTGGTCGCGTCGGAGAACGACGTAAACGCCTGAGCTGATGCGTCGCATCTGTGAGACAGAGCGAACGTTGCGCCGGCCAGAGCAGTGACTCGCGTGAGGTCGATCGCGATTTGCGTATGGTCGGTGCCGCCGGATAGATCCGAAAAGCCGACCTTGAATCGCGGATACAGCCTGTTGACGCCGAGTCCCGCGGAAAACCGCACGCGCGATGCGTTGACCGGGTTCATGGAAGCGACCAGTTCGGCGCCAGCCATGTCTGGCCGGAACTCATCGACCGAGGGGTTGGTGCCGTAACACGGAGCCTGCGAGTCCTGCTGTTGCAGGGCGCTGCGCGGGCAGGTGATCGGCCCCTTGACGGTTCCGACTGTGCCATGTGCGCGCGCAGTCAACAGCAGCGATGAATTAACAGCACGCGTGAACCAGAGCGCCGCGCTACCGAGGTTTGGAGTCGCGTTTGCGACGGTGACCGGCGGGAGGTAACTAGCCTCGAAGCCGAAGCCCATCGGAAGTCCCACGGCGAGCCTCGGGCGCCCGAAGAAGCGTGTAAGGCTCGTATTCTCCGCGCGCCCGGTGTAGCAATAGTCAGTGTGCTGCAGAGAGGCCGACGGGGTGGGCACGAATGCGCCTTCGCCGGACAGGCGCACGGTTCCGGCAGGCAGAGACAGTGCCGCGGCATCGGCGCTGAAAACAATGGGAACCGAGTAGAACGCGAGCAGGCGCGCCTCGTGACTGTCCCGCGGCGGACGGCACTGCGCGAACGCGCTGGTGGCGCAAATCGAGCTCAGCGCGCCAAATAGCGCGCCAAGTAACGCGAGCGTCAGAATCGGACGGCTTGGCATACAACAACATACGGACGGCCGAATTCGGCGCAGGCCGTTAACGGTGAGGAGCATTCTGTTCACGGCAGGAGGACGATCCAGTAGGACGAGCGTTGCTACACGCTTCTCCTTCTGGCGTCGGTGGGGTGGGGACATATGTTACAAATCATGCGCACAGCCGCTGGCGGGCAATCGAGCGTACTCGATGAGGAGCGAGACCGGGCTGAGCGGAAGGTCAACTCGGTACGGGGCTTGGTGCTCGTCGTGTTGGCGGTCGCCGCCGCGGCATATGCTCCCGTTCTACCGCGCAGACTGAATGCTCTCAACGCGGCCGTGTTGATACCGACCCTAGCCTGGACGGTCGGCCAGGCGGCGCTTTTCTATCGGCGCGTCAGGCTTCCGTCCTGGCTTTCGGTTGTGAACCCGATCGTGGACGTCGTGGCCGTTACGGTGACGATGGGCGGTTATGGTCTTGAAGCAACGCCGACTCTGGCGCTCAAGTCGCCGATGGTTCTGGCGTACTTCGCGATACTCGCGGCGCGACCCATGCTTTCATCCGCTCGACGCGCCGCTATCGTCTCCATATTCATAGTGGTTGCGTACGCGTCACTCGATTTTGTCTTCCTCGTCATGCACGGTGTTGCAATCAGTGATCCTGTGTCAGCCAGCGGAAGCGCGAGCGTCGCCCTCCTGGACGAGGCAGCCAAGCTCATGCTGCTTGCGGCCGCCGGTGGAATCGCGACCTACGCGACGTGGTGGCACGAACAACTTGCGCGACGATACGCGACTCAGGCGCAGGAACAGGCCGTATTGCAGACGCGACTCGCTTCGTCGCGGCTCGACAGTTTGCGGCAACAGCTGCGACCCCATTTTCTGTTCAACGCCCTCAACGCCATAACCGCGCTTGTTGACGCGGACCCTCGAGCAGCACAGCGAATGATCGCAGGGCTTGGTGAGTTGATGCGAGTATCACTGGATGCGGGTGGGGCGGAGGAAGTTCCATTGCGCGAGGAATTGCGGATCCTGGCTCACTATACCGCGATCCAGCGAATCAGATTCGAGGATCGGCTCAGCATCGTTACAGACATAGCCGATTCGGTGGGAGATTCACTGGTCCCGACGTTGATTCTGCAACCGCTGGTCGAGAATTCGATCCAGTACGGCCTCGCGCAAAGCGCGACGCGCACGCGTATCGAGGTTCGCGCTTGGCGCGACGCTGACACACTGGCGCTCGATGTAATTGATGATGGTCCCGGACTGCACGGCCAATCGCTCGACGGGATGACTGAGCGAATTGGAATCGGAAATGCCCGCGCCCGGCTGATGTATCTGTACGGCCAGAAGCACGCCTTCACCGTGGAGAGTCCGGCGGCGGGCGGCTTCAGAGTATCGATGCGAATTCCCTATCATGTCACTCCAATGAACGGACAGCTCGCATGACTGACGTCCCCGTCAAGGTTCTCATAGTCGACGACGAGCCGCTCGCTCGTCGGCATTTGCGCACCATTCTCGCTGCGGATCCCGATGTTGTAGTCGCAGGTGAAGCCGCGAATGGACGCGAGGCGATTCAGATGATCGCAAAGTTGGCGCCTGACCTTGTTCTGCTCGACATCCAGATGCCCGAGCTTGACGGTTTCAGTGTAGTCGCGCAGCTCGACCCACAGCACATGCCAATGATCGTGTTCGTGACAGCTCACGATTCCTACGCGCTCAAGGCATTTGACGTGCACGCGGTTGATTACGTGCTAAAGCCAGTGGCGCGCGATCGTCTGCTTCAGGCAGTCGCTCACGCAAAAATTCGCCTGACCTCGCCCGAACGCGCATCGGCTGCCGCGGACATCAGGCGGTTAGTGGAGGAGATGAGAGGCTCCCGCGCCTCTGACCGGTTGGCAATTCGCGTCGATGGGAAGCACCTGCTACTACCAACCGAGTCCATCGACTGGATCGAAGCAGTTGACGACTACGTGAGGATTCACATTGGCAAGACGTCTCACCTCGTGCGCGCGACACTCGCGTCGTTTCAGCTGAGACTTCCGGCTGCGTTCATGCGCATTCACCGATCCGCGATCGTGAACACGACTCGCATCAAGGAGGTATTCCCCAACGAGCAAGGCGATTACCGGATCACTCTCCACGACGGCACCCGACTCCCGTCAGGGCGCAGCTACCGCGGCGCGGTTGCCGACTTCCTTCGGTCACTGACCGTGTAGCCTCGGCGCTTCGCCGCACGCGGACTCCCCATCCAACCATTACCGAGTGAGATTAGAGCCATGAATACTCCAAGATATGTTGCACTCGCTTGTCTCGTTCTGGCCGCCGGCTGCGGCGGCTCTGGAGGTAGCGGCACCGATCCAGGCGGCGGCGGCGGTGGCGGCACCCCGCCTCCAACGTGTGTGCCCGGTTCTGGAACCGTGTGCCTCGTCACCGGGAACCAGTTCAATCCGACGCAAATCACGATAGCCGCTGGAACGGCGGTAACGTACAACAACACGTCTGGCACAACTCACAACGTCACATTCACGACGACCGGCGCGCCAGGAAATGTTGCGGACTTTGCTTCCGGCACTCAGGTTGTGACGTTCCCAACTGCCGGGACGTACAATTATCACTGCACGATTCATGGGTTGAGCATGAGTGGTGTCGTGGTAGTCCAGTAATGCACGCGCAGGGCCAGGAGGGGTGGCGTGGAAAGTAAGACGAAGCTCCTCGGGCACCCGGCTCATCAGATCGTTGTTGCCTTTCCGATCGGATTGCTCGGCACGGCGGCGCTATTTGATGCCGTGTATGTGGTTCGCGGTGACGCGATGTGGTCAAATGTCGCGTTCTACATGATCGGAGCCGGTGTGGCTGGCGGCCTGATCGCCGCTGTATTCGGATTGATAGACTACTTCGCCATCCCAGCCGGAACCCGGGCAAAGCGTATCGGCGCGCTGCATGGGCTCAGCAGCGTAACGGTCGTCGTTTCATTTGCGGTGAGTTGGCTGTTACGTATGGACGCACCTCAATCACCGGTGCCCATCGCACTGCTCTTTTCGTTTGGCGGAGTTGCGTTTCTGGGACTCGCAGGCTGGCTCGGCGGTGAGCTCCTCAACCGCATGGGCGTCGGAATCGACGACGGTGCAAATCTTAACGCGCCAAGTTCGCTGGCGGGTCCCGTCGTACTCGGCGCAGGCCTCACGCATCCAGAAACAGCGCACTTCGATCACTGAGAACCCGGACTGTCAGTAGCGCCACTCGCGCACAAGAAACAGTCCGAATGCGCTGGTTGTCTGGGGCGTCTGATCCGCGGATAACGTCGGCTGCTTGAGCAGGTACCGCGGCTCGAAGCTCGCATCTATACGGTATCCCGTCCGAGTGTTGAACCGATGTGTGACGTTGAAGCCCGGACGTTGCAACGACGCCGGGTCAGGCCTTACCTGTAGCTGAAAGAAAGTGTTGGTCTGGATGTACTTGCCGAACTCGATCTGCGTCGCGCGCAGGAAGCTTCCTGCATCGAGCGATACGTCCGCCGGCGTGATGTTCAGGAAATCCGCCCCGAGTGAGCGCGCCGCTTTTCCCGCCGCCTCATCTGTCAGCGCGCCGAGTGCGGCGGCGCCAATCTGTTTGGCTGCGAATGCCGCGCCAGCGCCAACGATGTTTCCGCCGCCACTTCCGCCAGTCGTGAGTCCGCCTCCGTCCTGCTGAAGCAACGACGACGATGACCGGCCAAACGCGAGATAGCTCAGAAGGTCGGTCTGTGATATGGGCGGCTGAGCGTCGCTCTCGAGCGCGATCTTTGGCTGCTGCAGGGTCCCCGAAATAACTATTCGAATCGCGATGGCTTCCCGGGTTGGAAGCTGAACGTCGTACTCGCCGGTTACCTGGAGCGTGGGATTGAGCTCGGGAGTATTGATGAATGTCGCGGCTCCCTGGCGGATCTGGAACAGTCTGCTCTGGAATCGATATTCGCCCCGGTCGCTGAGAAGCACTCCGTCCACCAACAGCGACTGCTTTGCATTATTGACGCTTATGCGCAGCGGATTTTCCGTGTACACCTCCACGTTGGCATCGCGTGAGCGGACGAACACATCGTGATCAACCATCAGCCCCACGTCCATGCGCAGGTTGGCGAGCAACGGTGACTGACCCGGGAAAAGCTCCCGCATTGTTATGTTGTTTGTATCCAGCACGGCGTAGAGTGAAGGATCGCCCGATCCGACCAGCGTTTTCCCGTTCGACTCCGGTATGTACAGCACTCCACGCAGAACGTGCGCGAAGCCCGTAACATCTACACTGTTGAATGGTCCGTTTACCGCGAGCGTTGCGCTGACAAATAGATTGCCGGTCTCGTTGTCGATCACACGTGCATCGCGAGCGGTCAGCTTGAGCGCGAAAGAAGGCGCTGCCAGGTTCTTGATGCCGATGCCACCACTGAGCTGAATCGTTCCGTTGCTGCGTGCCACGAGCGAGTCCACTATCACTGTATCGCGAACAAGTCGAATGTTCGTTGCCACGTTGTTGAGGATCACACCGAGCGGAACAATCCTGGCACTACCATTCCAGAGCGTGATCACGCCGTTGATGTCCGGGTTGTTCACGGTGCCGGCGATCGTGAATTTGGCCAGCGCGCGACCGTTGAGGTTCGATATTGCATCCGTAAACTGTGGGATGAGATCGAGTGGAAGAGAGTCCGCGTTGATAGTCGCAGCGATAGCTCGGTCGTGCGGTATGCGCGATCCTGTGACGCCGATGAGGGCGAGATTTATCGGGACAGTGCCGTCCGCAACCAGTACTGGTGCCTTACCCTCAGGACCCGCGGTGATCTTGGCCTGGAGTGTCTGGGCCGCGTAGCTCAATTGGCCGTGGACCTCCGGTGTTGCATGGCCGTTGTACGAGAATCGCTCCACACCGAACGCGCCGGAGATCACCGGTGCGGCTCGCGTTCCTTTCATGCGTGCGTCAACCGAAACGAGTCCGCGCGCATTTATATCGCTCTGCAACAGTGCGGTCAGGTTGGCGACCTCGAACTGGGTCACGTTCACCTGAAGGTCAGCGTCCCCGGTGGCGGGGATATTCCCGTTGACGAACACGCGGCTCCCGGACGCGCTCTTTATCTCGAAATGATCTATCGCCGTGCCGGCAGAGTCGAAGTGGATCGTTGACGGACTAGTACTGACATATAACGTCGTGTCGAAGCGCAGTTGCAGTTGGTCGAGTCTTAGCTCATCGCGGTCTTTGTCCAACGTGAACTGTGCGGTCGCATGGTAGACCCTGTTCGAATCCTGATGGATCACGAGCTCCAGATTGCCGTTCGGCTTGGTATACGCAGACGTGAGTGTCACGGTGTCGAGTGCGAAGCCGGCCACCAGAATGTTCACGGCGCTCACCTGTGCGCTAACCCGTGACTGCGGAGTGAACGCCGTGTTCCATGCGTAGTTGGCATTCACCGCGCCGGCCGCGCTACCGAACGCAACGAGATTTTTACCCGTCGCGGAGCCCGTCATATCGAACGTGTGGATATTGCCAGTCGCAGTCCCGTGCGTGGCGATGGAGCCGCTGAGCGCACTGCGTGGAATTGCACGCGGAGTGTCAACCGGGAATTGCGGCATCGCCTTTCCCGTTACGGCGCGCTCGGCCGCGCCCGACCGCGCAACCCGTGCCCGCGCGCTGTCGGCGCGAGCCATGCGTGCGCCGAGAATCGCCGGCCGCGGCCGAACGACTCCCGTATCGGGAGGGGGGAGGATTCGAGAGAGCGCCCCGAGCGAATCGATCGCGGCATCATAGGTCAGCTTCCCGACTCGGCCCGTGACAAGTCCAAACTGACCCGCGGCATTTGCGTGCCCGTGAGGAACGTGCAGCACGAGCGTGTCAACAGTAAGCATTCCACCCGACGCTGCCACTCGTAGCGTCGCGGAGTCAACAGAAACACTATCGTACACCGACGTTCTGACCGTCGCCGTTGCCGTCGCGTTCAGCGTCGCCGGATCGAAACCGGTGCCGCGTGCCGCCACGTCCGCGCTGAGCGACGTTCGCGGAGCCTTGGTGCTGATCTGGCTCGCATCGAATAGATGCGCGGTGGTGGCAAGATCGTACGACTGCGGCCGCGACACGAGATCCAGCGTTCCGCGCGTGTTGATGGAGCCGCCGTCCGGCGTGGTGAGGTCCGCGGAAATTGTCAGTGCGCTCATCGGCCCGGCGAGTGATACGGGCCCGGTCACGGTCCCGTGCAGGCCAGCGGCTGGCGCGAACTGACCCGCGGTGGCGAGCGCGAGTGGCAGGAGCTGCAGGTTCGCGTTGATCAGTGGGACTCGGCCGCCGCTCGCGAATATCGCAGAGCCGGTCACATGAGACTGTCCGGTAACGTCGTTATGGAAGAGATCCGCATTCGCGGTCAGTCGTGTTGCGCTGGAACCGTTCAGTACTGCCTTTCCCGTAATGGTCCCACCGATCGGCAACGTCGGATCAACTGCACGCACGAGTGCTACGCGTAGCGGGGAAAACGTCACATGTAGATCGCGGGCGCGCATCACGCCGCCGCTCGCGCCGACCGTGCCGAGCGCGATCACTCGACTTCGCCCCGTGATCGGATCGTCGAACGCGACATCGCCATCCAGGCGCATAGCGCCAAATCCGCCGCGTGCCGCAATGCGTCCTGTTAGATAACCCTGGCGCGGCGACTTGATGGTCGGGAATACTTCCTGAATGGTGCGGGTGTCCAGATGCGCCAAACGCACATTCGTGTCGTGGAACGCTAGAGTATCGGTTACGAAAACACCGAGGCTTCCGGACATTGTCGCGCCGGCGACAGCAAGGGATGTGTTGGTCGCGAGATAATCACTCGTCGGTCCGACCCAATCGAGCGCGAAGTCGAGCTTGCCGTGGCCGCCCTGCGGTATGCTGGGATCGATCCAGAGCAGGTCATTGGTCGCAACAGTATCGGCGTGAAGCCGAAGCCTGAGATCGTTGCTGTTGAAGTTGTATCGGCCGGTCCCGCGCGAGAGACTGGAGCCAGGCAGCGCAACAGTAATGTTATTGAAATACAACGAATCGTGAAGCAGGATAAAGCGACCCTTCGCATCCGTGACTCGAACCGACGGTGGTTTGAGCGGCTCGGCGGTCAAACGAACCGACGCTACGTCGATGATCTGGCGCGCATCGCTGGGATCTTCGAGCCGCATGAGCGGGAATTTGCCATAGATATTTCGAAAATCCGAAATCTTCTGGAAACCGCCAGCGACGCGAACGATGTTTAGCCGCCCGAGTGGGCCCATTGTAAACTTTATAACGCTATCGCGCTTGGTCGCATTCAGCGAATCGTTTGGCGCCCATGGGCTGCGCGACGTAACGTGCCCATCTTCGATCGTCACATTACGCAACGTGATCCACGACAGGAATCCTGGCGGAGTGGGTGGCTGCGTCGTATCACGCGGAAATATTCTGTCGTAATTCCACTTTCCGCCGGGCATCCTGTCGATGACTACCACCGGCCGCACTATTCGTACGTTATCCAGGTAGATGCGCTTCCCGATCAGATCGCCGATTCCGTAGCTTGCAACGATCGTATCAGCTGTGACGAACGGAGCGCGAGCGCTATCCGTGATCGTGAGTCCGACGATCGTGGCCCCGTCCAGCAAATTGCCTTCGATGTGATCTACAGTTACATAGCCGTGGGCAGCGCTCTGCAGTTTGCCGATCACGATGCTGCCAACGCGCTCGCGTCCCCAGGCCGTCTGTGTCAGCACTAGCACAGCACCGGCGATAATGAGCGCCAGCGCAACGATCACGCTCACCGTAGCTATCGCAACGGTGCGCCTGCGCATCTAGAACGCTTCTCCGATCGAGAGATGAAGCGTGAGCCGCGCCAGCAATGAATTGAGGCCGCCGCTGCCCTGAGTGGGTGAGTATGAGCGGGTTGCATCGAGCGTCACGAGACCCTTGCCACCGTTGGCTATATCCTCCGTAACGACAGGGAGCTGATCACTCGTGCTCGGATTGATTCCGACATCAATTCGGACTGGACCGACCGGGGACAGGTACCGTACACCAAAGCCAGGCGTGATAGCAGCCTTGCTCTTGGGTAGGCCAGGACTCGTGTTCTGCGCGAGATACGCAGCATCGACGAACGTTGCGCCAATAAGCGACGCGAAGAGTGGAAACCGAAACTCCACGCTTCCTTCGATAAGTCTGTTACCGCCCAGCGGCCGAGGCTCGAAGTCTCGATCCCGGAACAGCGACGTATTGGGATTGCACTTGACGATGGTCGCCGCGGTGCACAGCGGGTTGTTCGGATCGTCCGCCAGTAGCTTGGCGGCGGGGACTGTAAGTACCCGCGGTCCAAGTTGACCCTCGGCGTATCCACGCACCGATTGGGAGCCGCCGGCGTAGAAGCGCTTGCGGGGATGAAGAATGGAATTGGCTCCAAACGGGTCGTTGCCCACGCCCACCGCCTCGGCCGTGCTGGCCAGGGCGCTGACGATCCCCAGCTTCACATGCCCACCGATTACAGAGTGCCGGCCAAGCGGTAGGAATAACGCAAAATCGCCAACGCCGCGATTGTAGCGGAAGTCCGAAGCGGTGTACGACGACGCGTGCTCCAGATCGAACTGCGAGCGGTATCCGCTCCGTGGCTCGAATGGATTGTCGGTCTTGTCGAGAGAAAACGTGAGCGCGAGCGGAGACAGTCTCTGTTTCGAGCGCAACGCGGTGAGCGTCGTCCCGTCGCACACGCCGTAGTTGACGCAGAAGTAAACATCGCCGGCCTGAATATTCGTCTCTTCAAACCGATAGTTGAGACTGAGCGGTCCGCGCGGCGTGAGCGTACGCGTGAAAGTCGCGCTCAATCCGTACCCCTGATCCACGTAGATTCCCGGCGAGCTCCGGCGGTGTGCGAACAGTCCGAATGCCGCTTCGTTGTTGGGAGAGCCGAACCACGGATAACGAGCATCCGCACTTGCGGTATATGTCGGCGCCAGGTACTGCGATTCGGAACCTCCTACGACTGTCCTACCCACATCGTAGAAAACTCCGTTCCCATTCAACGAATGCGCGAACAGGTTTCCAACCGCGGCGTCTAGCGTCAGCCGCTTTGCGCCATTGAGCCAGTTGTAATCGGTGAAGTGACCCGCCACCTGTACGAAGTCGACCGTGTTGAAACCAGCGCTATAGCGTGCATCGCGCGGCGGTGCTTCCTGGACCGCAATCACAACGTGCTTGAGCGAATCATCCGCCTGGGGCACTTCGATCGCGGCGCGCCGGAACAGGTTCGACTCGTACAGTGAGCGCTGACTCGCAAGCACGTCTGAGCGACGGTACAGGCCGCCAGGCTTGAAGGAAAGCGACTTCATGATGGTGCGCTGCGACACTCCCTTGTTTCCCTGTACCGCGATACTCGCGACTCGTGCCCGCCAACGCGGGTTGATGTTCAGTGCGACGCTGACGGTCTTGGCGGCGGTGTCAAGCGCGATTACCGTATCTATGACAGCGTCGGAGTACCCTCGGTCCCACAGTCGCGCGTCGATCATCGCGATGGTGGAATCCAGCTGGATCAGACTGTATGGACGCGCCCTCCGCAAAATGTGCACACCGCGCAGATCTCTGCGCGTGAGGACGGTCGTATCCTGAACAATGCTTACCTGTGACACAATTGTCGGAGCGCCTTCGTTCACAGCGATCGTGACGTGCACGGTACGCTTGCCAGTTGCTGCGACGGTCGTGTCGACCTGTGTATCGCGATATCCGCGCTTGAAGTAGTAAACCATCACGCGCAGCATGTCGCGCGATAGCTCTGCGCGGTCCAATGTTACATGCTTGTAGAACAGCGGAGACTTGCTAAAAACGCAGATCGGCCTGAGCAGCACCGAAGTGCAATGCGATTCATCTGTCGCGATATTGAGGCGTAGCTCGTCAGGATCGACCGAGTGGACACCTGTGAGAGTCAGCTCTGTGACTTCCGGATTGCGAGCGGGCACAGGTGCTGCCTGCGCTCGCACCGGGCCGGCCGACGCGATTGCAGACACGAAAGCCACCGCCGCGACCTGTATCGGCCGCGGGAGGGTTAGGGAGAGCATGCCCCGGAGAGAGCAAGCCTCGGGCCGCGAAGTGGGACCGATAGACCGGCTGGAGCGACTTCGCATTCTCGGCTGGACTGGGTTATACGCCCGGCCCCATCGTCAGAGCCCGGATAGCAATGCGTCGTTGTTCTGGGTTCCCGCGATTCGCTTGATCAGCCATTCCATCGCCGAGCTCGATGGCATCTGCTGCAACCCGCGGCGGAGTGTGTAAACGTGATCCAACTGGTCCGGACGGAATAGCTTGTCCTCGCGCCGCGTTCCGCTAATGCCGATGTCGATGGCCGGGAAAATCCGCTTCTCGGCGAGACTGCGATCCAGCTTGATCTCGCAGTTGCCGGTTCCCTTGAACTCCTCGAAAATCACGTCGTCCATGCGAGATCCAGTTTCGACCAGAGCCGTGGCGATGATCGTTAGCGATCCACCACCGTTCTCTGGTGAAACGGAGCGCGCCGAGCCGAAGAAGGCTTTTGGTTTCGCCATCGCGGACGAGTCAAGACCGCCGCTCATGGTACGTCCCGTTCCGCGCTCGATGGTGTTGTACGCACGGGCGAGACGCGTTATCGAATCCAGAACAATTACGACGTCCTTGCCGAGCTCCACCAAGCGGCGTGCACGTTCCAGCGTCATCTCAGCGACATCAGCATGACGTTGTGCGGGCATGTCGAAGCTTGAAGCGACCACCTCGCCGTGTCCGATCGAGATCATGTCGCTCACTTCTTCGGGACGCTCATCAACCAGCAGCACGAACAGCTGAACGTCCGGCTGGTTGATAGCGATACCCTCGATCACAGCCTGCAGGAGCATCGTCTTGCCGGCGCGGGCCGGCGCGACAATCAGTGCGCGCTGGCCATATCCGATTGGAGCGATAAGGTCGATCGCACGACGTGTCAGCTCTGGTCCAGCCTTCGCGGGCCGTCCGGTTTCCAGCGACAACTTGCGGTCTGGGTATGACGCGATGAGCGACGCGAATTCCGGGCGGCGAAGCGCTGCCTCTGGGTCGCCACCATTCACCGTCAGCAGCTCGGCGGCTGTTAGGCGTCCACGTTGATCGCGGCCAACGGTGACCGTTACCAGGTCGCCGCGCCGGAGACCGGCCTGCCGAACAAGCGATGTTGGGACGAACGGATCATTCGCTTCTGCCAGGTAACTGTGAACTGAGCTGCGCAGGTACCCCGCGTCGCGCTGGGGATCGAAAAGGCCTGAAGTTTCGCCTTCGACGATGATCGGACCTACCGGGCCGCGGGGCGCGGCCTCTGCCTGTGGGCGATTCCGGCGATTGTTGCGGCGCCCTCCGCCGAACTGCTGGCCGTTGTTATTGTTGCTGTTGCTGTTGTTCTGATTGGAACGTTGTTGGTGCTGTTGCTGTGGTTGCTGTGGTTGCTGTGACGGCTGCTGCTGGTTTCCGCCACTCTGGCCCGTTCGGTTGCGATGCCTGAAGCGGCGAAACCTGCCGCGTCCCTGTCCGCCTCGATCGTTTCCGCCGTCATCGGTGCCGCCAGTGCCGCCAGATGAATCCACCCCCCCCTGGCTACTGCTGCCACCGTCGCCGCCCGATATATCGGGTGGGGTGGCGGCGCCAGTATTGCCGGCGGACGCGTCAGCCTGTCGCGGTTCAGACGCGGTAGTCACAACTGGAGGAGCCTGCGGAGCGGACTCGAGATACGGATTCGCATCCGAAAGCGTATCGTTGGACGTAGCGTCGTCGGGGCTTTGGCCACGACCGCGACGACTTGGACGTCGGCGTTCTGTCATGTAAATGAATTTTCGGGTACAGAGGCGCCGGCGACACTCGCCGCAAGCGCATTACACAACGGGCGCGGGGCGCCATCGTTGCGGTCATTCGATTTGTCTTATTGATTCGGAAGTGTCTCGGAAAGCGCGGGGCCAACTCACGCGGCGCACCCGGGGACCATGCCTTCAATCTGCGCGCAACCACACGCGCCTTGTTCGCACTACTCCTGCGTACTGCTCGTCCCACTACTGCCTTTACGCTAGCACCCTCCGCTGCTCTTGTCCAGAGGGATACATTTCGGTAAATGGACGATCTATCATACCCCACGGTTGCGGATTTGGAGCAATCAGTGGCAGAAAACCCCGGCGACGCCCAGGCTCTGGTCCGGCTCGCCAATGGATATTGGCTGGAAGGAAGAGGCCCGGAATTGGTCGGCGAGATCGCCGATCGCGCCAGAAAGCTCGATCCGGCAAGTCGCGGAGCCTGGCACATGTGGGCTCTCGCAGAGTCGAATCCACGCAACCGTACGGAACGTTGGCGCCAAGTTTCGATCCAGTTTCCGACCGATGACCTTGCCCGAGCCAATCTGGCTGACAACGCCGCGGCGCTGGCTGGAGCCGAGCACGATTACATGGCTCTCGATCTGGCGATCGAGACCTATGAGCAACTCCTGGCTGGTGCCACCGAGCCAATGCAACGCGAGGCGCTGGAGAAGGCGCTGGAAGTCTTGCGGAAGTGGAAGTTCTGACCGGTAAGGAACGAGGCCAGTAGTAGCCTCGTTCCTTACCGGACGAACCGCGTGCCGGCCTTGTCCAACTTGTCCAGCGTCTTGCTGATGTCGCTCCCGATCGCTTCGATGCGAGTGACGTGATGCGGATCGAAGGCCGGATCATACGGACTCCGGGTGGGACCGCCGCTCACTTCCATCACCGCTTCGAAATGGTAGCTGTGGATCTCGCCTGTCTTTGGATCGCGCCAGGATCCCTCCCACGCGAGCTGCTTGTTCTTGGGCCATATACCATACGGCAGGGCCATCGACCGGATCTTGTAGCCTGGGACCGCCGAATCGATTCCCATCGCGTTGCGTGCTATTTGCTCCTGGACAACCGCGTCAGAATACTTGTTCAACATCGCATGCCACACAGTATGGTCGCACAGCTCGAAGCCGTTGTCCGCCAACCATTTGACCTTCTGAAAGCGCCACTCCTTTTTCTGGCCCTGGAACTTCACGTTGTCGCCAAAGAAGTTGTGACCGGCCGCACCGCCGTTGAGCATGCAGAACACCGCGCGATTCTTCCAGCCCGGATGTGACTTGGCGAAGTCGAGCCAGATCCCAACGCCGCTGGTCGGATCGATCTCGAGCTTGCCATTCCGCTCTATGTAGCGGAACTGTTCCGGAGAAGCATCGTCAAACACAACCACAATCGGCGACATCCCCACCGGGACGTCGTTGAAATTCTTGTCCAGAACTTGCGACAGTGTCACTGGCCGGTATCCGCGGCGGTACGCGTCTTCCAGGTCGGCACGGAAATGCTCGCGCGTCCTGCTGTACAACGCCTCGTGGTCGCCGATCAGATGATATTCGAGCACCGGAATGCGACCCATTTTGTTGGGGGCGCGATTCTGTTCAACCGGTACTGATACACTGCCGGTCGAGGTCGCAACGCTCGACTCTGGGGTATTGGCTGAAGCGTTGGACGGGGACTTCGCCGTCGGGCGAGCCTCCCCCGAGCTACATGCGAGCGCGGTACCCGCGACGGTCGCAGCGATTGCAATGGCTAATGGACGATACATTTTGATCATGAATCTACGGTTCGGCAAACCCGGAAAGAGGCAATATATACTCGCGGCAATGGCGATTTTGATCGTTGCCATCTACGCTGGCGACGTGTGGCTGGCGACATGCGGTGGAGATGGCTGCCCGACCGCCGCCGATATCCGCTCTTTTCATCCGGACGAAGGCGGCCGAGTGCTGGATCGGGCCGGAACCTTTGTAAGCCGGCTTGCGGTGGTCCGTCGCGTCAACGTACCGCTCAGCGCGGTGCCGGTTCCCGTGCGTCAGGCATTCGTAGCCACCGAGGACCGTCGATTCTACGATCACCACGGAATCGACTGGCGTGCGCTCGTGCGAGCCTCACTCCGAAATGTCAGGGCGGGCGGCGTGCGTGAGGGATTCTCCACCATCACGATGCAGGTCGTGCGGAACACCTTTGCGGTGCGCAAATACCGGGGACGCTCCTTTCGTCAGAAACTCATCGAGATGCGTCTCTCCCGGCTGCTCGAGCGCAATCTCAGCAAGGACCAAATTCTCGAACTCTACCTCAACGTCATCTACCTCGGCAACGGTGTGTACGGTGTCGAGGCTGCGAGTCGCGATCTGTTTGGCAAGAGCGTGAGCGAGCTAACGGTTCCCGAAGGTGCGGTGCTCGCCGCTTTGCCCAAAGGTCCGTCGGCGTATACACCGCGCCGGTCGCCACGCCGCGCTCTTGCGCGCCGAAATCTGGTACTTGGCTTGATGGCTCGTGAAGGCTACATCACGCCCGCGGCCGCGCAACAGTTCTCCAGCGTTCCGCTCCGGGTTGCCAGGGATGAATGGCGCCCCGACATGTCGGGCGATTCATACGCGATTGACGCCGTGCGTGACGTGGTCGACTCTGTGCTCAAGAGTGGATCACTCGATGTGAACGACCTTACCGTGTACACTACGCTCGACCAGCGCGCGCAGGCCGCGGCGGATCGCGCGGTGCGACGTCAGGCCGCCGTAATTCAGCAGGAGTCCGATCGTCGCGGACCGCACGTCGAAGGTGCAATGGTCGCGCTCGATCCGCGGACCGGCGACATACGCGCGTTGGTGGGCGGCCGGCGTTTCGAACGAGGCAGCTTCGATCGCGCGTTGCTCGCGCATCGACAGCCGGGCTCCGCGTTCAAGCCGTTCGTTTACGCCACCGCACTCGCCGCTGGCTACACACCAGCGAGCGAAGTGGATGACGAACCTGTCTATGTAAAGATTGGGAAGACCGTCTGGTCTCCAAAGAACTACGGCGGCGAGTATGGCGGCCATGTCACATTCCGCCGCGCACTCATGAGATCCGAGAACGCGGCGGCCGTGCGTGTCAGTCAACTCGTCGGCATCCCAGCGATCATCGCCACCGCGCACCGCAATGGCATCCGCAGCGATCTCCCCGATGTTCCGTCCGCAGCGCTCGGCGCGCTCGAAGTTACTCCCATGGAACTTGTCACAGCTTACGCACCATTCGCGAATGGCGGCTGGCGTGTCACACCGCGACTCGTGCGTCGCATCCAGACCGCGGACGGCACCGTGCTATGGATGACCGGGCCCAAGACGATCGCGGCGCACATCGTCCCGACGATTCGCGAAGCGGCTTCTGCCGCGGGCCGCGGCGAGCCGCGA
>PLEG01000098.1 GCA_003136975.1 Gemmatimonadota bacterium | reverse complement strand
ACCCGCGGAACCGTATCGCTCAGCTCAGCGCTCGCGAGTGCGCTCGTGACCAGCGCAGCGATTGCGTCCGCGCAGTAGTCCGCGTTACCTGGGGCCATCGCAGCTCCGCCGCCCACGACCTCGGCAACCGTCTCGCCATCGCTCGTCGCAACGATGACGCGCGTCTTGCTTCCGCCGGCATCGACTCCGACAACTATCTCTGCATCAATCATTATGCGTTATCAACCTGGATTCTGGCGCTTCCGTGCGGGAAGAGCGATGTGAACATTCCGACGCCGACCGTCACCAAGGTGCCGATCAGAACGTACCACGGCCACGCGATGTTTCCAACTGGGGCGAGTGCAGGCCACCACACTGATAGCTGTTTGGCGAATACGATGATACTCATTACGAGTATGCCGATCGCCATTCCCGTTATCGCGTCGCGCTGTTGAGCGCGAGCCCAGAGAATGCCCAACGCGAAGCCGCCGAGCAGCGCACCGTACGTGAATGACGCAATGGACAGAGCGACGATCACTACAGGCGTGCCCTGTTGGCGATACAGCAGAGCGATGATCAGCAACAACGCTCCCCACGCCAGACTCGCGAGCTTCGCCACCTTCAGAGTGCGCGCGTCGTTTGGGTCGCGATGCGTGATTGGCAGGTAGATGTCGTGCACCGTCGCGGCAGCGAGTGAATTGATCGCACCAGAGTGCGCACTCATCGTCGCAGCCAGAATCGCGGCTATCAACAAGCCAATCAATCCGGTCGGCATCGCCGTAACTATGAACGTGGGGAATATCTTGTCTGGCGAATCGAAGTGCTGCGCGCCGAAGAACGCCCAGAGTCCAACACCGATCATGAGGAACAGCGCGAACTGAAAGAACACCGCGAATCCGCTTCCAATCAGCGCGCGTCGCGCGTCGCGGAGTGAGGACGCCGTCATGAGGCGTTGCACGATAACCTGATCGGCTCCGTGCGACGCCATTGAGAGGAACGCTCCACCCAGAAGTCCGGCGAACAGCGTCTGTGGTTTGTCCAGGCCAGTGTAGAGATCGATGATCTGGAGCTTTCCCGATGCCGCCGCGGAGTGGAACACCGTGCCCCAACCGCCCTTGACGCCGTGGCCAATTATGATGACAGCCGCGGCTGCGCCAACCAGATACACGACTGTCTGAATGACGTCAGTCCAGACGACAGCCCGCACGCCGCCGTTGTAGGTGTAGAAGAGCGTCAGCGCACCGAGCACCAGGATTGCGGTCGGCATGACAACCGAAGCTGGAAGTACAGGCTGCAATATCAGCGCGACTGGGATTGCGGTCGCGAATACGCGCACCGAATCCGCGAATGCGCGAGTGAACATGAACACCACCGACGCGAACCGCCTCGTGGCGACGCCGAAACGCTGCTCGAGCAGCGCGTATGCGGTAACGAGATTGCCATTGTAGTATCGCGGCAAGAGCGTGTACGCTACGACTATTCTACCGATGATGTATCCGGTGGCGATCTGTAGAAAGCCGAGGTCGCCCAGGTACGCGAGACCTGGAATCGAGATAACCGTGAGCGCGCTTGTCTCCGTCGCGACGATGGAGAAGAGAACCGCCCACCAGGGAATTGTGCGATTGGCGACGAAATAGTCGCGCGCGTTCTTCTGGTTGCGCCCGAGGTAGACGCCAAGAAAGGTCGTACCGCCGAGGTATGCAACGAGTACGATAAGGTCGAGGGCGGTGAACGAGTTTCTCATTCACCGCCCTCGGTACGACGCAGAGAGCCGATCAGGCCGAGAAGGATGATCCGCAGCCGCAGCCGCCCGTCGCGTTCGGGTTCTTGAACGTGAAGCCCGATCCCTGCATCGACGTGACGTAGTCGATAGTGACGTTGTTCACGTACTGCGCGGAGAACGGATCGACAAAGACTCGATAGCCGAGCTGCATGAGCACCAGATCGTCCTCAGCTGGCTTGTCCTCGATCAACAGCGAGTACTTGAAACCGCTGCAGCCGCCGGGCTGGATGCTCACTCGCAGGCCGCCGTCCTCGGGCGAAACCTTTTCCATCTCCATGAACTTCTGAATCTCAACCCCGGCTGCTGGCGTCAGGGTAAGGCTGATCTCTGGCTGGCTGGATACGGCCATTTGGGTCACTCCTTGTAAGCCTGAAATATAAACGGAAAACGCGACTTTCCAGCGCCCGGGGTACCCCGGGGCCCCGCCCCTGGTTCCGGTCCGGCCTTTGGGTCGGGAGAACCGTGAACAACGCGTTGGGGTGTACAATAATTTACGGCCGTCCTTATGGCAGGAAGGCTCGCGGTTTGCGATTATACCTCCATCCACAATTTCCGGATTCCAACGTGATGCCGCGATCGCTCATCAAACCGCTGTTTGCGCTGCTTGTTCTGACTGCGGGATGTTCCGTGGTCTATCACCGTGTTGATGATCCAACCGGCCTGCCGGAGGCGAATGTGCGGCCCGGAATCACCGTCCTCCTCGACGACAGCACCAGCCTCATACGCGGTAAACGAGTGGCGTTGCTGACCAACCGAGCCGGCGTCGACGAAAAGGGACGCCGGGATGTGGATCTGCTGCGCACCGACAAGCGCGCGATCAAGGCGCAGGTTCAGCTCGTTACGCTTTTCTCGCCAGAGCACGGACTTGGTGGCACCGAGGACCACACCGGTATCGGCTCGACCGTGGACCACGCCAGCGGCCTCCCGGTCATCTCTCTCTACGGCGCTCAAACAATTCCGCCGCCAGATTCGGCGCTTCGATCCGTTGACGTTCTGCTGATTGATCTGGAGGACGTAGGGTCGCGGACGTGGACGTACGACGGGTTGGTCGTTTACTCCATGCGCGCCGCTGCCCGGCTTCACAAGCCGATAGTGATTCTTGATCGGCCGAATCCGATAACCGGATCGTTTGTCGAAGGCCCGATGCTCGACTCCGCGTTGTCCAATGCCGCCGATCCATCGCCCGGACACCCCGGACTGGCGTGGGCTCTCTATCCGATTCCATTGCGCCACGGGATGACAATGGGCGAGCTGGCCCGCATGTACAACGACGTACTCAAGATCGGCGCCGATCTTCACGTGGTACCCGCGTATCGCTGGACGCGAGAGCTTTGGTTCGACCGGACCGGGCTGCCATTCGTTCCGCCGTCGCCGAACCTCCAGACGTTCGAGGCCGTGATGCTGTATCCTGGGCTCGTATCGTTTGAAGCGACCAATCTTTCGGTCGGCCGGGGAACCACTGAAGCTTTCCGCACGATCGGCGCGCCGTGGATGGATCCAAAACGTGTCATCGAGATATTGAAGGACCGTCCGATTCGGGGGGTACGCTTTATCCCCATCGACTTTACCCCCGTTGCTGCGGGCGACAACAAGTATTCCGGCCAGCTGGTGCACGGCTTTCGGATCGAGGTCACGGAGCGCTCTCAGCTTCAGACGAGCCGTCTCACCGCCGGCCTGCTCTCGGCGATTCATCGGGCTTATCCGGACAAACTGACGATCGATTCCACCCGTTTCGATCGACTGTTCGGATCGCCGTCCGCCAGGCGGGCGATATTGCGCGGCGCGGACGCCGACGCTGTGGTCGACTCCATGTACGGCCCAGCCTATGCGTTTCGCCAACGCGTCACCAGGTACTTATTGTACTAGGGATTTAGTAGACCGGCACTACGTCCGATCAATTTTTCAGGAGCAGCGATGAAGAGACTGATAGCCATGTTGAGCCTCGCCGTAGCGGCCACCGCGTGCGGCGCGCGCCAGGTCGAGGTCAAGACTGGGCCGCAGCCGGTGAGCGAAGTAACGCTGCGTGTAACGAACAACCTTTCCCAGGCCACCAATATCTATGTGGTGAACGGTGGGAGTGACATCTTCCTCAAGCAGGTTGCGGCAAAAAGCGCTGAGTCGATGAACGTGCCGGGCATCTCGGCCGGCGCCACCGTCGGGTTGAAAGCGACACCGATTGACGGATCCCGGTCGTACACTCGCGACAACGTTACGCTGTCTGGCCTCTATGAGTGGCAGGTCCCGTAGCATCTTCCATAGAGGAAACACCTAGCCCAAGGGCGCCAGTCCGGCTAGCTTCAACGCCGATGAAGGCGCTCTGGGACGCTATAAAAGCAGGTTATTTGCGGGTTATTGAGCCCGCCGCCGACTTCCTGGTACGGCGGCGGGTCAATCCGAACGTCATAACGACGTTTGGTACGCTTTGCACGCTCACCGGCGCGGTGGTATACGCCACCGGGCACATCATGACGGCGGGCTGGATCATCGCCCTCACCGCCCTGTTCGATGTGCTTGACGGAACGGTGGCCCGGCGCACCGGCCAATCGAGCGTCTTCGGAGCTTTTTACGATTCGACGCTGGATCGGGTCGCCGACGGCGGGGTGCTGGCCGGTCTGGCGGTGTTCTACGCTTCCTCGGTCATCTACCACAATGTCTACATGGTGGTGGTCTGCCTGGTGGGGATCATCGGAACCTTCCTCGTGTCGTACACTCGCGCGCGGGCGGCTGCTCTCGGAATTGACGCCAAGGTCGGAGTCATGCAGCGCCCGGAGCGCGTCGTGTTATTATCCGTACCACAGGCATTTTTCGGCCTGGCGCTGCATGGCTGGATCCTCATGGCGATCATCGTCCTGCTCACGGTTACAGCATGGATAACCGCCGTCCAGCGCATCAGCTTCGTCCATCGCGCAACATCCAAGAAACCCCTGGTGAATGTCTAACAGCCCCGCTTCATCCAAAATCGCACCGGCTTCCGGTAAGCTCGGTATCCTCACGCCCGGCCTCGGCGCCGTGGCCACGACGTTCATCGCTGGAGTCGAGAGTATTCGCCGCGGGCTGGCAAAGCCGATCGGCTCGATCACTCAGACGGCGACCATTCGGTTGGGCAAGCGGACGGAAAACCGTGCGCCGCTCATCAAGGACTTTATCCCGCTAGCCGATCTCAAGGACATCGTGTTCGGCGCTTGGGACCCAATCCCGGATGACGCGCTCACTGCCGTGCGCAAGGCTGGCGTGCTGGAAGAGAAGGACGTTGCTCCGATCGCTGACTTTCTGGCAAGCATCAAGCCGATGCCAGCGGCGTTCGATAACCATTACGTGACGCGCATCCACGGTACCAACGTCAAAACGGGCAAGACCAAGCGCGATCTCGCTGAGCAACTGCGGCAGGACATCCGCGACTTCAAGTCGAAGAACAAGCTTGACCGCGTCGTCATGGTCTGGTGCGCATCCACAGAGATATTCATCAAGGCTGGCCCGCAGCACGCCACCATCGAGCAGTTCGAGCGCGCGATGGACAACAACGACGAAGCGATCGCGCCTTCAATGCTGTACGCCTACGCGGCGATCATGGAGAACGTGCCATTCGCGAACGGTGCCCCGAACCTTTCAGCCGACATTCCCGCGCTTCTTCAACTCGCGCAGCAGCGCGGCGTCCCGCTCTCGGGCAAGGATTTCAAGACCGGCCAGACGTGGTTGAAGACAGTCATCGCGCCAGGGCTCAAGGCGCGCATGCTCGGGCTCGCCGGCTGGTATTCCACCAACATCCTCGGCAACCGTGATGGTGAAGTGCTCGATGATCCTCAATCTTTCAAGACTAAGGAAGAGTCCAAGCTATCGGTGCTCCACACCATTCTGCAGCCAGAGAAGTATCCGGATCTGTACAAGGACTTCTCGCACGTCGTGCGCATCAATTACTATCCGCCGCGCGGCGACAACAAGGAAGGCTGGGATAACATCGACATCTTTGGATGGATGAATTATCCCATGCAGATCAAGGTCAACTTCCTCTGCCGGGATTCCATCCTCGCGGCGCCGCTCGTGCTCGACGTCGCGTTGTTCAGCGACTTCGCGCAACGCGCCGGGATGAAGGGAATTCAGGAATGGTTGTCGTTCTTCTACAAGAGCCCGATGACGGCACCCGGCCTGCAGCCGGAACACGATCTGTTCATCCAGCAGACCAAAATGAAGAACACCCTGCGTCATCTCATGGGTGAGGATCAGATAACGCACCTCGGTCTCGAGTACTACTCCTGATGAAAGGAACGACGTTGATGTGGAAGGCAGTGTGTAGTGCGCTGCTCACCGTGACTTCCGTCTCGCTCGTCTCGTGCGGCAACAAGGATCGCGCAGCGGAGATTCGGCAGTGGACCGACGACATGGCGTTCCGCATCAGCGTCACTCCTGCTCCGCCAGTCTCGGAAGAAATAACCGTGTTCAAGATCGTAGTGCTCGACAAGGACAGCGGCCAGCCCATTCAGACGGGGCAGGGACGCATATTCGCGACGAGCCAGGAACACGCGCAGACTGGCGACGGGCTCGCGAAGGGTGCCGAAGTTGGTACCTACTACGCACATGTCCGCTTCCCGGTCTCTGGCGACTGGGCGATCGGACTGCAGTTCCGAAGAGATTCAACCACAAAGCTCG
This sequence comes from Gemmatimonadota bacterium, assembly GCA_003136975.1. Taxonomy (GTDB): domain Bacteria; phylum Gemmatimonadota; class Gemmatimonadetes; order Gemmatimonadales; family Gemmatimonadaceae; genus Fen-1247. Next base: position 2,763 of record PLEG01000098.1, on the reverse strand, counting down.
AGCGCACTCAGGACTGGCAACAACAGGTATTGCCAGCTCCGCCACTCGGGCAGAGCACGGATACGACAAAACGCTAACGATGCGCCATTTTTTTAGATCCCACCTGAAGCCCGATCAAGTTCTCGCGATTGCCGATACGTTCTTTCCAACCATTCTGGAGAATGCCACCGGCTCCGCGCGTCGCACGCGTGATTTCTCCGGTCCACTCGGCGCGCTCAAGCTCAGCGTCAAGATGGAAGGCGGGCACTATACGTTCGTGCAGATCGATACCGATCAGACCGGTGAGAGTCGTCTCGACCGCAACGCCAAGAAGTTTTTCGTCGAGTTGCATCGCGCCGAAGATCCGGCGTACAAGCTGACGGCTTCTTACTAGGAGCCGCGCCATGGCGTTGACGCGCGAGCAGAAGCTCGAGCTGTATTACTACATGCGGCTCACGCGCTCGCTTGAAGAGCGCCTCGTAAATCTTTACCGGCAGACAAAGGTCATTGGAGGACTGTTCCGCTCGCTGGGACAGGAAGCCGATGCTGTCGGTGCCGCTTATGCACTGGACAAGTCAAAGGGCGATCTTCTCTCGCCGCTCATCCGTAACCTCGGCGCGATGCTCGTCCGTGGTGCTGAGCCCACTGAAGTGATCAAGCAGTACATGGCCAAGGGCGATTCTCCCACCAAGGGAAAGGAGCTCAACATTCACTTCGGCGGCGTTGAGCGCGGATTCATTGGACAGATATCGCATCTGGGCGACATGGTTCCCGTCATGGCCGGCGTGACGCTTGCGTCAAAGATGCGCGGCGAGGATCGCGTCGGGCTCGTGTTCGTCGGCGACGGCGCGACATCGACCGGCGCGTTCCATGAAGGAATCAACTTCGCCGCGGTGCAGCGCTGTCCGCTCGTTGTAGTTGTCGAGAACAACGGATATGCGTACTCAACGCCGGTTTCCAAGCAGACCGCCGCGAAATCGTTTAGCGACAAGGCGATCGGTTACGGGATTCCAGGCGAACAGGCGGATGGAAACGATGTGCTCGCCGTATACGACGTCACGAAGCGCGCAGTGGATCGCGCGCGGAGGGGCGAAGGCGTCACGTTGATCGAGCTCATCACATACCGCAGGAAGGGACACGCGGAGCACGACAATCAGTCCTACGTTCCGCCTGGTGAGATCGAGCGTTGGGCCGCCGAGAACGATCCGATCGATCGCTTTGAGAAAGTGCTGCGCGGCGAGAAGGTGAAGGCAGCTGAATTACGTGCGATCGACGAGCGCATCAAGGCTGAGATCGATATCGCTACTGACATTGCAGACGCGTCACCGATGCCGGACCCGTTGGAGGCGCTTCGCGGCGTGTATGCTGGCCAGCCGAGCGTGGCACCGCTATGGTTCCGCGAGGATGTCAGCAGCGCCGTCGAGAAGCACGAGCGCGCATCAGGCTGGGGCACGTACGATGTCTGAAGTCACCTACCTGGAAGGAATTCGGCAGGCGCTCTTTGAAGAGATGGAGCGTGATGTAAATGTCTTTTGCCTCGGCGAGGACATTGGGGCATACGGTGGCGCATTCAAGGTTACCGACGGGTTGCAGGAACGGTTTGGCGCATCACGTGTGATCGACACGCCGATTTCCGAGGTGGCGATAGTCGGCGCTGCTGCCGGCGCGGCGCACATGGGAATGCGTCCTGTCGCCGAGATGCAGTTCATGGACTTTGTCTCGAACGCGTACGACATGCTTACCAACTATGTCGCGACCGCGCGATATCGCATCGGCCTGGGTTGCCCGATGGTCGTGCGCGGACCGAGTGGTGGTTACGTGCGCGGTGGCCCGTTCCACTCGCAGAATCCGGAGGCGGCGTTCTTTCACACGCCTGGTCTCAAGATCGTGAGCCCCGCTACTGCGTCCGACGCGAAGGGTCTCATGAAGGCCGCGATTCGTGACGACGACTGCGTACTGTTTTTCGAGCACAAGTATCTCTACCGGCGCATCAAGGAAGTCATGCCAGCCGGCGATCACATAGTTCCAATCGGAAAGGCGCGAACCGCGCGCGAAGGTACTGACGTTTCGATCATCACGTACTCCGCGACGCTCTGGAAGGCGCTCGAGGCGGCGGAGATCATGCAGGCCGAGGACGGCGTATCGGTCGAGGTGATCGACCTTCGCACGTTGCTGCCGTTGGACGACGAGGCGATCGTGGCGACGGTTCGCAAGACCAATCGCGTGCTCATAGTGCACGAGGATACGCGTACCGGCGGCATCGCGGGTGAGATAACCGCGCGGATCAGCGAGACCTGCTTTGAGTGGCTCGACGCCCCGGTGCTTCGCGTTACTGCGGCGGACGTACCGCTGCCCTATTCGCCGCCGCTCGAGGATTATGTGCTTCCTCAGACATTGGATATAGTGCGGGCGCTCCGGCGCATTGTAGCTTATTGATGGGGCTTGATTCTGAGGACAGCGGCCGGGCGTCCACGGGAGCTTTCGTCGGTGCGGGATGTTTCTCTGCCATCGCCGGTTTTTTCGGCGGTGGAATGATGGCGGTTCTGGTTGCGAAAGTCGTCGGTTCCGTTCGCGGCTGTCAGCCGCCGGAGGGAATTCCGGCGTGCAACTGGGGCCAGTATGCGATGGTCGGAATGATTGCGGGGGTGATAATCCTTCCGTTGGTGTCGATTATAAGACTGACAAGCCGGAGATCATAGATGGCTCGGATAGACGTAACAATGCCGCAGATGGGCGAGTCGATCGCTGAGGGCACGCTTTCGAAATGGCTCAAGAAGGTCGGCG
>PLEG01000336.1 GCA_003136975.1 Gemmatimonadota bacterium | reverse complement strand
ATGATGCCGAGCGGAACGTCGCTCCGATGCTCCACCCCGCGCGCGGTGAGCTCGTCCGACGCTTCCATGAGAAGCCGGCGCGCAGCGCGCACCTCATCGAGCGTCACAATGAGAGGCAGCATGATCCGGACATCACCGAACGAAGCAGCCCGCATCAGTGCGCGTAACTGCGTCTTGAACAACTCCGGCTCGTCCAGGCAGACACGAATTGCGCGCCACCCCAAAAACGGATTCGCCTCAGTCGGAAAGCCACCGATCGGGAGCTTGTCGCCGCCCACATCGAACGTGCGAATGACGACCGGCTTGCCAGCAAATGCGCTTACGACCCGATGGTACGCGCGAAATTGCTCGTCCTCATCAGGCATCGTTGCTCGGCCCACAGCGAGAAACTCCGTGCGCATGAGCCCAACGCCTTCTGCACCACTGCTCGCGGCCGCTTCGGCTTCATCGGGAAGATCCACATTCGCGCGAAGCACCATCCGCACACCGTCGAGCGTGATGGGATCCGCGGTAGCGATCGCGCGCATCGCCGCGTCATCGGAGGCGTCGCGTAACGCGCGTTCCGCATACGCCGCGATCTGCGCTTCCGTCGGATTCGGCACTATGACGCCAAGTGATCCGTCAAGAATTACGCGGTCGCCCGCGTGCAATTGGAGCGTTGCGTCGCGCAGTCCGACAACAGCCGGAAGACCGAGCGATCTGGCGAGGATGGCCACGTGCGAGGTGCGCGTTCCCGCATCAGTAGCGATCGCCGCGATTGTTTCGCGGTCGAGCTGTACCGTGAGACTCGGTGTGAGATCATGCGTTACGAGGATCGCGTTGGATCCCTTGGGTAGATCTACAGGATCGTAATCGCCCAGATCGAGTAGCATCGACAAAACGCGAATGTGCACGTCCGTGAGATCCGCGACACGCTCGCGCAGCATCTGATGCGTGTGTCGCGCGAAGCTCTGGCGCCAATCTGCCATGACAAGATCGAACGCCTTCTCCGCACCAAGGTTCTGGTGGATGAGCGCACGTACGTTGTCGAGCAGCTCAGCGTCTTCGAGCATCGCAATCTGCACATCGAAGATGGCAGCCTCCTCCTCACCGGCATGCGCGTTTACCCGGTCTCTTACCTGCCCAAGGCGCGTACGCGCTCTCGCGATAACGGCGTTGAACCGCTCGATCTCAGCGTCAACTTGATCGTCGGAGATGATGCGCTGCCGAACCTGCGGAACTTCCCACCGCAGAAGATGAACTGGCCCAACGACTATTCCCGGCGACGCCGGCACGCCGACTATCGGGCGCGGCATCTACCGTTCCCCGAACTTCGCGGCGACAAGCAGCGCCAACGCTTCCACTGCCGCGTCGGCATCATCGCCAGTCGCACGCAGTATGATCTGTGAGCCGCACTCCGCGGCGAGCATCATCACACCCATTATACTCTTGCCATTTACCTCGAGATCGTCCCGAACGATCGTGACGTTGCTGGCGAACTTGCCCGCCGTCTTGACTATCTCGGCGGCGGGTCGCGCGTGGACTCCATTCTTGTTCACGATCGTAACCGTTCGTTCCGCCATCAACGAGCCACCGAGTAGAGGACAAAAATGGCGAGCAATCCCAGAGCCGCGCGCCAACCCGTAGCGCGCGCACCAAAACGAGCAAGAATGACAGCCCCAACCACCGCGACGACCGCCACTCCGCCTGCAAGCACACGGCCCGGCCCGATGATTCGTTGTAATGCGAGCGGGAGAATGAGGCCGGCCAGCACCGCCGAAATCCGCGCGAGCGCAGCGGGGCCTTCCCTGAAGACCGGATTCGCGAGCGCCGGCGCAACGCGCAGCCCGCGCCGCAATCCGACACGCAGGCCCCAGGCCCTCAGCGCAACGTGGCCAACGTTGTAGATGCCCAGAAAGATACATACCACTGCCAGCGGCCCCGCCCCCAGAGCGAAGGCGCCCACCGCGATCAGCGAACAGAGCGGAAGCCATCCAGCCCAGACCAACTGGTCGCCCACGCTGCCCAACGGACCGCACAGCGCAGTCCTGAACCGCTCTATCCGCGCGGGATCCTCGCCATCTAGTTCACCACGAGCGAGCGCGCCCACGGCAACGCCCGCCAGATACGGATGCGCATTGAAGTAACGCGCCTGCCGCGCGAGCGCCGCGTGATATCGTTCTTCCGGTAAATCCTGGAGCAACGGTTTCATGCAGAACGCGATCCCGTTGCCGACCATCGTCTCGTAATTCCACGAACCCTGAACCGCGAACAGGCGAGCGTACGCTGCGATAACCGCACGCGTGCTCACAGGTGCGGCGGTTCCGTCACCGGCGCCAGAGCCTCTTCTCGCACCTGCCGCAGGAATCGTCACTGAAGTAACAACAATGCAGTACCGGCGCAGAGTCCGAGCACAAAGAGCCAGCCGGCGCGCGCAGCGCGGTGCGTGAGGGTCCAGATCGCGCCGGCCGCGACTGTGGCGGCAAGTGCCGTGACAACGGCGCGTGAGTACACGGCGTCCACGCTCCATACCGCAACTATCTTTTGCGACAGAGGGAACAGAATCAGGAGCGCAATACACGTCACCGCGAAGCCACGCACCAGGTCCATCGTGAGTCCGTGCAACTGAATGGAATCGATCACCTCCGGAGCTCCGGCATCAATCGCCGCCCGCATGCGGCGCGCCTCGTGCGCGTTCCATGTACGTACCCATACCATGCTGCGACTACTGAACACCGCAGTAGCGAGAGCGACGAACATCGCTACCGGCAACGCGCCCGCCGATCCCTGTGGCTGGCCGGCCATCACGACCCCACCCACCACACCGGCAGTGCCCCACTCTGCGTATCGTGACGCTCCGAATGGAAGAGTTTCGAGAGCGATCAACTCCAGCACAGCACCGATCAACAAACCGGCTGCGGGACGTCCAACGAACGCGCCCGCAAGCGTGGCCGACACGAGCGGGCGTGATAGCATCATCTGCGGAAAACTCACCATGTCGAGGCCGACAACCGCCCCCAACAGTGAGACAGGTATCACACTGAACAGAAGCGATCCCGTCGTCACTTGGCGCACGCTTTCAGAAGCGCATCGAGCGAATGGCTTGTGGCCGATGGAACGTCCTGCGCTGTGACCACAACTCCGAGCTCGGCCATCTCCCGCAGTGCCTGCTCCTCCGGCTTGTTGAGGAACACATATCGCAGTTTCTGCGTGCGATCTTCACGATGGTGAATGCCACCAACGTTCACCGCAGTGATTGGAATCACCGCGGTGCGCGCAAGCTCCAGCATCGTCTCTACAGTTTCCGTCAACACCATTCCCGTGCGCCTGTCCGACACGTACGTCGCAAGCCCGCGAGCCGCGTCGCGCGTCGACTCGAAGTACACGTCCATGCTGGGCGGAACACCCAACCTGTACAGCTCCTGTTCCCAGTCTGACTCGGCGACGACGTCGTCAACCAGAACTATGAACCCCAGATCGAGCGGCTGGCCCCATCCCACAACGACCTGTCCGTGTATGAGCCGGTCATCGATCCTGTAAAGTGCTATTGGCATTCAGGGAGCTAGAGAGACAATGGCGGCGCGTCCTTTTTCCACCGCGCGGGCAGCCGCTTCACTCGCCGGTATCTCGGTGGGACAAAACACAAAATCAATGAGTGCCGCGAGACTGACACCG
>PLEG01000270.1 GCA_003136975.1 Gemmatimonadota bacterium | reverse complement strand
CGTCGTGCGAATTCTTCTCCACCACGATCCAGCTCACCGGCGATGCGGGGAGTCCTTCCTGGAACTGTTTCCAGTGGGCGCCGTCGTCCATCGAGTAGTAGAACGCGTTGCCCGTTCCCGCGAAGATCATCCCCTTGCGGTTCGGGTTTTCCGCGACCGAGAGCGCATACGCGAGAGGATGCTTCTGCGGCAGGCCATCGCTGATCTTCTTCCACGTCTGGCCGTAGTCCGTCGTCTTGTACAGGAACGGCTCGCGGTTGTCCATCATGTGGAAGTCGATCGCCACGTACGCCGTGGCCGGATCGAACCGCGACGGCGCGATCTGCTTCACCGTTCCCCACGCCGGCAGGCCGGTGATGTTCTTCGTGACGTTGTTCCACTTCGCGCCGCCGTCGCGCGTGTACCAGAGCTGGCCGTCGTTCGTGCCCGCCCAGATCAGCCCCTTCTGGATTTGCGACGGCGCGATCGCGAACACGAGTTCGCCGTAGAACTGGCCGAGATTGTCGGGGACGATTCCGCCCGATGAGACGATCCTGCTCGGATCCTTCGTCGAGAGATCCGGGCTGATCACCGTCCAGCTCTGCCCCTGGTTCGACGTCTTGAAGATGACCTGGCAGCCGAAGTACATCGTGTTGTGATCGAACGGATCGATCGCGAGCGGGGGCGTCCAGTGGCAGCGGTACTTCGCCTCGTTCGGCGGCGAGTCGAGCGTGTGCACCCAGGGGCTGACGGCGCGCGCGAGCTTGGTGCGCGCGTCGTAACGCGTCACCTGGTCGCCGTAACAGGTGGCCCACACAATGTTCGGATCTGCGACATCTGGAATCGTGAAGCCGGACTCGCAGCCGCCCAACCCGTCTTCCCACGGAGTGCGGCCGAACGTGTTGCCAAGGATGTTGCCGAGACCGCTATCGCCGGCGGCTGCGTTGTCGCGCGGAGGCGCCGGGACGCGTGCTGCACGCGCGCCTGCAGTGTCGCGTCGAGCCACGCGAGCTACGGCTGAATCACGGCGTGCACTATCGGCGTGCGTGCTGTCGACGCTACTGCTGTCGACTGGTCGCTGTGCGCGCGGACGTCCGCCGATCCGCATCGGTGAATCGCTCGCGCCGCGCATTGGATAGCTATTATCCTGGCGATTGGAGTAAATCCAATATGGAACTTGCTGATCAACGGCAACGTGGTACATCTGACCATTCGGAAGCGTCACGGGCGTGAAGCTCTTGCCGTGGTTGAACGTAATGTGCGCGCCCGCGTCATCGGTGAGCGCAAAGCTGTCGGGATTCTTAGGATCGATCCAGATGTCATGGGTGTCACCACCCCACGGAACATCCTTGAATGTCTTCGCCCCGTCGGTGGATTGCCAGAAACTGCTGTTGGCAATGAGCACCTCGTCCGCATTCCCGGTCGACACCTTGATGTTGACGTAATATCCAGCGCGCCCTATGAGTGTGCGCGCCCAGTTCCAGACCTTCCATGTGTGTCCGCCATCATCGGACCGCCAGACTGATCCCTGATCCGCGGTCTGGATCAATGCGTACACACGATTTGAATTGGTAGGCGCAATCGCAACGTCAATCTTGCCGAGCGGAGACCTCGGAAGGCCCGGATCGGTGATGTGTGACCATGTAGTACCGCCGTCACGCGTGACGTATAACCCACTCGACGGGCCACCGCCAAACATCGCCCACGTGTGCATCACGACCTGCCACATTCCGGCGAACAACACGTTGGGATCGTGTGCGTCCATGGTTATGCCAGAACAGCCAGTGCCGTCATCCACGAACAGCACGCGGGTCCACGTCGTCCCGCCATCCGTCGTGCGATACACGCCACGTTCCTGCTGCGGCCCGGTGGCTCGGCCGAGCGCGCACACGAATACAATATTGGGATTGGTGGGATGCACTATGATCCGGCCGATGCGCCCTGTTTCGCGCAGGCCCATGTTGACCCATGTCTTTCCGGCATCGATCGATTTGTAAATGCCGTCGCCCATCACATCGGCGTCGCGCACGGCCCACGCTTCGCCGGTACCCGCCCAGACCGTTCCTGGCTTGGACGGCGCAGTGGCCAGCGCGCCAATGGCCTGCACGTGCATGCTGTCAAAGACCGGCAGAAAAGTCTGACCACTATCGCTCGATTTCCACACACCGCCGGATGCAGACCCCATATACCATGTGCGCGGATCGCCGGCGACGCCCGTGACCGCGGCGATGCGTCCACCACCGGCCGGTCCCATGAACTGAAAGCGGAACGGTTCTGCCGGGGCGCCGCGACGTGTCGCTGTATCCGGTCGCTGTTGCGCCACGCTCGTCGTAGCGCTGAAGGCGAGCGCGAAGCCGACAGAAACTATCGTGAGCCAGGGAGTCGAGCGATTGCGCGATGATAGGTTGTTCATGTGAACTCAGCTACCGCATCCCTGTGGATCGTTCCAGTTCAGAACCGGATCCGCCGGCACCTTCGGGTTGGTCTGGCGCTCCGAGTTCGTGTACAGCATCCGCCCCGGAAGCGCGACTCCACCGTTCGCGGGAACTAGCGCTGGCAGACACGTGCGCTTGTAGTCGTTCCACGCTTCCACATTCTGGAACAGTGTGATGTACTTCTCACGCATTATGACAGCGAGCGTGGCGGGGCCGCTTACTGGCGGTAGCGTGAGCGCCGAGTGCCATGTCGTGGCCGTGGCCCACGCGGCGCGCTCGTAATTGAGCGTGTCGAGTGCAGCCTGCGTGTTTCCGATGTTGAACAGCGCCTCCGCCTTGATTAGCAGGTTCTCGTTAAACGTCACGAGCGGCTGCCGGTAATCCGGAGCCAGACGCTTCGCGCTGAACGTAGCCATCGTCCCCTGAAGTGATTGCCCCGGCGTTGCACCGATATAATCTGTTGCGCCGATTCCTTTCTGGTAGTACTCGGCCAGACGCGGATCACCGAGTCCCTTGAGTAGATCGACCCCATATTTACCGGCACGCTCAAAGCCAGTGCGCGTGCCGGTGAGTAGGAACTGATACCAGTCGTTCTGCTCGTTGGCGTTGCTGGACTGAGCTGTCAGGTAATCGGCCGCGTTGCTTGAGATGCCCTGGTTGGCCTCAGCAAGCGCCTTCACGTAGTTGCCCGGATCGCGCTCGGCCAGATGCAAGTAGAAACGAGCCTTGAGCGTGTGCGCAAGCTGGAGCCAGAGCGTGCGATTCCCGCGGTATACAATCTCCGCGTTCCCAGGACCCGCGCCGGCTCCAGACGTAAGGTTGGCGATTCCCTGATCAAGCGATGCGAGCACACTGTCGTATACAACCTTCTGTGGATCGTATGCGGGTGTTGGAAACGAGTCCGGTTTCGCCGCCTGCGTGTACGGGACGTCGCCCCAGACGTCGGCGAGCGTTCCAATCTCCCACGCCTTGACGACCTGAGCAATCCCCAGGAAGGTCTTGTCGCCGGAGGCAACCGAACTCGCCTCAATCGCTCGCAGATCGATGAGTCCGCCGCCTGTGTAAGGCATGTTGAAATCGCTGCTCGATAAATCACCGTCGATCAGATACTGATCCAAGGTCTGGTACTGCAACTGAGTTCCTGCGGCCTGTTGCATCCACATGGACACAACCCGCGCCAGGTTGCCATTCAGAAACTGTGTGAGTTTCGCCTGCACGGCGACGATGCGTTGCGTCGACGTAGCCGCCGTCGGAGCATTGGGGCTGGTAATACACGCAGCGCACTTGAGGTAGTCGTTGCCACAGCCGGTGACGACTAGTGGGATCAGGGCGGCGAGGAACGCGCTTCTGAGATATCGGTTCACGGATGGCTCTCCTGGAGGATCAGCGGTTCAGCGCAATCGAGAACACAATCGATCGCGTCTGCGGCATGTTGAAGAAGTCGTAGCCCTGTACGAGCGCAGTCGCACCGGCGAGATTGGTCTCCGGATCGATGCCTGAGTACTTCGTCCACGTATGCAGATTGCGACCTGCGAGCCGGAGATCCGCACTGGTGAAACCTGAGCGCTGCACGAATGCACCAGTAAGCGAGTACGTCACCGAGACTTCGCGCAGTTTGGTGTATGTACCATCCTCCATGAACTCCTCTGTCACACCAGAGTAACTGCTTCCGAGTCCGGTGTACCACGATTGCCCGATCTGTACGGGGACGCCCTTACCCGGGCCGGCAGTCGGACCGACGAAGAAGTCAGTTCCGAACGTGCGCGTCACGTTACGCGCTTCGGTTTCCACGGAAGTACCAAAGTTGTTAAGAGCTCCACGCGTCACGTTGGCGACCATCCCACCTTGTTTGTGATCGAGCAGGGCAGAGAGCGCCCACTTTCCCAGATGCACACCCGTATGGACATTGCCCGTCCAGTGCGGGTTCGGATCACCGATCACGCGATTCACGGGATCCTTTACAGGGAAGCCGGATGGATCAAGGTACATCGCGCCCTTCGGCGCCCCGGCGCAGGCAGAGGCCAGATCGATCGCATGTCCAGTGTTGTCCTTGAGATTGGTACTAGTACTGACGCCGCAGCGCACAAAACCGAGCGAACGGAATGCGAATGTGCCCCCGACAGTCGCCGACGGTACTGCGTCCGTGAACGTGCCCCCAC
>PLEG01000094.1 GCA_003136975.1 Gemmatimonadota bacterium | reverse complement strand
CGAGGTCGAGGCATCGGATCGGAGCTGATGTCGCGTGTCCTCGAATGGAGCTCTGCGCGGAAGGTTCACGCGGTTTTTCTCTGGCCGACAACCCGTACGAGGGCGCTGTATGAGCGACATGGATTCCTCGCGGACGGAGACGCGATGCAGCTGCTTTTTGTCCCTCGCGCAAAATAAGGCCGCACTACATGTGTCGCCGAGCCGCACTGAGTCACAGACCAAACGGGCGCAATGAGGCGTACGTATAGACAGTAGCTGTTTGCGGTTTAGCTTCGCTGTAGCACCGTCGCTGTCACACGCGCATCCTACAACCATCCAACCCATGAGCCAACCGTCTCGGCGCCCCAATCTCAGCGCGGGACTTCTAATGTTTCGTCGCGGAGCCGAACCGGCCGCGTTGGAATTTTTTCTGGCGCACCCGGGTGGTCCATTCTGGGCGAATCGGGAGGATGGCGCCTGGACGATTCCCAAGGGTGGAGTCGAGGCTGGAGAGGAGATACTTGCCGCGGCGCTGCGCGAGTTTCAGGAAGAGACGGGCATCTCGGCGACTGGACCGTACATCAGTCTGGGAAGCATTCGGCAGCGAGCAGGCAAGGTCGTACACGCGTGGGCCTGGGAAGGCGATGCAGATCCGAGCACGATAGTCAGCAACACCATGACAACCGAATGGCCGCGCGGCTCAGGGCGCACCATCACCTTTCCCGAAGTCGACCGTTGCGGATGGTTCAATAAGGCTGCCGCGCGCGGCAAGATCAACGCGGCACAGAGCGAGCTGCTAACGAGATTGGAACAAACGCTGGCCGCCCGGCGCTGACGGCGCGCGCAAGTAGACTCTGTTAACTCGTAGCGCGCAGCGCGCTGATCGCGAGCAGGACCCAGGCGGCGATGAAGGCGATACCACCAAGCGGCGTGATCGCGCCCAGCCACGTTACACCGGTTATCGCGAGCAGATAGAGGCTCCCTGAGAACAGCACGATACCGGCGAGCATGAGAAAGCCCGGCAATCGCAGCGCACCGCTATTCTGAAGCTGAGTCGCAAGCACACCAATGAGCAGCATCCCCAGTGCGTGATAGAAATGGTACTGCGCACCAGTGTGATAGACCGACAGCATCTCGGGCGACAAACGCGCCTTGAGTGCGTGTGCACCAAACGCACCGAAGATCACCGCAAGCGCTGCGTTGACGCTGCCCAGTACGATGAAGAGTCGCGCTACTGGTGGCATCGGCTACAGTCCCAGGATCATCGCGAACATCAGCGGCGCAACTATCGACGCATCACTTTCGATGATGAACTTGGGGGTGTCGATGCCGAGCTTGCCCCAGGTGATTTTCTCGTTGGGTACGGCGCCGGAGTACGATCCGTAACTCGTTGTGGAATCGCTGATCTGGCAGAAGTATCCCCAGAGCGGAACTTCCGGGCGCTGCAGATCCTGGTGCAACATGGGAACGACGCAGATCGGGAAATCACCTGCGATGCCGCCGCCAACCTGAAAGAAGCCGAGTGAGGTGCTGGCGGTGAGCTTGGTGTAGTAATCGGCGAGCTCGATCATGTATTCGATGCCGGTCCGCACGGTGTGCACGTTCTTCACGTCACCCGTGATCACGTGGCCGGAATACATGTTGCCTAGTGTGGAGTCTTCCCAGCCGGGCACGAACATCGGGAGATTCTTCTCCATCGCCGCGAGCATCCAGGAGTTCTTGGGGTCGATCTGATACTCGTTCTTCAGCTTTCCGCTTCGAAGGATCTTGTACATGAACTCGTGCGGAAAGTAGCGCTCCTTTTTCTTGTCAGCGGCAACCCATTCCTCGAGCACGACAGATTCGATGCGACGCATCGCTTCCATCTCCGGAATACAGGTGTCGGTAACGCGATTCATGTGGCGACTGAGCAGCGCGTGCTCATCGGCTGGAGTCAAGTCGCGATAGTGTGGCACTCGCTCGTAGTAATCGTGTGCAACGAGGTTGAAGATGTCCTCTTCCAGATTCGCACCGGTGCAGCTGATTGCGTGAACCTTGTCCTGGCGGATCATGTCAGCGAGCGACCTTCCGATCTCTGCGGTGCTCATGGCGCCGGCGAGCGTGACGAGCATCTTTCCGCCGTTGTCGAGGTGCTTCTGGTACGCATCGGCTGCATCGACCAGCGTCGCCGCGTTGAAGTGGCGGAAGTGCTCGCGCACAAATGCGGTAATCGGCGCAGAGGATGGAGAGGAGATATCAGTCATCGTGGTTCCTGTAGTCGCTTTGGATTGGTGTCGGAGTTGCTACTTGGCCGCAGGCTTTTTCGACGCTGCGATGCCGCGACGCTTGACAGTCCGCATCTCGGCGGGATATGACTGCGCGATGGTCTGCACAACCTCGCGCGGATCGTCTGTCATGATGAGCAGATCCAGATCACCGGATGAGATCTTCCGTTCCAGAAGCACTCTGGATTGGAGCCACCGCACGAGACCGGCCCAGTAGGCGCGTCCGAACAGAATCACCGGGAACTGGTAGATCTTGCCGGTCTGAATCAGAGTGATGGCCTCGAACATCTCGTCGAGTGTGCCGAAGCCGCCGGGAAAAATGACGAAAGCGTTGGAGTACTTCACGAACATCGTCTTGCGAACGAAGAAGTACCGGAAGTTCACAAGCGTATCAACGTACGGATTCGCGCCCTGCTCGAACGGAAGCTCAATGTTACAGCCGACCGAGTGGCCACCACCGGCTTTCGCGCCCTTGTTTGCGGCTTCCATCACGCCAGGTCCCGCGCCGGTCACTACAGTGAATCCGGCTTCCGCGAGCAGGCGGCCGGTTTCCTCGGCTGCCTGGTACATGGGATCGTCCGGAGCGGTGCGCGCAGAGCCGAATATCGAGACCCCGCGACGCACGCCCGCGAGCGCATCCATTCCCTCGACAAATTCCGCGGTGATGCGCATGACGCGCCACGGATCGGTCTTGGTGTAGTCTTCTCCGAACAGGCGAGGCGCCTGGAGCAGCTTCTCGTCCTCGGTGATGTTGCTTGTGAAGAGGTCGGTTGGAGTATCGCGGATGGACTCATCGATCTTGCGGGTCGCTCCGGATTGGCGCTGCTGAGTTAGCTGGGAGGGCGGTGTGCGGCCGGCCATCATGTGGCCGGCGTCGGTGCGCTCCTTTGTTCCAGCGAGAGCTTCCTCGCTTGCCTGCTTGAGGAGCTGTGGATTGACGCGTTTTCCCGAAGCGGTTCGGGGAGACTTGGAGGGCGCCGCCGAGCGGGCCTGTTTAGTTGAGACTGGGGCAGGCTTTTGCGCGGCTGTTGCCGACTTCTTCGTAGATTGCTTGGCGCTGGTATTTGCCATACTCGAATCTAGTGAACCCTTCCCCATCCGTAATAATCATCCTCGCGGACGGCGCGCGACCGGACGTGCTTGCGGCTGCACTGCAGTCGGGGGAGCTTCCGGCGCTCGCGCGATTGCGAACGGAGGGGGGACTTCACACGATAACCACCGCTTTTCCTTCAGTCACGGGACCCGCGTATGCGCCGTTCCTGACGGGAAAGCACCCGGGCTCGGTCGGATTGCCGGGGCTACGCTGGTACGATCGCGCGCGCGCCGCGTGCGGCTGGCCGAGCTATGCGCGCAGCTACATCGGCCCGCAGTGCCTTCTGCTGGACGACGATCTCGCGCTGGATGCGGAGACGATGTTCGAGCTCGCCGCTTCGAGTATCGGGGCGTTAAGCGTGATCCGTCGCGGCCTTCCTCAATCCAGGCGAATCGGCAGTGGTGCGGCGTTCCTGGCACGCACCACCATCACGCATTTTCGCGGCAACGTGAGCGGCTGGCTGAACATTGACCGTAACATCGGCAACACATTTGTGCGTCGCGTTCGCGACGAGCATCCGCAGTTTGCGTTCGCCGCGTTTACCGGAATTGACAAGGCGTCGCACGCGTTCGGACATGACTCACCGATGGTACACGAAGCAATGCAAGTGGTGGATGATGTATGCTCACGACTCCGCAAGGACGCGGAGCACGCGGGCTCATGGGGCTCGACGCACTTGTGGGTGGTGAGCGATCACGGGCATTCGCGGGTAACGATGCATGAAGATCTCGCTGGTTTTGTAGCTTCACTCGGTTTCAAGGTCGTCGCGCATCCCTGGATCGTTCGTCCCGGCGCGCAGGTTGCGGTTGCGGTGAGCGGCAATGCGATGGCGCATATCTACACCGGGCTCGAGAGCCGTACGCGCAGGTTCTGGCCAGCGCTCGCCGAACGGTGGGGCGATGCAGCGGACGCACTGATATCACGCGAGTCGGTAGACGTCATGATGCTTCCTCTCTCGGAATCGTCATGCGAAGTACGTGCGCGCGGCCGCGGACACGCCGTAGTGTCGTGGAGCGATTCGCAGTACGCGTACCACCCGGTGAGCGGAGATCCATTCGGAACCGGCGAGCGAGATTACATGAGCGAGGCCGATGCGTTTGACGCGACGATTCACAGTTGCTATCCGGACGCCATTGTACAGGTCGCTCGACTGTCGTCTTGCGCGCGAAGCGGTGACATCATACTGTCGGCTGCGCGAGAATGGGACTTCCGTGCGCGATACGAACCGATTCGGCACGTATCTTCGCATGGTGCATTACATCGGGAACACATGCTGGTGCCGTTGCTTACCAATAAGCCAATCAGTGGAACTGCGCGGCGCACCGTTGACGTGATGGCGTCGGCGTGCACTGTGCTGGGACTTTCGCCGGCTCAGGTGGAAGGGACACCCTTCATCTAGGCGCGGGTGATTGATCCTCGATATGTTGGTACACTGCACGAGCGCGCGTAATCTCCGCGTGGAAGCGATCCCGCTCGGCCGGCGTCCGCCACGGTGCATGTTCGACTCGCGCCCAGATGGCGTCCACTGCCTCCCCTAAGAATCTACCGTCAGCCGCGGACGTGTATCGACGGCCGCCGCGAACGACGTACACCGGAGAGGTCTGCGCAAACGCGTAGCTGTCGGTCACGTACCGCGACGACGGCCCGATCGCGCGCGCAGCGACCCATCCGCCGTCCGGGACCGCAACGGAATCGTCAAAGATCATGCGCATGGAGTCCGACTGGCTTGCTGCGGTCATACTTCGCGCAACCTTTCCGTTCACTATGATGTCGAGCTGCGACATGGGTGCTATCGATATCGCTTCCACATGCACATGAAGCGTACGCGCCGCGTTCGACGCGAGTGCGATCTCATCACCAGGCTGATGGCCTGCGACGTTGAGGAAAACGAGTGGGCCCGTAGTTCCGAATGTGTTCCCCGCCTTGATACCGGCCAACCAGTTGGCGAGTGTGAGCGACCCGTTGAGGTGAACGTAGGTGCGATCGGCACCTGGAGGCGGATCCCTCCACACGTCTGAGAAATTGTCGGTCCCCGATGTTGCAGGCAGGCGGAAGCCGCAATTGAGTAGTCGGTAGTACATCTCAGCCGAGGACAGCTCGTCCGACCACACGGCACCGATGTCGTAGTAGTCTCCCTTGCCAAGCGCGGCGTCCACCGGGATCAGCGTGCTGGCCGCTTGCGATGGCTGCGTAACGAGAGAGTAGTACGGATGCGGAAATCCCGCTATCCCGCCTTGTGCGTGCGCCGAGTCGATGTATGTCGCGTCGAGAGTGGGCTGCGCGTAAGCTGTTCCGCGCACACCGGCCGTTAACGGTAGGACGAACCTGTTGATACCGAGCATTGATATATGGCCGAGCGATCCGCGAAACTCCTCGCCGTACTGCAGGATGTACTGGGACGTCGAGAGCGGACTCGGCCGGCCTGTGAGATCGTCCCATCGGCCCATGAGTCGCGTTCCGTCCATATGGATGAGGGCGTTGGTGACGTGGAGGTCTTCTGCACGCAATTCATCGAAGAACGTCTGGTGAGTCAGGCCGAACCGACCCTGGTGCAGATCGTGGATGTGCGTATCGCCGGAGTACCAACCTCGTGCCGGAAGATCAACGAGACGCTGAAGTCTGATAGTTGCGCTGCGCGTTATACCAGCGGAAACATTGACGGTGGTTGATTGGGGCCGGTACTCGTAGCCCTTGACGGCCTCGATCACAGTGTGCCCCGCCGGAACGTCAACGTCGAACGTCCCGGTCGTGTGGAAGTAATGCGTTTCAGTTGCTGCTATGACTCGATGAAATCCGTCCGCTGGCGCGTAGCCGCGACCGTCGCTCGCAGCGAGGTAGATCCGTGCCGGCGTCGGCTTGCCGTCTGGCCCGAGCACGCTGATATGTATGCGTCCCGTTGGTATTACCGGTTTCCGCGTGCGAATTGGAACCGCTGACCAGGATGAAAACGGGCCGCCGCCGATGTCCGCCGTGTAAAGAACGGTGGCGCCGGCGCGGTTCGAGACGAACGCGAATCGTTTGCCGTCAGGACTCGGTGACGGCTCGTACTCATCGCGTGAGTCCGCGGTCAAGCGCACGGGATTTCCGCCGTCAATCGGAACGATCATCACATCGTTGCTTCCACTCTCATCGGAAACGTAGAGCAATGCGGAAGCATCCGGCGTCCATACCGGCTTCATGCGGTATTCGGTCTCTTCGTATTGCACCAGACGCGGCTCGCCGGCGGACAATTGCGTGACCCAGATGCCGCCGCTACCGAGCCGTCCTTTTACCGGACCGACATACGCGAGTTGGGCTCCGTCTGGCGAGATCGCTGGTTGGATTCCCTCCACTATTTGCGTATCGGAATTGGTGGATAGGTCGTGCCGGTAGATATGGAACGCCTCGCCGCGCCCACCGTCGCGTGCGCTCACGAAGTAGATACTCTGACCGTCGTGGCTCCAGACAGGCTCGACGTCGACCGCCTTGTCCGTCGTGACACGCTCGACACGTCCCCCGTCAGCGCTCACGACGCCAATGTCGAGATTTGCATCGCCTGTATCCATCGACAGCGCGATTCTTTTGCTGTCTGGGCTCCACGCAGGCTCGAAGTAGTAACCGGGCCCGGATGTGAGCGCCACCGCCTCGCCGCCCTGCGCTGGGATCTTCCAGATGTCGCCTCGCATGGAGAAGGCGATCCAGCGCCCATCCGGACTCCACGCCGGAGCGAGCGGACCGGTGGACACCGCGGGAAGCATATGCCGCTCGATGCGGTCGGAGTGACCGTATCGATTTGGATCCGAGTGGCCGGGTC
>PLEG01000174.1 GCA_003136975.1 Gemmatimonadota bacterium | reverse complement strand
ATTGCAACCACTTTCCCTTCCGCTTGTAGACGCTTCACCTCGGCCACCTTACCCTCGGGAAGCACGCCCGCCACGACATGATCGATGCCAGCTTCCCTTGCGATCGCGTGTGCGGTTAGCTCGTTGTCGCCCGTGAGCATGACGACATCGAGTCCCATTCGGTGTATGCGCGCAATCGCCTCGCGCGACGTGTCCTTGATGGGATCTGCCACCGCGAT
Source organism: Gemmatimonadota bacterium (assembly GCA_003136975.1). GTDB lineage: Bacteria > Gemmatimonadota > Gemmatimonadetes > Gemmatimonadales > Gemmatimonadaceae > Fen-1247. The sequence continues at coordinate 10,606 of PLEG01000174.1, read as the reverse complement.
GACGCCCGCCAGGACGCCGTCGATCGCGACGTACATGGAGGTGCGTCCGCTGCCCGCCAGCGCGTCGGCGGTGGCTTCCAGCGAAGAGACGAGTATCGCATGGTCCTTCATCAGCGCGGCATTCCCAACCGCCATCACTACGCCATCAACCATCCCCACCGCGCCGCGCCCTGTAACAGCATTGAACGCGGCGGCGGTCGAGAGCATGAGGCCGCGTTCCTTCGCGTGTCGAACGATTGCATCCGCTAATGGATGTTCCGATGATGCTTCGAGCGATGCAACGAGGCGTAACATATCGTCACTCGAGCGCGTTATGTCAGGTGTGAGAACCAGATCCGTCACAGTTGGTTTGCCTTCTGTTACAGTCCCTGTCTTGTCGAGCACAACTGTTGTAATGTCTCCGGCGCGTTGCAGAGCCTCACCGCCCTTGATCAATACGCCGAGCTCCGCACCTTTTCCAGTGGCCACCATCACCGCGGTTGGAACCGCGAGTCCCATTGCACACGGACAGGCGATGATCAGGACCGCAACAGCCGCCGCGAATGCGCGTACCATTGGAGCCGTACCACCAGTGACGTCCACAGCGACGAACCACGCCACGAACGTGAGTACGGCGAGCGAAATGACAACGGGAACGAAGATCCCGCTCACCTGATCGGCGAGCCGCTGAATGGGGGCACGTGATCCCTGTGCGTCGCGCATCAGTTTGACGATCTGCGCGAGAACGCTATCGCTTCCGAGTGTCGTCGCGGTGTAGCGAAAACTTCCCGTGGCGTTGATGGTGCCGCCGATAACGCGATCACCAGCAACCTTCTTGACGGGAAGGGATTCGCCGGTCAACATCGATTCATCAACTGCACTGGCGCCGGAGACGATCGTGCCGTCCACGGGCACGCGCTCCCCGGGACGCACGATAACGATTTCTCCGTGCGTCACTGACTCGACGGGAACATCAATCTCCTGCCCGTCGCGCACCACGCGGGCAGTCTTGGGCCGGAGATTGACGAGCGACCGAAGAGCGGCGGATGTGCGCCCCTTGGCGCGCGCTTCGAATGCATTGCCCGTGAGAATCAGCGCGATGATGAATACCACAGCTTCGTAGTAAACGTCGGGCGTGACGCCGTGGGAAATGAAAAAGTTGGGAGCAACGGTCGCGATCACTGAGTAGATGAATGCCGCGCCCGTGCCCACCGCGATGAGTGTGTTCATGTCCGCGGCGTGGTGACGAAAACTGGCCCACGCGCGAACGTAGAAGTGCCGGCCCGCCCACGTCATAACAGCTGTCGTCACGACGAGCAGGGTGTACGACAATAGTTGCGGGTCGATCCGATACACCCACGGTGCAATTGTCTCGAGCGCAGGAGTGAGCGACGTCATCACCCAACGCATGAACGGATCAGTGGTTGGACCCATTACCTGGTGCGCGTTCGACGCCATCAGGGGCATTGAGAAGATCATCGCGAGCACCGCGATGACGCCACTTACGATCGCCTTTAGCCGAAGCTCCCTGAACTCTTCCGTCTGCGCTTGGTCACGTGCTTCCTGCTCCTCGAATGCTGTCTGGTCTGGCGTTGCGAGCTCGGCGCCGTAGCCGGTAGAGCGGATTGCGTCCACCAGGCCGTCTGGCGTTACCACGGCTGGGTCGAAAGTCACCGAGGCGTCCTTCATCATCAGGTTGACTGACGCGTCGATGACGCCCGGTTGCTTCGCGAGCGCCTTTTGCACATGCGACTGGCACGCGGCACACGTCATTCCGCTCACTGGAATCCGAATCTTCTCTGTTGTCTCGCGGGCGTTCCCATCGCCGGTCGCGCGTGCTGGTGTCGTCATCATGCTACTGTCCCTGCTATTCAGCGATGAGGGATCCGTGCAGCATGCTCATGCCGCACGTGAATCCGTACTTGCCCGGGTTGGTCGGTGTTACTTCAACCGTCGTCTTCTGGAACGCCGGGAGGAATTTCTTCACGCCGAAATCGGGGAAGACTACTTCTTCCGAGCAGCTCGAGGTTTCCTGCCGGTCGAAGATGAGCCGTACGCGTTGTCCTGCCCTGACGCGAATCACGGCAGGGTCATAGCCGCCTTTGACGGTGATCGTGACTTCCGCTGTGTCACTCGATTGTACTGTCGCCGTAGACCGCTGAGCGAGAAAAAAATACCAGTTCACCCACACGACAACGGCGACGCCACCGACAATTACCAACCAATCAGCTGCATTCATTGTGATCTCCTGGATTACGCAGACTGCCCGGCGGGCTGTGCGTCGTAACCCGCAGCAGTCACTACTTCCGCGATCCGCGCCGGAGACGTCGCGGCCGGATCATAGCCGATCGTCGCCGAGCCGATCTTGACGTCCTCGACCTCGACGCCGCCGATGCTGGCGAGCGCGCTCGTTACGCGCCCGACACAGTGGCCGCAGCTCATGCCGGAGATATTGAGTGTAGTCCGTTCCATGGTGTCACTCCTTGATTCTAGCGCCGGGAAACATTAGGGCTCGGAATACCCCCTACTCGTATGTTAATATACCCCTGGGGGCTATGTCAAGTCAGGCAGCTATCTTGAAGACATTCCGCGACAGGGAGGAAGCCAATAACCCTCCCGCGAAGTCGCTGGAGCGGACAGCCAGCGATTGCTGTACTTTCTCGGCTGCTCTCTCCAAAAGGATCCACCTTGCGTCGCACTCTCGCGCTGATCGCCTGCTGCTCGGCATTCGTTCCCACGACCGAGGGATACGGGCAGTCGCCAACTCCGCAGGTCATTTCCGCGCCGGCCGCTGCTGTCGCCTCATGGCTCGCATTCGAGGCGCCGCCGGGAGACGAATCCCGTATCACCGACGCGATAGTTGCCGCGGACAGCCGCTGGCGGCGCGACGATCTCGGTAATCTGATCATGACGGTGGGCAGTGGACGCCCGCTTCGTCTCGTGGCGTGCGGACTCGATCACACGGGATTCATCGTGAGCGAGATAACCGATCACGGATATATTCGGCTGCATCGCGCTGGAACGGCTGTCACTCATCCGCTCTGGGATCAGTTTCTTCAGGGGCAACAGGTGCGGGTACTGACGCGCAAGGGCTCCGTTCCAGGTGTGGTCGCGGTCGACAATCTGCACTTTGCGCAACAGCATCGCGGTGATACATCAGTCGTGAACGTTGACCAACTCTGGGTCGATGTCGGTGCGCGATCGCGGCGGGAAGCTACCGAACTTGGCGTTGCGCTCATCGATCCGGTCGTGCGCGACCTTCCGCCATGGACGTACGCTGATTACGTCGCCGGAGCCGACGTGAGCGGACGCGCTGGATGCGCCGCTGTCGCATCGGTGGCGCACGCCGCGGAGAGCGGTGAGCACAGCGCCGGCCAGATCGTGTTCGTTCTATCGACACAGAGCAGTTTCTCGTGGCACGGCCTGGAGGCTGCCGTTGCGCGCCTCGGAAAGTTTGACGAAGCGACTCTCATCACTGGCACGAGCACCGCGTACCGGGAGAATCTCGCTGTCTCGCATTCTCGTTTTGCGCCACGCGCTCGGGGCACGCCGAGTATAAACGCCGATTCGATCTCGCGCATAGTCGTACGGTCACGGTTCTCGGGCTCGCTCGTGGAGAGCGTGAGAACCAGTGATCTCGATTCGTTACTGGCCGCGGTTCGCCAGGCGGCCGGAATGCAGTCAGCGGTGACGCCGTGGCTTCCGTTGCGACCAGCTGCCAACAAGACGTTGGCACGCACTCGCGACAGTCTCTCTCGCAGCGCAGACATTCTAACCCGTCTCGTCGAGCTGCCTGCCGTCGGCGAGCGCGAAGCGCCGGTGCGTGACGCGATTCGCGCCGCATTGCCCGTGTGGGCACGGAAGCTGGCCGTCCAGGACTCCTCAGGCAATCTAATTCTCGCCATGGGTCCGGATCGTGACACGACGGTGTTCCTCGCGCACATGGACGAAGTCGGCTATTCCGTTCGCTCGATTGACCGGACCGGAATGGTCACGCTGACGCCGCGGGGCGGAATGAACGCGGCCGCGTGGGAAGGTCAACCAGCTCTGCTATATCTGGACTCGGTGTCTCCGCGGCGCACTGACAGCGAATCCGTATCGCCTGCATTTCTTGCCGGCATCTTCGTCCCGCGTGAGCAAGCGACTCTGCGCCGCCCCGACACGCTGCACGCGTGGTTCGGAATGGATTCGGCAACGCTCGCCGCGCGCGGGGTGCACGCGGGATTGAGTGTCACGGCTTACAAGCGCGGTTTGCGCCTGGCATCCACGCGTTTCACCGCGCGTGCTCTCGACGATCGCGCCGGTGACGCGGCGCTGCTCCTCGCACTCGCCGGCATCGACCCGGTCAAACTACGTCACAAGGTAATCTTCGTCTGGTCCACTGAGGAGGAAATCGGCCTGCTTGGTGCAGCAGCGGTCGCGCGCAACATGGGAACGTCGGCGCATCATGCATATGCGATCGACACGTTCGTGTCATCGGATACACCGCTCGAGTCACCGCTGTTTGCCTTTGCTCCGCTGGGCGACGGTGCGGTATTGCGCGCATCGGATGACGGAACCATCGTGTTGGCCAGCGAACGGGAACGAATTATCGCGGCCGCACGAAGCAACGGTATTCCGTTGCAGGTCGGCACGACCAAGGGATCGACCGACGCCGTTCCGTTCGTGGCCTCCGGTGCAATTGCAGCGCAGTTGGGCTGGCCCGGCCGATACAGTCACTCACCCGCCGAAGTGTTGGACCTGCGCGATCTGAACGCCCTCGCGCGGCTGATACGTTTTCTGGCGCAATGAGTTGATTTTGCGCGTCTAGGCCCTTCAGATACAACGCTCGCCGGCCACCAGCGTCCCATGTCCGAGGTAAAGACTTCGAACGCGCGAGCGTGTCGCTCATGCGAGCGCAGCTAACCTGCAATGACCAGAGGATCGATCGGCTCGATTTCCGGAAAACGATGAAAGTCGGTGTCTCGCGTGTAGATCCGGCGAATGCCATGCTCGTGCATGAGTGCCGCGGTTGTCGCATCGTGTACGAGATTCCCGTGCAAGCTCGGCACGCGACCTATCAACTCTGTCAGGACGGCTGCATGGCGTGCTGTAGGTATCAGCAGGCTGATGCCTGGAGACGCGAGGACGCTCTGCAGAAAGCTCCACGCATCCGTCGCCGAGAGCGGTCGCTCCATTACGCGCGGGTGTGTGGTGACGCGCAGAAATTCGTAGCAGATACCCCACGTGAGATACCAAGCCCCGGCCCGGGTGCGCCACTCATCGAGCTGCTCTCTGCACCGGGCGTGTTCCGGCGCATCCTCGTTCGCTGCATAGATCAGGATATTGGTGTCGACAACGAACACTCAGCGCTCGTCCATCAGCGTGTACAACGCATCGCGATTGGCGACGTCCACCCGAACACGCCCTGCGCTGAAGGTCGGAAGGGTTGGCAGCGGCTGCGCCACATGGTGAGGCGCAAGGAGGCGTCTCAATGCCGTCTCAACCAACTCGGACATGGTAGTGTCCAACCGCGCGGCCTCGCGGCGCAGGCGTTTCATGACCTGGTCATCAATGTTGAGTGTGGTCTTCATATGGCTAACCATATGGATGATATGGCGATATGGCAAGGCCCATTCCTGCTCGATTCACCTGCAACCGCACCGATCTATCTCACCTTCCGCGCCGAGCCTCGGCGTTATTGAGCAGGCGGCGGCGAAAATGTCCTAGTCCGATATTTGCGACGCACTGGTCGGTCCTTACCATTCAGCTCAAACCATGACAAGCACCGCGACCGAGCCGCAGGCACCCGCATATCTGCAGCACCGTCAGGTGCTCGTTGCATTCAGCGGCCTGGTGCTTGTCATGTTGCTCGCGGCGCTGGACTCGACCATCGTGTCCACAGCGCTACCCACAATCGTCGGCGAGCTAGGCGGTCTGGAGCACCTCGCGTGGGTCGTTACCGGCTATCTGCTGGCACAGACAGTGGTCACGCCCATCTACGGCAAGATGGGCGATCTGTATGGGCGAAAGATCGTTCTGCAATCGGCGAGCGTACTCTTTCTTGTAGGTTCGGCGCTGTGCGGATTGAGCCGAACCATGACTCAGCTGATTCTGTTCAGGGCAGTGCAGGGGCTCGGTGGCGGCGGCCTCAACGTCACGACCCAGGCCGTGGTCGGCGACATAGTTCCGCCGCGCGAGCGAGGACGCTATCAGGGAATTTTTGGCGCCGTCTTCGGTCTGGCAAGCATCGCGGGACCGTTGCTCGGCGGTTACTTCACTACCCATCTGTCGTGGCGCTGGATTTTCTACATCAACATCCCACTGGGTGTCATCGCACTCGGTGTTCTCGCGGCGACTCTTCCGGGACAGGTGCAACGAGTACGACACGCGATTGACTACAGTGGCGCTGCACTGCTCGCGGTCGGGCTTAGTGCCACGACGCTAGTAGCCGATCTGGGCGGCACAGCATACGCGTGGACCTCGGTAATGATGATCGGGATCATCAGTGCCGGAGTCCTGGCGCTCGTGATGTTCCTGCTGGTCGAGCGCAGAGCAGCGGAGCCGGTGCTGCCGCTTCACCTCTTCACGCAACGCACGTTCGTGGTGTCGACGACGGTGGGTCTCATAATCGGCTTCGCGCTGTTCGGCTCGGTCACGTACTTTCCACTCTTTCTGCAGATCGTGAAAGGTGTGAGCCCCACTCAGTCGGGCTTGCAGATGCTCCCGATGATGGGCGGTATGCTCCTGACATCGATCGTCTCAGGCCAGCTCATCAGCCGCACCGGTCGCTACAAGGTGTTTCCCATAGCTGGAACTGCCGTGACTACAGTGGGACTCTTTCTGCTCTCCAGACTGTCGGCGACCAGTAGCGCTGCAACGGTTTCAATCTTCATGTTGATCCTTGGCATCGGCCTCGGACTGGTGATGCAGGTGCTCGTGATCGCCGTGCAGAACGACGTGCATTACCGCGACCTCGGCGTTGCAACATCGGGCACGACGCTATTCCGTCTTGTGGGCGGCTCCGTCGGCACGGCGGTACTCGGCGCGATCTTCGCAAGCCGGCTCACCGCCAATCTCGCGCGACTGCTTCCGGCGGGAAGTGCGTCAGCCGGCGCCGGCGCTCACGGGATCAGCGCCCAGTCGCTCGCGCAGCTCCCTGCCGCGACGCGAGCAATTTACGGAGTCGCGTTTACGAGCGCGCTGAACACCGTCTTCGTGGTTGCCGCGATAGTGTGCGCGGTTGGATTCGTGCTCAGTTGGCTACTGCCGGAGCGTCCGCTGCGCGCAGCAGTGGCAATCGTAGCGGAAGAGGCCGGCAATACGACGGGCGAGACCTTCGGTCGGCTCTCCGGCCCGGGCGCTGGCGTCCGGGAACTGTATGCCGCACTCTCGGAGCTTGCCGATCGGGACGTACAGCGGGAGCACATTGAGCTGATCGTTCGGCGAGCGGGAGAGACCTTGAGCCCGCTCGCGGCGTGGATGCTCGTGCGCATTGAGAGCACGCGTTACGAAGACGTGCTGGCGCTCGCAAACACGCGCGGAGTGTCACACGATCGAGTCGAATCCGCGATCGCGGAGCTGCGCGATCGCGGATTGATTCGGAGCGCAGAAAGCATTGGTGCTTCCGAGCCGAGCTCGATGTTGACGGATGCAGGGTGCGACGTGCTCGAGCGCATTATAGCGGCGCGGCGCGCGCACTTCGAGGAATTGTCGGCGGATTGGGATCCTGAGCACGACCAAGACGCCGCGACATATCTCCGCAACGTGGTGAATGAGCTGGTGCCAGCGATACACCGCCCAGCAAATCTGGTGGCGACCAGCAAGCAGGGCGCGTAGTCCCGGTCAGGAGCTCGCATTCTGTGCGTCGCTGACGCCGGCAACGCGAGTTGCAAGTAACGAGCAGCGCGGGTGTCAGGGCAATTCACGGCGCCTTTTCATCGCGCCCTCCATTATTGCGGGATGCGCTCGCTCGCTGCTGGAAACGCTGGAGGTGGATACGGTCCTATATTGTCCACCGTGTACACACTCGCCCAGAAATCCGGCGGACCTTCGCTATCCGGCACTTTGTTAATCGCTGGTTTGACAGCGTGCTTGAGGTAGGCGGCGATCGAGTACAGTTCCTTGTCGGACATGTATCGCCAACCCGGCCATGGCATGGGTGGTGCTATGTATCGCGGATGTGTTGGAAAATTTCCAACACCCGGTGTCCCGGACGTTATATCGACATCCGGCGTGTCCTCTACGCGCAAGCCATAGCGTAGCGCATTGAAGATCTGACGCTCGCTGAATCTGCCGAGGCCGGTGGCGTTGTCGGGAGTCAGATTGCGCGCCATCGTCCTGAAACATGGCGTGGCGCCGGGCGTGAGAGCGCACGGACCAATCAGGAATTCCCCCTGAGCTGGTGTTTTCCTTCCGGCGAGCCAGTCAACCGATTGAGGACTCGCACCGCCGTGACAACCGGCACAGTCGTGGTTCAATACAAGCGCGCGCCCGAGCAGAATCTGGTCCGCGGAAGCCTGTGTCCCCTGTGTCGACGCGAAATTAGCTCGACCCGCAATGGCCGGACTCTGCTGAACGCAACCCGCAAGCGAGCCCATCGAAATCACCGTACCGAAACACCGTCGTGCAAAATGGAAGGTTCGCGTCATCCTTTCCTCCTTGCGTGGGTTATTGCACTTCGAGAACGCCCATCATTCCGTGATCTTCATGTGCGAGGATGTGACAGTGGAACATCCACTTCCCCGGAAAGTCAGTGTATTGCACGATAAATCGCACACTCTCGTGTTTGGGTACGTTGACCACATCCTTCCAGCTTCGGAACTTTTCTGGCACGCCATTCCGATCCAGGACTTGGAACTGAAATCCATGTAGATGGAACGGATGATCCATTCCCACAACGTTCTCCAACTGCCATATCTCTGTTGTGCCAAGCGTCGCGTGCACGTCCACGCGATTCATGTCCATCATCCGGCCGTTGATCAGACCCTGGCTCATCACGATCACCTGCGTCGCGGCTGCTTTCATCGTATCGAGTGCAGGAATCACGCGAAGAACAGCCGGGACAGCGACCGGCGGCATTGGCGGTGCGTCGCTGTAGCGCAGTGTGACAAGTGAATGCGTGGCATTCCAATTCGGTGGTCGCGTCTGCGGCATGTACCGGTCGTACGGGAGCGTCTGGAGTTCGGTCTGGCTGCTCGGCGGTCCCGTCCCGCGCACCAGCAGCTCCACGCGTTCCGAGTTCGCTAATAGAATGTCTTTCATCTCCACAGGATGCTCCAACAGCCCGTCGTCACTTGCAACCTGTACAAGCGTCTGCCCGGGAATTGCTAGCCGATATATCCTGGACGGGGATGCATTGATCACACGCCAGCGTTGCACCTCTCCGCTGCGGATGCTCAGCGTTGGCATTATGTGTCCGTTCACAAACAATACGTTGCCTTCACGTCCATTCTCTTCATCCACCTCCGCCTGCACCGAGTTGGAGTCGGGGAAGTCGATTGCGCCATCGGGGCGAAAGCGATTGTCGGAAAGGATCAGCAGCCGTTCAGGGATCGCGGCAATTGGATCGTCGTTGGCACGAACGATGAGCGCGCCAAAGAGTCCCATCGCGACCTGATACTCGCTACGTACGTCGGGGTGCGGATGGTACCAGTATGTGCCCGCGGTTCCGCGCTTGATCGTGAATTCGTAGTCGAAGTGCCCGCCTGCCGGAATAAGTCCGAATGGGCTCCCGTCCATCGCGGCGGGGAGGTGCACCCCATGACAATGAATGGTGCTCGCCTCGGGCAGGTTGTTCCGAAAGTGGATGATCACCCGATCGCCTTCGTGCGCTTCCAGCGTCGGCCCGGGAACGCTGCCGTTGTAGGCGTAAACGTCGGTGAGTTTCCCCGGGACGAGCTCGAGTCGTGCAGGCGCGGCGGTGATCGTAACCTCGACCGTCCCAGTCTTCGATGAGATGTTTTTCAGCACCGGAGGGTTCGACAGCGTCGGCGCGGTCGGCGCTGTCGCGACTGACCGAGCGCTTGACGCGTGCTGGGTCATCGCTTGCATGCCTGGTGTTGTCGTGAGCAACACCACTAGCATGGCGAGTCGTCGCACAGTGCCGTCGGTCAAAACAGTGCGAGCTACAATTGACAATGCGCGCTCCGCGCTAGGGCCCGATGGTTCCCAGAGGTGCGTGAGCTACGCGGCAAAGATATGGGTACGGGAATCCTCCGCAAGCGTCAATTTTCGTACGCAGGGGTAATTGGCAGCTGCGGGCAGCAGCGCCGGGCTAGTTCCCACGCCTGTCGCATCTCCAAGCGGCTGAGCCCGCGTGAATGCAACCTCCGTCGTGTCCCTGGAAAACGTCACGTTCCACGGGCACACGTCCTGGGATGTCTGACGGCATACCCGTTTCGAAATCTCGTTGTGGTCGCGCGCCGAATCCCTTCGGAGAAATAGGGGATAGCGCGAAGCATTGGTGCGCGAGACGTCGCCTTGCGGGGTGCCAAAGCACGAGCTACGCTTGACGCGGTCAGCAGCTCCGGACACGAACCCCGACTCCCATCCATGCCCCTACACGCCCGTTCATTCGCCGTGGTTGCCGCTGCGCGCTCCCTCTCCGGTCTAGCTCTCGGCGCCCAGCAGGTCCCAGCCTCGATCT
>PLEG01000104.1 GCA_003136975.1 Gemmatimonadota bacterium | reverse complement strand
CGATTCAACGATTCCCCGTTGTTCATGCTCAACAACGTCGAAGCACTCGGCCTTCCCGTGCGGATTGGTGGAACGGAAGCTGGCGGTCCGATAGTCGTTCCAGCGGTCAAGGCGAAGGATTTCGACTTCACGAGCCTGAGCGACGCGGTGTAGCGGGCTCGGCGGTCCTTCATGTCACGTCTCGCGCATCCAGATGACTCATCCAGAACAATCTCATGTAGATCAGCCTGATCGAGTAATTCACCTGGAGGATGCGCGAATGCGCCGCCGCGAGCTTGGTGAGCTTGCGACGGAGGCCGTGACCGCGTTTACGCTGCTCAACGCAGTGCAGATAGCGTATGGCCACAACAAGGTGGATGCGTTTGTTGTACTGAACGCTGTAGCTGCCACCGCACTCGCCATCGCCGTTATCCACGGCGTGATTCGCATGCGGCGGAAGCAGGACGCAACCTCGACCAGCTCGAATGTGGTCGGTATCTTCGGTGGGCTCGCGGCGATAGTTGAGGGCATACACAAGTTGCACTCAGCGCAGTTCACATTCGGACAATCACACTTCGCGCTCGGCGTCACCACGATACTCGCGGGACTGCTCACTCTTACACTCGCGCTGTTGATGGAGCGACTCGAACATCGTCGCGCTCTCACCATTACGAATCACGGCGTCAGAATGCGACTCAACAAGTTCAAGCGGTTCGACGTGCAGTGGTCGGAGATCGTGGAGTTGCGGCTGGATGCGAAACAGGCGCGCCTGGTTAACACGAAAGGAAAGACATCCGTGGTGCCGCTCGCCCGGTTGGTGAATCGTGATGAAGTGAGCGATGCGCTGGTCGATGCAGCGCGTGAGCGCGGATTGAAGGTGACAGGGATCGGAACAGATTCGCGCTTTCCCAGCACGTCGGATCATGCCTCTCGAACAGTCGTTCGAGAGGATATCTAGCTCGTTCTTGCTACGCTTTCCGTTTTACGATGGCCGGACCGACCGGAGCAGCGGAGTGAAATGACGCAGATGACGGTGCAGCCAGTGCGTCCCTGACCGCGAGATATCCCTCTTCGATCAGCTCTGGCGTGGCGGAGAATGTGAATGACGGCCATTCATTCACCGGGGGCCGGATGTGCAGCGTTGGCACTCGTTCTCTGGCCGCCTGGATGAATGCGCGCTGCGGCTCGGCGAGTATCTGCACCACGCGGCCATGAATTCCAACCAGGCCCTGGCGTTGCCATGCTATATCGTCGGCCGTGATGATTTCACTCACGTCGATCGCGATGATGCGCCGAGCACCCCAGCGGATGGCCTCGAGTAGGCCGACCATCGTCTTGAGACCGCCATCCACGACGATGTCACCGTCTGGCAACATGAGTGGCGGGAAGATGAGAGGAATCGCGCCTGAAGCATACACGGCATCGACGAGAGTAAGCGTGGTATCCACGCCGGATCCGAACCAGCGCTCATCTCCGTTTCGTAACGATAGTGCGTTGACGCGCAGCGGGCGCACGAGCGAAGCGAATGTTGCTGGCGCGATGATTCGTTGAATCAGATCGCGGTAGTGTTCGCCATCATATATCGACGGCTGGGCAACACCGCCAATCATGTACGCCTTCAGGTTGCGCTTGAGCACGGCCTGCTCCGTTACATCCCGTGCGTCGGCCTCCAGCTCAGCTACTGAGGCGCCAGTGGCCCACCGCGCGCCGACAAGCGCACCTATGCTGGTGCCGACTATCGCGTCAATCTGAATTCGGGCGTCGACGAGGGCGCGAATCACGCCGATGTGTGCCATACCGCGCATCGCACCGCCACCGAGCACCAGGACGGTGTGCGGCGCGTGAATTTGGGACGAAGCCTGGGCGTTTGCGGGGCAGAGCCCGGCGATAGGAAAGCGCAGCATTGATGCGTCTATTTAAGTCTCGGCAGCGCGCGAGGTAAGCCCCATCGAGAGCCGCGAGGCGTATCTTTTACAAATGCGTATCGCCGCCACAGTAATCGTCCTGCTTACCGCCGCAGCAGCCGTGGCCGCCACAGCAGACGCGCAGCAGGCAAGCCGCGGGCATTCTGCCGTGTCGCCAAAGCCGGATCTGATTGTCTTCATAACGGTCGATCAGATGCGACCTGACTATCTCACACGCTTCCTGCCGCAGCTCACCGGTGGACTTGGCAGGCTCTACCGAGGTGGTGCGGTATTCACGAACGCTTTCCAGGACCACGCGATAACCGAGACTGCACCGGGCCATTCGGAAACGATGTCGGGACGCTTTCCGGTTCATAATGGAATCGTGATGAATTCGTTGGGCGTCAATGATACAACGGTCACGCTGGTGAACGCCCCCGGAGCTGGCGCGTCGCCGTCGCGCCTTCGCGGCACAACGCTTACGGACTGGATCCAGGCAGCAGATCCCGGCTCGCGCTCACTATCAGTGTCGCGCAAGGATCGCGGTGCCATACTGCCGATCGGGAAGTCCCGGTCGCCGATATTCTGGTATGCAACGAACGGAACGTTCACTACGAGCACGTACTACGCGGCCGCGTTACCGGCATGGCTCAATGCATACAATGCAACGCGCAGGCCCGCGAGCTTCACCGGCAAGACCTGGAACCCGTTGCTCAGCAAGAGCGAATACTCCGAGCCTGACAGCATTCCGGTCGAAAATGGCGGCAACGATTTCATGTTCCCGCATGTCATATCGTCCGATACTGCGCGCGCGCTCGAGTCGCTATCGAGTTTTCCATGGATGGATCAGATAACGCTCGAGGTCGCACTCGCGGGTGCGCGCGCGATGAAGCTTGGCGCTGGCCCGCATACCGACGTGCTCGCGATATCGCTCTCGACCACGGATTACATTGGCCACGCATACGGTCCGGACTCGCGGGAGCAACACGATCAGATACTGCGACTCGATCGCTCGCTCGGCGCTTTTATGGATTCGCTCAAGGCGATCCGTAGCGACCGCAACATCATATTCGCGCTAACTGCCGACCACGCGGTTGCGCCATATCCCACCGTGCACGTTCACGACCCGAACGCGGGCGCAACCTACGTTGATGTAGGGCCGCGTGTCGCTCAGGTGCGCACGTCGCTGCAGGCCATGGGTGTGCAGAAGAATGCATTCGCGTTCAGCGACGGCGTCGTGATGATCAATCGCCATGCACTGGCCGCTGCCCATGTCAACGCTGATTCACTGGTGCTTGCGTTTCGCGATACCGTGCTGAAAGTACCCGGCGTGCGGCGCGCCGATCGCATACGCGATCTGATTCACGCCGACACGGTGCATAATGATGTCGCTCGCCGCTGGCTTCACATGTTCGACAGCGATTCAGTCTTTGCACTTGTGGTGACACTTACGCCGTACAGCTACTGGGGCAAGCCGGGTGGAAGCGCCGAGCATGGGTCGCCGTACGATTACGACGCACACGTCCCCATGATCTTTTACGGTGCTCCGTTCAAGCCTGGCAAGTATGCGGAGCGTGTGCGGGTAGTGGATATGGGGCCGACACTGGCGCGAGTTGCCGGCGTCAGGTCACTCGAGAAACTGGACGGCCACGCGCTAACGGCGGCGCTGAAGTGATGGCGCGGGACGCCAACTACGCGGTTTCGCGATAAGTTGCAGGAGATGTCACGCGGATATCCGACCCACATTCAGAAGGCGTTCGACGAAGTTCGCTTCGGCCCGTCGCGAACGCTCAATCTGCGCGAGTCGCTGCCAACAGCGGATGAGGCGCGCGCGCGGGCCGATAGCTGGATTCGCGCGAAGCAGGTCGAGCACGCGGGCGAGCTACTCGTCATCACCGGGCGCGGCAAGGGAAGCGAGGACGGCGTGGCTGTGGTGCGTCAGACTATACTCGCGCTGTTTCCGTCGTTGAGACGCCGTAACGTCATAACCAAATGGGAGGAGCACACGGCTGGCTCCTTTGTTGTGACGCTCGCGCCCGTGTCCGCGATGTTCGAGGCGCCAAGGCGCCGGCGCGAGCGCGCCGTAGCGTTACCGGTTCCTGAATCGCTGTCCGCCCTTTCGCCGGACACGCTCAACCTTCTCCGCGAGCTTGCCGCAGCATCTCTGATGATGCTTGGCGTTCACGACGCCGAGCGATTCGTCGAGTCGGAGATGACAACCAAGTTTTCCAAACTCACCGCCGCTCTTTCCGGCGCCGAAGATCCGGAAGCGGAGCTTCGCGCGGCCATTCGACATGCACTTGAGGAACTGAACGAATCCGAATGACAATTTCCAAGATCACGACTGCGCTAGCGCTGTCACTCGCAACTGCATCCATCGCTTCGGCGCAGGCCACCACTCCGCCTATCGTTGGCTTCACGTCCGCCGGCTCGCAGCAACAGCACGCGTTGGAGGCAAAGGCCGCGACTCTAGCGTCGCCTTCCAGCGCCGACGCGTTGTCGCGCGAGTTGTCCAGAGAGCCACACATGGCTGGCACCCCCGCGCAGGCCCGAACCCGTGACATTTTCGCGAGCGAGCTGAAGAAGTACGGAATCACTCCTGAAATCCGTACCTACAGCATCTACATGCCGCATCCAACGAGCGTTCACCTATACCGCGTTGCTCCCAATGCGACTGAGCTGTCGCTATCAGAGGGCCCGATCGCGGGCGACACAACGTCGTCGAGCTACCCGCAGATTCTAACCTTCAACGGTTACGGTGCCGCTGGCGATGCAACCGGCGACGTGGTTTATGTGAACTACGGCCTGATCGAGGATTACAAGACGCTCGACTCGCTTGGCATTTCAGTAAAAGGAAAGATCGCGATCGCGCGCTACGGGCGTTCCTATCGCGGAATCAAGGCACGCGAAGCGGAAAAGCATGGAGCGGTCGCGCTCGTCATCTACAGTGATCCGGCTGATGACGGATTCGCGCGCGGCGACATATATCCGGAAGGCCCGATGCGTCCCTGGACGGGCGTGCAGCGTGGTAGCGTCTACAACGACAACGGCGATCCAACCACGCCGGACTATCCCAGTCTTCCAGGTGCCAAGCGTGTACCACTCGATCAAACGAACCTGCCGCGCATTCCGGTAATTCCAGCGTCGTACAAGAATGCCGCGGAGCTGCTGCGTGATGTGCGCGGCGGCGGTGAGCTTCCGCGCGGATGGCAGGGTGGCTTGCCGTTCCGATACCACGTTGGGCCGGGTCCGGTTCGCGCTCGTGTCGTCGTGACCACTGATGCCGCGACTCATCCGTACAAGGACATCTGGGACGTGCTCGGCACCATTCGCGGCTCGGAGTTTCCTGACCAGCTCGTGATAATTGGCGGTCATCGTGATGCGTGGGGTCCGGGAACCGCCGACAACATAAGTGGAACTGTGAGTGTGCTCCAGGCCGCGCGCACCATCGGCGACCTCATGAAGCAGGGCTATCGGCCCAAGCGCACGATAATCTTCGCGTCGTGGGATGCGGAGGAATGGGGCCTGATGGGATCCACCGAGTTCGTCGAGCAAGATTCCGCGCGGCTCTCCAAAAACGGTGCGGCATACATCAACTTCGACGAAGTGGCGACCGGCCCAGCGCTAGGCGCGAGTGGATCACCATCGTTGCGTCCGTTCTTTCGTGACGTCACCAAGGTCGTCGCGAGTCCTGAAGGAAACGGATCGGTGTACGATGCGTGGCGTAGAACGGACCGCATCACCGCAGATACCGCACAGCCCGAAATCGGCGATCCCGGTGGCGGCTCAGACTTCGCAGGCTTTTACAATCATCTCGGAATTCCAATTGCGGATTGGGGATTCGGCGGACCGATGGGCGTGTACCACTCGGCATTCGATTCCTATCACTGGATGAGCAAGTTTGGCGATCCTGGCTTCAAGTATCACGCGGCGATGGGCGTACTCGGCGCCGTTGCGCTCATGCGGATGGCCGACGCTGACATCATTCCGTATGACTACGTGGAATACGCGCGCGCGATGCGTGGACTCACCGCGACAGCGGCGAAGAACATAGCAGCGAACAAATGGGGGAACGTGTCGACCAGTGCGCTCGATTCATCCATCAATGTGATGGAAAAATCGGCCGCTGATTTCAATGCGGTCCGTGACGCGGCGTTGGCGAGGGGAGTATCGCCCGCGACGAGAAAGCAGGCAAATGAGACACTCATGCAGGTCGAGCGTGCGTTCGTCCGGCCTGAGGGGCTGCCGGTCACCAAGCGTGAATGGTTCCACAACGTGATCTACGCGGCGGACAACGATAACGGCTATTCGAACATCGGATTGCCTAGTATCAACGAGGCCGTAAAAGCCGGTGACCAGGCTCTGTCTGTACGCGAGATAGCAGACCTTTCGCAGCGTTTTCTCAGGGCGGCGGGGCTCCTCGACTCAGCGGCGCGAAGCTTGCGAACACCGTGAGGCATGGATGATGTAGCATCGGTGCGCCGGACTCCGCGGCTCTCGCTCAGTGAGCGAATAGCAGCGACTCAGTTCGGCGCAAAAGCCCACTGGCCTGGCGGTTTCGAGGTGTATCGCGGCGGTACAGCCGCGGATGGAGTCTTCATCGTCCTCCACGGCCACGTCGTGCTGCGAAGCCCCATGAAGGGTGGGCGGGGCTTCGTTAGCGGGATGGCGATGCCGGGCGAGACATTTGGCGCCGAAGGGCTCGCCCCGCGTGGTTGTTACGTCACGGACGCCAAGGCGGCCGACGGGGTCGAGACGCTGCACCTGGGCGGCGAGCAGTTCCGCGCCTTTCTACGGGAGCAGCCAGCGCACGCGATATCGCTTATCGGCCAGATCATGGCCGAGCGCAGCACGCTCCTCGAGCGGCTGCAGGAGCTGGCCTCGTTGAACGTGGAGGACCGGCTTGTGTCGGTCCTCATGCGTCTGAGTGAGGACACCGGCTTCATGGTGGACGACGCGACGCTCAAGCTGGACCCGTCGCACCACCGCCTTCTGTGTGAAATGGTGGGTGCCACCCGGGAATCGATCGCCTTGGCATTGAGCCGGATGGTGAGCGGTGGGGTGGCGACGCGCGCCGGCTCGTGTTTTGTTATTGATACCCAGCAGTTGACATCCCGTCTTCATGCGCCGCGGTACGACGAGCAGACTCCCTTGCCCATGACCCGGGAATCGGCTCGCGCGTAGCGGGGTTGGCAAGTCGCAGTTCGCATTTTGGTTCCACTCCGATAGCAGACATAATTCCAGGCGCAGGTCCGCTCGATCTGCGCGCCGGCAACCCGCGGGCGATCCTCCTCCTGCATGGATTCGGCGACACACCTCAGACGCTAGCATATCTCGCCCGGCATCTACACGAGCGCGGGTTTGACGTACGTGTCCCGCTTTTGCCGGGGCATGGCCGCAGCATCGAGATGCTGGATGCGTCGTCCCACACGGAGTGGTTGGACAGCGCAACCGCCGAGTTATTCGCCCTGCGCGCGCGTTGCGGATGGGTCGCGGTGGGCGGCCTTTCGATGGGCGGCACCATCGCCGCGATACTTGCCGCCGAGGTACGTGATCTCCCGTCGCTGGTCCTGATCGCACCGTATCTCACGATGCCGCGGCACCTGCGTTGGCTGTCCGCCACGTCACCGTTGTGGAGCGATGTGGTGGGGCCGATCAGGGCGGCAAGTCCACAGTCCATCCATGACCCCGTTGAGCGTAAGGCGAATCTGTCGTATGGAACGGTGACAGGGCGCTCTGTACGCGAGTTATCGCGCCTGGTAGGGAAAGGCCGCGGCTCGCTGGCGCGGATAACAGCGCCGACGCTATTCATCCAATCCGAGGATGACAACCGTGTCTCGTTACATGGCGCGCGGCGGGCGTTCGCCCAGCTGCGGATGGAATCGAAGAAGCTGGTTCTGACGCGTGATGGAGGCCACATAATAACTGTGGACTACGGTCGTGAGCGCGTCTTTGAGGAGGTGCGCGCCTGGCTGGGGACTGGTCCCGGAACCTCGCCCCAGCCAGGGCGCCCGGAGTAGCTGAGCGTGAGCTGAGCTATCCGGCGTGCGATCGTCGCGTCTGCGACAATCGCATATCTCTAGCGCGAGAAGCGCTAGAACTTCTCCTGCACGAAATCGGTTACCGCGTTCACGGTGGTCTCCGCCGCGTGAGTCGCCTGCTCGGCGATGCTGGCTACGACGCGCTTCACCCGCGCGACTGGCGACTGCTTGCGCGTGCTCTTCCGTGTGGTCTTGCGGGATGCCTTACGGACAGTGGTCTTGCGAGCGCCGGCTTTGCGAGCGCCTGACTTGCGGGCCGCACTCTTTTTACGTGCCGGTCCACGCTTGGCTGCCGTCTTTGTTGCCGTGCGCTTACGGGTAACCTTGCGGGCTCCCGTCTTGCGCGCGCCGGCCTTGCGTGCTCCAGTCTTGCGCGTGCTCTTGGCGGCGCTCTTACGGGTGCTCTTGCGTGTGACTTTGCGAGCGCCGGCCTTGCGAGCCGATGCCTTGCGGGCGACAGTCTTGCGCGTGCTCTTCGACGCCTTCGACTTCGATCCGCGTTTTGCGCCGGTCCGAGAACCGGCACTACGGCTCGAGCTCTTACGGGATGATTTCTTAGTTGCCATGCTCTACTCCAGAACGATGTTAAACAATCTCACGTGAATCCAAGCAAGAATCGCGCACAAATGTATAACGCGCAAGAGTTATTCGCACAATTCGCGCGATATCTTTCCGTGCAACTCATCGACTCACATCACTCTTCAATCACGACGGAGCACGCGGAATGCTGCAAACCACTCGACGACTGACTCGCGAGAATATCTGGACCGTGCTACTAACGGTCGTTGCGGCGGGTGCCGCACTCGGTGTTACAGCTTGCGGCAAGGGCGACAACTCGGCGTCGAACAGCACACCAGTCGCGGGGAAGATCACCGCGACTGCCGCACCGGCGGGTGCAGATACGGATCACGCAGCCACGGGCGCTGGACTGCCCGCGGGCTACAGCGCCGCGTTCGATCATGCGAACGCGAAAGTCTCGGACGTGTCGTATTCGGAGAAGGAGCCGGGCCGCTGGGAAGTGAAGACCGGACCGGCGCATATTCTGTTTTCTCCCAGGGACACTGCGGCGAACAAATACAGTGTTTCCGCCACATTCGAGCAGGTCGAGGCGCCATCGCACCCGGAGGCGTTCGGCGTGTTCGTTGGCGGCTCCAATCTGAACGCGCCCAACGCCAGATACAGCTACTTCATAGTTCGTGGCGACGGAAAGTTCATGGTGAAAGTTCGCGACGGAGCCAACACGCGCACCGTAACCGCCTGGACCGCGCATCCATCGATTCCCAAGCAGGATGCCGCTGGCAAGGGACTCTACGGAATCAAGATCGATGTGAGCGGCAAGGCCGCCAACGTCAGCGTCAACGGCGTTCCGATCACCACGATCTCGGGCAAGAATGCGCCGCTCAACGGAATCACCGGCGTCCGGATCAACCACAACCTGCACCTAATCGTGACGCCGGTGTCGGTCATCCGGTAGGTCGCATCCGAGGCAATACAGGACTCCTGCGAGGCGAGTACACCGGGTTATCGTCGGCCATGGATCCCCGCGGAGGACGAGTACAGGAGTCCCCCGTCATTCCCGCGGACGCGGGAATCCATTGGGAAGCCTGCGTTGTTGAGTGTCGTCATTCCCGCGAATGCGGGAATCCATGGCCGACGATATTGCGATGCACCGTCTCCGCGCCACCCCTCGTCATTCCCGTCTCCCGCGCACTCAGAAGCGCCGAGTCTCTCCGCGAGCCGGAATCCACAACAGCGTGGGATCAAGGCCGCCTCGATCCCACGCAGCGCGCGTGAGCATGGGTGGCTCGTCCATTGGCTCGTCAGTGAGCTTGAACGTTCCCCAATGCATCGCAACGAAGCTGCAGCGGCGACCGACGTTGGCGACCGCGATGTCCTGGTACGCTGACACCGCTTCTTCGGGCGCCATGTGCACGGGTCCCATGAACCAGCGCGGATCGTAGGCGCCGATGGGCAAAGTGCGGCATCGAAAGGGCCGAGCCGTTGAGTGATTGCGGTAAACTCGGGATGACGGCCAGTGTCTCCGGCGAAAAAAACGGCACGACCGCCAGCGCGGATCACCCAGCCGCACCAGAGCGTGGAGTCGCGGTTGTTTGGCCGGCGGCCGGAGAAGTGTTGAGCCGGCGTGCACGTCACGTCGAGCTGGTGCGTGCGCACGCTCTGCCACCAGTCCAGTTCGGCGGTCACCGTCACGTTACGCTTTCGGAGCCACTCTCCAACCTCGAGTGGCGCTATCCATTCTGCGCGCGGATGAGCGGCGGCAAGACGGCGGACAGTCGCGCGATCCAGGTGGTCGTAATGATCGTGTGACAGCAATATCAGATCGATTGGCGGAAGGGAATCGAAATCGACGCCGGGTGTGGCCATGCGTTTTGGTCCCGCGAAACTCACCGGCGATGCTCTTTCACTCCAGATCGGATCGAACAGAATGTTGGTCGATCCGATCTGAAGGAGAAAGCTGGAGTGACCGACCCAGGTAACGATCACATCGTCCGGCGCCGCGCGGGGTGCTGAAAATGCCGGGATGGCAGACGGAAATGCTGGTGCTGAAGAAAGCGTGCGCCGCGTGCGACGGCGTTCCGACACCCACTTCAGAAAGTCACGAAGTCCATGCGGGCTTGCTCCCGGCCACGGGTTCCGAAACTTCCCACTCGGGTCGCGGTGTGGCGACATCAGCGACGGAATCGAGCGATTGTCTGGCGGCTGCATGCATCAACATTAAGCGTCGCCACATGACCAGGCGCTTCCTATCCGAGCCCATTTTACCTGCACTCCAGACAGGTCGTGGCTTCCGGGACCACGAGCAGCCTTCCGTAGGCGATGGCCGCGCCGCAGTGACCGCACACACCGTAACGCCCGTCGGTGATGCGCCGCAACGCCTCGCTCAGCTCCATGTGCCGCGCATGAACTCTTCCTGTCAGCGTCACGGTGAGGCCGGCGTCGGTGCCGAACCCCGGTGCAACCCGCAGCGAGGTACCATCAGCCGTGAGGAGCGCCTCGTCGCTGGCCTCGTGCGCGAGCGAGCGCTCGATGCGGGCCAACTCGTCGCGGATATCCGCTTCCAGCTCATGCAACTGTGCACTCGATATGGCTCCGGTCGATCTCATCGTCCTTCCTCCTGTATGTAATTCCGTTAATCGTGATACGTGCGGATGCGTGCGCGCCCTACGCCTCCACATCCGTCCAGAATGCCATCCGTTCCGCGCTGGGCAGCGATCTTCGCGCAATTGCCCCCGCGCGAACGACTGCCTGATAGCGCTTGAACGAAACGCAGTCGCGTCGCCAGAACTCTGCGGGCAAGTCGATCAGCGCTCGCAGCAAGTCGCCACGAAAGTATCCCGCCGACGTCAGCGGATCGCGCTCCAGCACATCGAGCACGGTGGGCACCACGTCGCTGAGATCCGTCCGGCGTTGTACCGCCCTGAATAGCTCCGCGTCACTTTCAATGCATTGTTTCATTTCGTTGATTCTTGCCACTTTCAGATCGGTTAGTCCTGGCTCCATCGGGTGTCTCAGCCTCGCCGTCCTTGCGTTTTATGCGATCGGAGCTCGCTGGTGGCGCGCAGCATGGAATCGAGAGTCGCGTTGCTGGTGCTTTCATCATTGCGTACCGTCGGCGCATCTCCTCGATTTTTTGAGGAAGTGCATGGTGGATACGAAAAACCCCGCCTGGCTGGAAAGCGCAGGCGGGGTGTCGAGTTGGCGAGAAGAACTCGCCTCTGACTGTGAGCCGGATCAGCCGCTGTAGCGGATCTCCTGGCTTCCCGTCCTGCTGCTATTGGGGGATGTGTGCGATCGCATGGCTGAGACGCGGTTGGAGCGTGTACTCCGGCGCATCATCCATCTCGAGTCGACTCGTTTGGGCGTGCGGACACCGACCGGACGGCAGGCCATGGCTCGGCCGTTGCCGCAAGTCGGATCGAGATCCGCGCGTTGAATTGAAGTCGACATCAGGTGATCTCCATTAAGCAAAAAAATCGCGTTTGCCGAAATCTGGACACGGTCAGAACGAGTGGCATGCATACGCCAGAAACGTCTGGTGCTGATTGTCGGGACGCGACTCCCTGTTGGTACGTTAGCCCGAGGGTGTGGGGAAGTCAAGGAAAGGGCGGCGAGGTTGGTGGTGATGGAAGTCAGGCCGCGATGGATTCTACACTGATGGGCGGGGAGAGTTCCGTGTTGGGTGTTGCACATGTTCCGCGTGTTGGATGTCGTGCGCGGCGCAGTGCGATCCTGTCACGTTAATCCATGCGTTGAAGGCGGATATTAACAATGGGCGAGATCAACGGTGTCGTGATCTCGGTTGCATACACAGAGAGGGAAAATGTCACACGGATCATCTCGGCCCGCACAGCGAGCCGGAAAGAGAGAAAAGCCTGCTACCAAGCGTATCCGCGCTAAGGTCGGCACCGGTACGACGACGGACTGGGAGCGGCTGCGCTCGATGTCCGAGTCAGAGATCGAACGCAATGCCCGTGAAGATGCGGACAATCCGATTTGGACAGACAGCATGCTGGCGCGCGCTGCCCAACGCCAGTCGCGGACGAGGGTTGCTATTTCGATCCGAGTGGATCCAGACGTACTCGAGGCGTTTCAGGCTGCGGGGCCTGGCTATCAGTCTCGCATTCACGACGTTTTACGTACATACGTCGAAGCGCAGAAGCGGAACTCTCGCTAGTTCAGGCGCGACGTTCCACGCCTGGTACACTTCCCCACTGCATCCGCCACCCGCTCTCCCAACAACCGCGACGTCGTCCACTTCCCACCGAACACGCTCACGACACTTCCTTCCACCTCGATCGTCTCTCCGTGCCGCTGCGCGTGCGCGGACTTCCCAGTGTCCACCAGCGGCCGCACGCCCGCGAACGTCGTCTCGATGTCCGTATCGCGGATTGGGTTCTCGAAGAAATTGTTGTACGCATCCAGCAAGTACTCACGCTCGGCGACGCTGCACACGATGGGCTCGTCGAGTGTCTGGCGCACTTCCGTTGTTCCAAGGAGTGTGCGTCCGTGATGCGGCAACACGAACACGAGTCGGCCATCCGACGGCAGGTTCAGCGCGAAGCCGGCCTCGGTCGGTCTGTTCACGATGAGATGGGAGCCGCGCACGAGATCGAGTTGGGTGTGCGATGGAATTTCGCTCGCGTCCAGCAATGCGCGCGCCCACGGCCCCGCGACGTTCACGATCACGTCGAAGCGCAAGGCGTCGTGTGTAGTACGCAGCTCGCCATCGCGCGCGATGTGTGTGACGTCGGTGTTTTCATGAATCACGACGCCGTCGTCACATGCACGGTCCGCCGCCCAGCGGCCGAGCGCAGAGTCGTCCATCTGTGCATCCCAGTACGAGAACGCGCCGCGCAGTCCGTCGCACTTTAACTCGCTTGCGCGTGTGGGGAGGTTTTGCCTGCTCCACCATCGGTGGCGGCCGAGTGTCGTGCGGCCGGAGAGTAGGTCGTATGCAGTGAGTCCGGCGGCGAGCGCGAGACGTCCATGCGGTGCGTGGCTGTACAGCGGCAGGAAGAGCTCGACCCGTCGCGTGAGCTCAGGTGCGCGCTGCATCCACCAACGCCGCTCGTGCAATCCCTCGTACACCTGCCGCACGTCGCCCTGCTCGAGGTATCGCAGGCCGCCGTGCAGCAGCTTGCTGGAGGCGCCACTCGTCGCGCCCATCAACGCGCCACGCTCGAATAACGCGACGTCGTGGCCACGCCCTCGGAGTGCCCATGCGCTCATCACTCCGTTGATCCCGCCACCGACGACCGCTACTCGCATCGAGCTCTACCTTTTCCCTGAAGCTTTGAGTGGCTCACCCACCAATACAGTCTCACCGCTACCCGGGAAGATCAATGACGCGTTCCGTCACGCGTTGCCGCTTGACCGATATCAGAGCGGTTCGCAGGATCCCGCAACGCAATATCCCGTTGCGCAATATCCCGTTGCGCAATA
>PLEG01000359.1 GCA_003136975.1 Gemmatimonadota bacterium | reverse complement strand
AATCCGATTCGCTTCGCACAGTCACACTCACCGAGGCGCTGGCGATGGCTACGCGGGTGAGCCCTGCGCTTGCCGCGGGCCAGGCGACGGTGAGATCCGCCCGTGCCAGCCGTCTCATGGTGACTGGCCAGTACCTCCCATCCCTTGGCGTCGCCTCAAGCGCGGGCCGCGGAACGACTGTTCAGGGTGCGAGCAGCGTGACCAACGGTATTCCTGTTTCATCGACTGTCCGGCCGTTCGATGAGTTGTACGGTTCCGGAATCTCGGCGGCAGTGCCGGTGTTCACCGGCGGAAGGCGAGGCGCCGAGCGACGGAGCGCGGACGCGCTGGAGGTTGCCGCGGACGCCAGCTTGAACGCGACGCAATACGATGTGAGGCTAGCGACGAAGCAGGTTTACTTCGACGTGTTGCGCGCTGGCGAGCTCGTGGATGTGGCGACTGCGCAGGTAGCTCAGGCGGAGCGCGCCATGCGCGACGCGGAGAGCAGATTGCGCGCCGGCACGACGACACGCTCGGACGTTCTTCGTGCGCGAGTCGCTCTCGCGACCGCACGGAATGCGTTGGCGACAGCGAGCTCGGAGCGAACATCGAGCCAATTCTCGCTGGCACGAGCAGTGGGCAGTGATACTCCCGTCGACGCCGCGCCAGTGACAAGCGACGATTCGCTTTCGCTTCCGGTGTCGCGTGACATTCTGGTGATGAATGCACTGAGCGTTGCACCGGTAGCCCGCGCCGCGGTCGCCAATGCTCAATCGGCGGATGCCGCGATCAGTGCAACGCGTGCTCAATATCTTCCCACCATTCTTGCCAGTGGCGGCTACGGCTGGCTCGAGCAACGGTCGGTGAATCCGCGTCCAGTTGGCGGATGGACGTTGCAGATGGGCGTCTCATATCCGTTATTCGATGGATTCCAGCGCCAGGCCGCCGTAACCCGTGCTGAGGCGCAGGCAGCTGCCGCCCATTCGGCGGCGATCGACACTGAACGCGGTGTGCGTGCCGACGCGGTACGGTCATACGACGATGCGACAGTCGCGGCGCAAAGAATCGGCTATGCTCGCGACGCAGTGGACGCGGCGCGCGAGGATCTAAGAGTGCAGGAAGTACGCTACCGTGCCGGAGCTTCGACATTTCTGGACGAGGTAACGTCGCAGCTCAATCTTGCCCAGGCTGAGACATCGCTCGTGCAGGCGCGTTACGACTATCAGATAGCGCGAGCGACGCTCGAGCGTGTGCTTGGCCGGGAGCTCAGATAGATGTGGATCGTAAAGCTGGCGCTGCGCCGGCCATACACCTTCGTTGTCATCTCGATATTGATCGCGTTGTTCGGTGTAGTATCGGCGCTCCGGATGTCGACTGATATCTTCCCTGAAATCAACATCCCCCTCGTCACCGTCGTCTGGCAGTATGGTGGAATGCCGCCGGAGGAAATGGAGCGACGAGTCGTATCATCAGCTGAACGATTTTACAGCACCACCGTCAACAGTATAGAGCACATAGAGTCGCAGTCAATCAACGGAACTGGAATCATCAAGATCTATTTCCAGCCTGGCGCTGACATCCCTACCGCTGTCGCGCAGATCACGTCGGCCTCTCAGACCGCAGTCAAGAATCTTCCTCCAGGAATTCAGCCGCCGATCATCCTTCGCTTCAATGCGACGGACGTTCCGGTGCTACAGATTGGAGTCGACAGCCGGACGCTGTCCGAAACTCAGCTGTACGATCTCGCGACCAACACCATGCGATTGCAGCTCGCGACCGTGCAGGGCGCGTCGCTGCCCCTGCCGTACGGTGGCAAGGCGCGCCAGATCATGGTGGACCTCAATCCCGACGCGCTGTACGCGAAGGGTGTGTCGCCATCCGATGTCAGCAACGCCATCAACGCCCAGAGTCTGGTGCTGCCGTCTGGAACCGCGAAATTCGGCGACAGAGAGTACTACGTTCGTCTGAACTCGAGCCCGGACGTGGCTTCGATGCTCAACGATCTTCCGATCAAGACAGTTAACGGCACGACCGTCTATGTTCGCGATGTGGCTCAGGTTCGCGATGGCTACGCGGTGCAGACCAACCTGGTACGCGAGAATGGGCATCGCGGTGTATACCAGAGCGTTCTCAAGAACGGTAACGCTTCGACCCTCGACGTGGTTGCGCGCATCAAGGCGGCGCTGCCGGCAGTAAAAGCGGCGCTGCCGGATGGAGTCTCGCTCAACCTGATGCTCGACGAATCGCTGTACGTTCGCGCGTCACTCCGCGGTGTGCTGCGCGAGGCAATCATCGCGGCACTCCTCACAGCCGCGATGATCCTGCTCTTTCTTGGTAGCTGGCGTAGCACGTTGGTGGTAGCCACGTCCATTCCGTTGTCCATCCTCGTGTCGATCATATGCCTCGCGGCGCTCGGACAGAGCATCAATGTAATGACACTCGGCGGCTTCGCACTCGCCGTCGGCATACTCGTTGATGACGCGACAGTTACGATCGAGAGCATCCACCGCAATCTGGCGATGGGCAAGTCGTTGATGCAGGCCATTCTGGATGGCGCGGATGAGATAGCCGTACCGGCATTCGTTTCAACACTTGCAATCTGTGTAGTATTCACGCCCGTGTTTTTTCTAGGCGGCGTGACGGGCGCACTATTCCAGCCGTTGGCAATGGCTGTGATATTCGCGATGATCGCCTCATATATCCTATCGCGGACACTCGTGCCGTTGATGGTGCGGTATCTCTTGCCGGTGGAAGTCGACATGTACGCGGCCCATCACGGCGGTGTCGCGGTGTCTGACATCTTCTGGCGCATCAATCGCTGGTTTGAAACGCACTTCGACAGGTTGCGCAGCTGGTACAGCAGCGTGCTATCCACTGCGCTGCAGCACCGTCGTCGCGTCGCGGCCGGCGCGGCCGGCGCCGTGGTCGCATCGCTCGTGATGTTGCCGTTCGTTGGGCAGGACTTCTTCCCGCGCGTGGACGGCGGCCAGTTTCGCGTGCACGTCCGCGCACCGTCGGGTACGCGACTTGAGCAGACGGAAGCCATCATAGCACAGATCGAGGGCGCGATTCACCAGGACGTGCCACCCGCGGATCTCGGGCTCGTTCTTGCGAATGTTGGCGTTCCGGCGAGCAGTATCAACCTCGCGACTGGCGATAACGCGACCATTGGACCGGCTGACGCCGAGCTTCTGGTATCGCTCAACGATGGACGCTCACGCTCTACCTCGGAATACATCGAGATACTGCGGCGGGACTTCAGGCAGAAATTTCCGGGTGTTTCGTTCGCCTTTCAACCCGCCGACATTGTAAACCGGATTCTCAACCTTGGACTGCCCGCTGCAATCGACGTGCAGGTTGTCCCCGGCAAGGGCGTAGATGGATTCAAGGTTGCAGGTGTCATCGCCGACTCCATGCGGCGAGTCGCCGGT
>PLEG01000370.1 GCA_003136975.1 Gemmatimonadota bacterium | reverse complement strand
ATCGCGACAGTACTGTCGCGATAGGGCAAGTCAGCTCCCCGGCAAATCGGTAAATGGGTTTTCAGGTGCAACAGCCGCGGGCGACGTGTTATCGGCCTCGCCGCCCGCCGTGGGTATCGGTTAGAGTATACACATGCCAAATCGCGAGGTCACGAAGGAAGACCTCGACGCGCTGCGCCGAATCGCCGCCGCCTGGGCCCGCGTCGGGGCGTACCTCAGCACCGCGCCGGGAGTTGGCCCGGTCGACCTTGAGGGGCTCATCATCGCTACGGCACGCGTGGCCCCGGATGACGAGCGGCTGTTCGTGGTCGCTGCCTCGTGGCTGGCGGCTCACCACAGCTTTGTGAATGGTCGACGCCTCGCGGTCCTCGCCGCGACGCTCGCCGACGAGGAAGGATCGGCCGAGGCGTCGGCTGTACTCGGGGCTCTGCTCTCGTGGGCCGACGAGCTATCCGGGAATGCCGCGGAGGCCCTGCGAGCGGCGACCGCGTGCTGCAGGCCGGTTCGCCCGGCGCGCCCGCTCTTCCGGGTCGTGCGCGCGCTGCCCTCGGTTGCCGCGCAGGTGCGGCGCGATTCCCTGCCGCGCTTCGCGGCTTGGGGCCTCTGGCACGATGGGGACGCCGCGAAACCTGAGGCGGTCCGGCCGGTGGCCTGGATCGTGGCCCATGCGCCCGAGCTACGCATCCGCGCACTGGTCAGTAGCGAAACTGCGGCCAGTAATTGACTATCCGACGCCCGCGCTGGATTGGCCGAAGCCGCGAGCGGTTCCCGGAGGCAAATATGTGAAAGCGTTCTTCAATTTGACCCAGAAACGTGATAGCTGATACCTGACGAGACAATGGTCCGCCATTACCATTCCATGAGGTCTCATTGGTATTCTAGCTCTCGGGGCCGTCGTTCCGGCGAATAGACTCGTCGACTCTCAGTCGAGGTCCCACTCATGGTGTTCACGAGCAGGCTGACTGGCCAATCGCAGACAACACTGCCCGCCGCCGTGCGGAGACTCCTGCAGCTTGAGCCCGGGGACAAGCTGGGCTACCTCGTTGAAGGGGATAAGGTGCTGCTCGTCAATGCGACTCGTGAAGCCGAGGAGGAGACCGATCCCGTGATCGAGAGCTTCCTCCCGTTTCTCGCGCGTGATCTCGAAACTCACGCCGACGCGCTTGAGGCGGTCCCTGCGTGGTTGCTCACCCGAGCGCGCGACCTCCTAGAGAGAGGCGCGATAGACCACAACAGGCCCATCGACGGCGCTATTGACCTCTGACCGCTAACCAGTCCTTCCGACCAATTGATTCGTTCCGGCCGCGGGGGGCCGCACTGTGGCGTGTTGGGGCGCTGCCTGGCGGGTCTTGATAACCTGCTCGCACGCGACGTTAGGGCGTTCCGTCGCGGCAGGCCCCGGCAATCATAACAGAAATTCGTCGGAGTGCTATGATAGCGGGATACGCTATGATCCCTGTATTGGCCCGGGACCGCCGCGATTCGAGTCAGGCTTATGGGTAATCTGTCGGTAGGTTAAGCGATCAGACGAGAGAGGCATCGAATGCTGGGGATCCCCATGGTTAACGACTTCGATGCCCGCGAACGCCTCTCAGCCAAGGCGTTTCGCGGCTTTGTGAAGCTCGCAGGGTTGTGGCGGCTCCAGACCGACGAGCAGATTGATCTGCTTGGCGCCTCTCTGAGTCAGGGTGCGCTGACCGATTGGGTCTCAGGTGCCACACGGTTCGTGCTGAGCGGGGATCAGCTCATGCGTGTGTCCCTGCTGCTGGGCATTTACGAGGGGCTGGAGCGCATCTGGCGCCGCGCTCCGACCGAAGCAGACGCATGGATTCGCCGCCAGCGTAGCGACGGACCGTTTGACGGGATTTCCCCGCTCGATTTCATGCGTACAGGGGGCATTCCCGCGCTCGTTGCCACGCGGGCCTACGTCGACGGAATTGCCGAGGTGTGACGTCAGCACGGGACGAACACGTCCATCGTCAGGGGCGTACCTAAATCCGTTTAACGCAACGAGTTGAAGCGGAACCTTGGAACCGCATCACAAGAATGCGCCAGACTCAATTGTCGCCAAGGCCGCAATGACTTCCTCGATCTGACCGCGACGAATCTGAGATATTGGCGTACGCCCGTAAAGCGCGGGAACTCGCGAATAGAGCCACTGATTTGCTTCGGCTTGGGTCTGAAATACTTCTGAGAGTAGATGCCGAAGGTCGTCAAGCTTCTCAAGCTTTTCCCGGTGGTGTCCCTTCGGACTGACTTCCTTGGCCGCCCAACGTCGCACCGTCCGTTCGTCGGCTTTTAGGGCTACGCCGATCTCGGTCTGAGTGAGTTTCAGCGTGTCCAGAGCCCAAGATACGGCTTCCGATACGATTTTTTTGCGCAGTTCGACGGGTGTCACTCTCACCTCCTGTTATGCCGTATGCTCAATGTATGCCCTCTTATATGCCCTATCAAGCACCCGTAATTATGCCCGCCTTATTGCCGCCCCGGTGTTGGCGGCTCGGGGTTACGATCTATGGTGGGTGACGCCCTCGTCCTAGAGTGGCGCTGGGCGGGGGCCGCTGACGTGCCTCGGCGGCATCAACAGGATTTACCTAAATCTTGTTGACGGTACGGAGTGGCGCTGTACGGTTGGTATATTATTTACAGTAAATAACCTACGCCATTGACCCATAACCGTGCTGCTGCCCTCCTTAAGCCTGGGAAGGTCTATCGGACCAAAGACCTCCGACGCTTCGGGGCAAACCCCACGCGAATCGCCGAGGCGTTGGTCGCGCGTGGGGATCTCGAACGTCTCCGACAAGGTCTCTATTACCGAGCAGAGCAGAGCAAATGGGGGCCAATTCCACCACGCAGCGACGAGTTGCTCCGGGCAGTACTAGACGACGCTCCATTCCTCGTAACTGGCTCCAGTGCGTGGAACAGATTGGGGCTAGGATCGACGACCATATTTGCTATCCCGCTCGTGTACAACACGAAATACTCGAAGGAAATACGAATTGGTCGTCGACGTTTCGTATTGCGTCGCGTACGGTTTCCGTCTCGCCCGACGCCCGAGTGGTTCGTTGTGGACCTGTTCACTCACCGGGCGCAGGCTGGTATCGAACTCCAAGAACTCGAGCGCAACCTGACTCATGCCGTCGCGGCTAACCGGTTTGACGCCGACCGACTACTGGCTATGGCACGGCTGTATAGCACGCAGAACATTGAGGCGGCAATCTCGCGAAGTGTCGCGGCTGCCAGTACTCTCAACCGCCCGAACGTCGTTGATCGTGGTAGAACCATAACAATCGTGAAATCCTAGTGCGTGCCCGGCGCCTCGAGGAGCGGATGTGCAGCTGATTGTCGGCCAATACTCAGTAAGCGCAGGAGCAAAATGCCAAGACCGTATATTGCTAGCACGGACAATCGCTCGACCGGTCGTAATTACGACGGCGTAAATTTCGGNNCCTTGGGATCCAACACGGGCGGATCACAACGGAGCCGTCTATACTCGATCTTGCGGACACCATCTCATCCGGTGCAATCGCAAGCTGGCCGCCGCTCTTCGACGCAGCTTGTCGGGATGGCGCAGTGCGCCATGCAATCCGGACTGCGGCGAGGCTATCTCCGGAGCCGGACTTTCGTTGCTTCGCAGCGGGCTGGCGGCTCATTGCCCAGCGGTTGGATGCTGGAGATGTCGCCGCGGCTCGTGTCGTACTCAATGCCCTGATCGAGAGCGCGAACCAGGAGTGAGTGCGAATCAATGATTGCGATTATCGGGGACGTGCACCGTTCGTTCAACATCTTTGAGGACATCGTCGCTGGCCTACCGCGCGATCTCGACGCCGTCATCCAGGTGGGAGACTTGGGGCTCCGCGCGTCCGATCTCCGCGGTGTAAACGGTGGCGAAAAGCGTGGCGAAGCCGTACTCCGCCTTATGCGGCGCGTGTACTGGATCGACGGCAACTGGGACGATTTCGGCGGCCTCGGACTTCGCGAGCTTAGCGAGCCCACAGAGCTGTTCCCGAACCTCATCTATATTCCGCGGGGAACGGTGCTGGAGATGGATCACAGGAGAGTCGGATTCTTGGGCGGTGCCGAGTCGATTGCAACGGAAACGCGGGTCGCCGGCCGAAATTGGTGGCCCGAGTTAGAAGGAGTGTCGGACTCGGACGTCACACGGCTCATCGCGGCCGCAACTCGTACGGACGGCGTGGATCTAGACCTAATCGTTACGCACACTCCGCCCGCGGCCACAACGGAGCGCATGACCGGGCAAGTTGCGCACTTGTCTTCATTCCGCCTTCAGCGCGCGGCGCATGCGCTTAGCGGCGTTCCGTGGGTCGCGGGACACATGCACCGGTCCTTTCGCGAGCAGGGCCCTCCTCCTGTGACAGTACTGGACGAGCTCGAACTCATTATCGTCTGACTCGAGATTTCTCCAGCGTCAAACGGGGCGATCCGCTCCAAACAATTAGGTCACGATACTCCGACCAGCGAGTGCCTCGATGTGTCGACGCACGTCTGCGAGACCTGCAAGGCCCGTGAGCATTACAGCAAGCGCCGTCCCCCCACCGTTCGGAGCGGTGTGCGGACGTCGGACGTGTGTGACGGCATTCTCGCTGTTGACACCGTAGAAAGCCTGTGTCGCTACGTCGATGCCGATGATATGTGCGATGCGCTCACGCTGATCAAACGTCAACGTGCGCAGTGGATTTTCGTGAGTCCATTTCCCGTGTGTTGAGCGTGCGATACCGCCGAGCAGATTGCGGCGCTCGTCTGTAGTGAGCATCCAGCGGTCGGCGATCTGACCAAAGATCCGAGCCAAAGCAGCGTCGTCATGCGCTGCCCGCTTGTTCTTCAGCAAGTGGTGCAAGCCGACGAAGGGAATTTCGACGTCGCCAATCTTGGCGATCACCCGGTCCGGATACGCGTCGTCGAACTCGACCCCATCAATGACGGTCAGAATGTCGATGCGATTCGGTTCGACGCCGATTTGGGCCACGACCTCCCGGTCCAGCAGGTCATCGCGCGTCACGAGACCGTTCTGAACACCGAAGGCGGCAAGGGCGCGCAGAACGCGCTCGGCGTTCTCCGGCGAGCGGCGTACCCAGAAGTCCATGTCCCCCGTCGCCCGCGGGTAGCCATGATGCGCGACGGCGTAGCCGCCGACAACCAAGTACTCAACGCCGCCGGCGTTGAACTCGGCCAACATGTCGCGGAAGTCTGGATTCAGCATGTGATCCTTGGTTGGTGACGGCCCACGCGGACTGCGCCAGCGGCCACATCATAGCAACGCGCTCATCCGGCGTCATGACAAGGGTGTCCTGGCCAACGGCATCGTCCAAACGCGACATGACTCGCACACGAAGACTCGCGCGCCGGGCGCGTTGCTCGTCAGTCGTTGGATCGGAGGGAGAGGACATCGCGGAAGAAGGTGTGAGTAAGCGGGCGGTCCGAAGGTCTCCCTCTGCTGCTTCGATGCGCAGGCACCGAGTTTCTTACGGGTACGCTTGTTCGCCGTCATCGGGGCGAGTAGTTACAGGGCGCCGTCACGCAGAGCGATCCGTTCACCTGCGCTAGTAAGGCTGTGCTGCGCGATGGTGACCGCGTGGCCATCGTAGTAAAGAAACTCAAGCTCAAGCACGTCGTCGTCACCGAGATCCCAAATCACGGTATCAATTTCGTCATCGTCAGTGACATCGACGCGACGCCCGCTGGTGTCTGTGCCGATCAACATGATTTGAAATATATGCCCCCACTCTGAGTGCACGCACTATACCGTGCGCGGTCGACTCAAAAAGTGACAGGCGGCGATTTTCGGTATATATTCGGGGGGTATGGGACGGGGGATTGGTTACTACAATAGGGCCACAAAGCCTCGAGAGTATGTCCTCTTTTGCGATGGGAAAGAGATAGGGGACGCGGGAGACCCTTACGCTGCATCGGACTTGGCAAGCATTGACGCGCAGACCAACAGCTCGCTTGTGTGGCATAAGGGCGCCGTCTGGCGAGCGCTGCACAAGGGACGGTTGTATGAAATCCGAAAGCTCCGTGTGCCACGCGTCGTCGCTGGCGCTGATGAAGACATTCCAAAGCCGCGCCGCCATGGATGATCCGCAGTTAGAAATCCGCTATTTGAGGGGCCCCCTCGATAGTGCTGTGGTTCCGTGGGGAGCAGTTGATGCCATCGGCATCTGGCACGTCGGAGGTGTTTACCGCTATAGTCCGGATGCTGAGACCTATACGTGGCGAGAAATCCATAACCATGTGCGGTAGAGTATCACTTAAGGCGACGCCGCCCGAACTCCGTGAGTTTACTTACCGACTCAACGCCAAGCACGTCGGTGATTGGTACGAGCAACGATGGAATATCGCACCATCTAGTCAGGTCGCCACAATCGTGCAGGATGACGACATGCGTTACGCGCTCGCGCGTAAGTGGGGATTTGTGTGGGCATACTCTCGTGATCCGTCGTCAGGTCATCACATCGCGAAAGCCGAGACCGTTGCGACGTTGAAGTCATTCCGTGAAGCGTTCAAGCGCCGGCGCTGTCTAGTCGTGGTCGATGGGTTTTATGAGTGGCGCGAGCACGCCGATCCAAAGAGAACGGGCCAGCCATTCCGTATACATCTGCCAACGAACGAGCCATTCCTACTTGCCGGGATATGGGAGCGGTGGGGCGATCCGATGGACCCATTGGAGACGTGCGCGATCATCACGACCCAAGCTGCCGACTGGATGTTTCCAATTCACTATCGTATGCCTTTAGTAATTCCCGCGAGCGCTGTCGATGCATGGTTGGATCCGCG
The DNA here is from genome assembly GCA_003136975.1 of Gemmatimonadota bacterium. Lineage (GTDB taxonomy): Bacteria > Gemmatimonadota > Gemmatimonadetes > Gemmatimonadales > Gemmatimonadaceae > Fen-1247. Next base: position 22,390 of record PLEG01000370.1, on the reverse strand, counting down.
AACGTCTATCGACGCTGCGCAAGAGATCATGACGAATAATGCGACCGCGTTTTCTGCTTACCCGGTGACAAAGTACGTGAACTCACCGCGCAACGAAGGCCCGCTTTGTTGGGCGCCAGATCTTGCAGCAGTGTGAGAACCTATTCACGCCGCCGGCGTATGTAGCGCACCGATACCGCATTGGGCCGGTGGTTTCGCTTCCGGCGGCCCGTACCTCAACCATGCGGTTATCGACGTCGTAAGAGCGTCGTTCTGAAGCGCGCGCCGACGACGGATATGCGCCTATCTGTTGCCGCATCGCCTGGCACGCGCCGTGAGAGGACGGCTTCTGACGCTTCGGCTTGTTAGACATGACTAGCAAGCGACGGGCAGGTAATGACCGGTCAGCTGTGTGGACAGAAGAAACATGCGGACCGCTCATATCCCCTTCCCATCGGATACCATTGGCGGGTCCAGCAATTCTCGTTCAATCACCTCAGCGATTGCCGTTGCGGATTGAGCTACTTTCACCGGGCGACGCAACCCCGCAATACTCTCGGGTACACCGGGACGTCGTAGCACCGCCTCTACATACGTAGTTGTTCTCTTGTCGGCAAAGAACAAATCGACGTAAGGCATATACACAAGGTGGTCGAGATCGTATGCGTTACTTGCAATTGGGTTCGATTCTGCTTTCTTGGTCTCAAGATCAACGTTGTGGTGAAGCCATCGTCCTGGACATGTCTCAAGCGGAACTGACGCGGCTAACCGAGCAGCTTCGTCGGGTGACTTATTGAGGAAGTCGCGAGCCACGGCTGCAGCCTCCTGACGAAAGATGTGCTCCTGGGTGAGATCGTCTAAATACCGATCTCCAGCAGCATCCATGTCAATCACCCCACACGCTTCCGCATACGCTGCTCGTACGCCGATTTCGCTTTGTCGGCGATAGAACCGACGAAGTTGATCCAGCTCTGCGTGAACCATTTTTTTCACCTCGCCTGGCGGTAGCGATGTGCCGAGGCGGGCAAGCGCTCCTTCGTCCCTAATAGCAGCGTCTATCGGTCTTTCTTGAGCGGCAAGGTCATCAGCGGAGATGCACTTGTCGGTTAGATCCCTCAGCTTGATGCGCTTATACGGCACCTCCGGGGTCCACGCGCGTGACTCGACCGCTCCTTGTACAGCTTCGTGCACTAAGTCGATTAGCCCACCAAATTGCTCGCGCTCATAGACGGCAAACACGTCTGGCTCATGCTCTGAACTCAGTGTGGTGGGAAATGCATCAGTGTAGGCTTTCACGTCTGTACCTGCGCCGGACCGCGTTGTTAGCGTGTGTAGTATTTCACGCTCACCCATCGACAGTGGGCGGGGCATTGTGACCGGGGAGCGAGGTACGGAAAGTGTTGAAGCCGCGTCAGTGCGCAGCGGCAGGAGTTGGCGGAGAAGCGCAAGGCGAGAAGCGCGAACAGTTGAATCAGCGTGCCGACGAAGTTCAACCACATGAACTCGGCTAAACGCTAGAATTGCCCCGACACGACGCCAGGCCTGGATGAAACGTGCGAAGCCCGCAGAGTCGCCCGACTGCGCAGCATCTAGTGCTATAATCTGGCTCGTATCTAGATAGACCAAACGCATTCTGAGATCGGAAACAATGCTATCGCCCGGCGTTTGCATTGGTCGTTATAGACTGATGTTGTGGAGCACGCCCGGAAAGGGGCCTACGGGTAGGTGCCGGTACTTCTTGGGGGCCGCGGCCTGCCTTGCGCTGGTTGCAACGTCCTACTTAAGAATGCCAACGCGTGACCGAGGTCCGGTTGAAAAGTAGCGACCCCCAATCAAATTATGGCTCCAGTCGATACTTCGCAGGGCACCATATCACGTCCCGACGCAGCCATTCGACAATGGGCATTTGATCGCGCGCACCGATGCTAGATATAGGCCGGAGGGAGCTGATCACGCATGCGTTCTTTGAACACAACCGATATCCTATCCTAGACGACTAGAGTTGACATCGGCGATAGCGACGTCCACAGCAAGCCAGACTCCTTGAGCGTCTGAGTGGGCTTTTGTCGGACCATGCTGTCCGGCGAACTCGAATGGCGCACCACGCAGTTGATCACACTGACCCCATGTCAGGTGCGGGTGCGATTCGGAGATCAGGGTCCAGTCGAGCGGCGACCAGCCGAGACGATGATCCAACGGATACACCCCGAAAAAACCGTTGGCATAGGCAACAATCACGACGCCATCGCCTGCGAGCGTTCCAAGATCGCTTCGATCTGTCCAGCATCTGCATCGGCTGGTGGCGGCGCACGATATATGCTCGCGATACCAATACGCGGCCCACAGGATCGGCTCTTTTGACCCAGCGAACGTATCGGCTGGCAGTCGATCAGGTCCACTCCGATACGTAGTGGTATAACGCACCACGTCTATAATGGGTTCTGTAAGGTGCGACACCGACCCTCTAGGTCCTCGCGTCGACTACCAACAGAATGTTAGTGACGCGCGATAGGATGTCACAGCATACGATTGCCTACCCGCATCTGGCAATGCGTTCCAGCGGGACTAGCGAAAATCGAAGGAAGCTATCTGCGCTGACCTTTCGGCTTGTTGACTGGTTTGCTTGGCAAGATAGGCGCTGTATGCTCCACCAGCTTGCCCGACATCGTGAGATTAGACTCTGCGTGCAGGCCAAGTCGTTTTCGCGCCGAGTTGTAGGCTGCAAGAGCGCCAGGGTCATTAATGTACGACTGTACGTCTTCCGCGCACTGCGTGCACTGCTCCACTTTGCACCTCTCAATCAGGCCCATCACAGATCTCCAGTCCCGCCGTTTGAGGGCTAGCGTCCAGGGCGTTGAAAACAGAGGTGATTGCGTCTCACAAATGTCAGACCCGGCAGAGAATAGAGACATCGCCGCGTCAAGATTCCTCGTATCTACTGCCTCGTATAGAGGAGTCTGTCCATTCAGAAGAACATTGAGCGCTATAGAGAATTCCGCGGTCCGATCTGCGATGAGGTCAGCGGCATTGGACCTGATCAGATCCGATAGCTCACGGCGTAGCTCATCTTTTGGATCAGTCGGGTGCGGTGTCATTTCACTCACATGCCTCTCCAGTATTGTACGACGGTGACGCTCCGCTCAAAGCTGCGTGTAGAAAGGCGTGGCACATATGCACAAACCGCGGCATAATATAGCCGCTACATGTAGAAACGATACGTTGTCTTCGGTGTGACGCTGGGTGGAATCTCTGCCAAGATCTCGCCGACGTCTTTGCTGAACGCGGTGGTGATCGGATCCTTACCGGCAAACGTAGCGCTATTCCAATCCATCTTCGTGAGTGCCAGGATCTCCTCGCATAGTTTCTTCATCGGAGATGATCCGAAATGCTCTACGACCTCGATTGGCCTAGGAGTACGCATTCCCGGATAGCTGCCCAGATAGGGAACGTATCCACGCGTGAACAGCACGACGTTCTGGGGCGCAAGAGTAACGAGAGTCCCACGGAGGGGCGGTTCCTGACCAGCGCGGAAGAATCGAATTCCACGACTGCCGAATGCAACAAGATCGTATGAATGAACGCCGGTTGCCTCGGTAATGGCCTCGATAAAACCTTCTCTCTCTTCCAACGCATAACGTTGCCACTTGTGGACCACGATTCGGCTTGGGGGCTGATGATGCACTCCCTCGTACGAACTTATAACGCGCCTCATGAGGTCCGAAGCGACCTCTTTTGGTAGATGGGGTGTTTTCGATTGTCGAGACGTATCCCAATTGAATGGTTCGCTTCGTAATACAATTCCTTCTCCCTGATCCGAGAATGTCTGTGCCATGCTGGTCCTAAGGCCACCGTCTTTTCGATCCCGGTAAAAGGCGATTCCGACGTAGCACGTTCCACGCTCAAGTCCTGTGACTCGCCAGGGAATTCCACCAGACTTGTAGTACACGCCCGCCCAGAAATTCCACGCCCGTGTCGCATCGTCTTCAACTGTCGGCCCACCTTCTAATGCCGTTTGCCACGCGAGTTGGACTGGAATACCATGTATCATCGCTCGAGCTTTGAGGCCGTGATGCAGCACCGACGCTTGGTCCTCGGCTTGCTCTTCACTAACATCGACGTTCATTACCGCCGCAACATCGAAGAGCGCGTGCTGACCCGCCTTCGTCTCCGCATCCAATGATGCTTTAAGCGCTTGCGCGAGCGTCCGAGGCTGTTTTGCTCTAGTCTTATGATGGGAAGGAATGGTGCATACTTTCCGCACGAAGGTGGGTAATGCGACAATCACTACATCCGGCGCCTGCATTCCCTCGGCGAGAACCGCAAGTCGCTCGACGATCAAGGTGATTAAGCGTGTAACGCGTTCCTCGAAGTACTGATATCTGAGTATGGCAGCGACTTCTGCTTCGGTAAGAATTGCGACCATGTTGTCTCCAACAACAAAGTTCGCTTCAAACACGGAGAACAATCCTGGGAACGGCGGTGATGTCGTTGCATCCATCGGCTTGGATACCAGCACTCCGTTTTCTTTTTTAATACGGATTGGCATAACGTGACTTTTGCACCGATCAATCCAAACATGGACTGAGTCGACCATCGCCCCGGTGCCAATGATCCCAAGCCGTATCTGTGTTCGGCGTCCGGTCGATTGGAGATCATATGGATGATGGAGTGCTAAGCCGGCTTTCGGATCTGCCTCTCGCTGATTATCGCCAAAGATAAGGGACGGCTCTGCAAGGTATGTTGCGGTGAAATCGGGCTGATGGAACGCGTTTAGCACGCTTGCGGCATTTAAGACAGCGATTTCAGAGCGTGGCTTGCCCAACTTAGGTTGTTGTCGCGAGTGTCTCGTCTTCTGTTCGCGCTGGTCCATGTCCTGTTCTTCTTCGTGAACGTCCCCAATCCGTTTAGTCATTGGATAGTCTGCTGAACCTCGTCGTTGTAGGATGTTGACTAAAAGGGAAGTTCCAGCTCAGCGTTTAACGCATCGGTCGCGTCATTGTCCTCACCGTCGGTGTCATCCGACATTCGCTTGTCAACTCCACCTGTAAGCGGCAGCGGCATAACGAGGGCAAGATCAGCAACGAGATCTAATTCATCGCCATCTTCGCTTGAGACATCAGTGTCTTCGATATCATCAGCGTTTTCGTTACTTACTCCTGGTAGTTCGCCCGCACCTTCGCCGCCCAGGATTCGATCAAGGCGAATTACATCGCCACCGATTCCGGATGTGATCTTTGTGTGGGTAGGTACAGCTTGGAGATTTACGACGACGGAAGCGCCTTCAGTGGAGAGTTCTAGCGTGATTTGTGGCTTGCCTTTGCCTAGCAGTAATCCCCACATTAATACATTGCGGAGTACTGAAGCATTTCGTTCGCGACCGCCCCATTTCGTCGAGAATACACCAACCTCAAGCCCTCCAAGCGGCGTCACTCCGTCCGTGGTAAAGAACCAACCCGGCTCAACGAGGAGGAACAAGCGCCCGCCCAATTGTATGAACCGCATGTTCGCAGATACGTGTACGCCAAACACCGTCGTGTCCCGACGAGTCTTCAGCTTTGAGAGTGTCCTTGGCCTCTGCCCTGATCCCCATGAGAATGTGCGAGGTTCGCCGCCGGAGAAGATCGGGCAGAAGAACTGTTGACGGTCATCCTTGGGCGAGCGTATACCTAAATGGTAACAATGCTGCCGAAGTGCGCTATTGAGCAGTCCGATCACCTGTCGACTCATGTCGGGGTCTGCTAGGAACGGCGCAAGCGGTTCGCCACTTTGATCAGTTCGATTGCGGAACTTACCGAAAGGATCAGGCTTGACGTTGTTAGGAACGAAGGAATAGAGACGGCCAGCATGCAAGAAAAACGGGGGTATCTGTTTTCCCGTCATAACCTTCCAGACGTCCCCGTAACACGTTGCGGGGGTGAAGTCGCTGTAGAGGATGGTTGGGTGTGAAAGTACCGGAAATAGATTGCTGGGTAGGTGTTCATCGAGCGCATCCGGCGTTTCTTGTCCAGACGCCGTGGCTATCGCCGAGCCTAACCCTCCACGACTGCGGCCACGCAAGGGAGGCTGGTCCCGGAGTTTTCTAAGTAGGTTTTGCAGCTCGTGTTCGAATGGAGGGCCGCTACGCGTAAAGTCGAATCGCTTTAAGGGCGACAGTGCAAACGGCATGTCAATAGGCTCGCCTGTTACGGGGTCGAATTTGTGGCGCAGCAAGGTGAGTATTTTCCCCCCCTTCCCAGCAGGATCGGCCATGATCTGTGACTGCCATTCGACAGTGGGCCAGTCCGCTTTCACCATAGCTGGCGAAAGGACAAGCCCGACGTATCGCGACTCCTTTAATCCTTTGTGGATTGCAGTGATGATACTTTCACCGTAGTCGATATCCCACTCATCGAAAAACACACTGATCGCGTGCCCGCGGATTTGCTCTTGCTCGAGCCGATCCGCGAAATTCCGTACCCAATCCTTGTCGGCACCAGTGTGACAGAGAAAAATGTCCTTCATTGTGGCCAGCCCGGGCACCTAGGTTAATCGCAGAAGACGGTTCCGGTCTCCTTCAACCACGACCGAGATATGTCGCAGCAAGGAGGGTAAGCGTCTTCGAGTTATAAATATGACGGTAGCCTGCGTGAAGCGGCATATTCAGCCATAGTCCGTTTGGGCGGCAACCGTCCGTGGGAGGACACGACCAAGTGTCGACACGGCCCGTCGTGTGCGGAATCCGGATGCGCGGTGGGAGAACAGAGGTACGGGCAACTCGTTGGTACCTGACGACCGCGCGGGCATTGGTTGGATGTTGGTGGACCGCGTTGATGCGCTTATCGCCATCTAGAACACCGTAGCTCCTCCGCGAGCAACGTCGCTACTCACGGCGGCGCACACAATTATCGGCCACATACTGCGTGATCCGACGCTATTACTAGCCGCGTTGAGATCGACCATGGCGTTCGCCGGTCAGTTGCGTCGTCCGCTGGTCGTGGCGCTAGCGCTCCTCGGTCACTTTGTCTCTCTGCAAGAAGCGGTGCCTAGCCCCAGTGACGAACAGGACACAGCAGCGTACATCTTGGCTCGGGTGCTATCTAGTTCTGAGCAAGAGCAGCTTGGCGACGACATCCGTGCCATCGCGGCTCGTGCCTCTTCCATAGACGCTCGTCGCATGGCGCTAGAAGCGTTCCGAATGGTGTCGGCTGGAGCGTTGCTGACGGTAATCGGCTGACTGAAGCGGATGGCCAGCCGTGCCAGGTCTTGGCTGACCGAGCATGCAGCGAGTATCGAGCATCGCTAGCAGTCGTGGGTGAGCAAATGGTTCAACGACGGCCGTCGTTGCGTGTTCCTCGCCGACGGCGATGCTGCGCAGGTTTCTCTCGCTATGTTATGGAGCGAACGGCAGGGGCAGGGTCACTACAACGAGGAATGCTGCATGGGGAAAGGGCGCCGGAACCGCGAGAAGCGTAAAGCGCAGGAAAGCGGGGGCACGCCCACACAGGCAGACCGCGACCACACGCCGCTTGATAGGCATCATCGCGACGGCAAACGTCTCGTTCCGCCTTTGATGCACCCTGACCTCCCAATTCATCTTGCCTCTTGGTTCAATGAGCGAATGCCGGAGATGTTATGGGCGGTACTCATCGTTGGGGCATTCGAGCGCACGAAGGCGCTCAGTGGGCTCCGAAGCGCGTGCGTCGTGATAGATAAATGGGATGGGATTTCAGGCGATCTGACGCTGACAGGCATCGCGGCATTACCCAGTGACGTGAGAACGGATATGCTCTCGGCATTGTGCCACCACGAACAAGGGCGGAAGGCGTTGCGCCCCATCCTGTTGTTTGATGACCTTCCGGCACGCGATGAATGGCGTGCAGCAATTGGCGAAGACCCGAGCGCCCCCGGCGACTGGCAGGCGCTCGCGCACGCGGTGTTCGACGTGGCGGATCACCAGTCTCAAGCCGCGACGGACGTTCGGTGGGCGCGTGTCATGGGACTCTTAATCGGCGGGACCTTCCATCCTGGGGCCGAGTTAATGGAGCAGTTTCTCGGATACCCGAATGTGGGAGATCAGAGGTCTGTCCGTCCATCAATACGTGCGTCGGAGGGAGCGATCTCGACGATGGCCGGTACTGCTCTAAATGTCGATGGTCTGGAGGGTAACTCAGTCGGCCGTACAGGGAATCCATGGCCAGCTCGGTTTTGGGATACATGTCTCGAGCGAACGGTTTGTCACGCGGTTGCACTCCCTCACACCAGCGCGCTCACTGCGGCGACGACATCCCAGGCGGCGGTGGCAAAGGCGTTGACGGTAGTCGCTGCCCACGCGAAAGAGACCCGAACGACTACTAGCGTCGACGCACGGCACGAGGGAGCCTTCGGGCTAGTCCAATACGCGCTGATGCTGCTGAATGAGCTACTGGGCCTTGACGTCTCGGTCGGGATCCTCGGTCGCGACGGACTTCGCTCGCTCCTCGAGTGCACCCTTACACTTGCGTACCTCGTACAGAAGGATGATCCGCTAACGTGGCTTACCTACCGCCAGTACGGCGCTGGCCAAGCGAAGCTCGCATTCCTCAAACTTGACGAAGGCGCCGAGGCCCTCCCCGCGTTCGTCGACGTTAAGGTGCTCGAGGCTCTCGCCAGTGAGGATCAGTGGCACGAGTTCGTCACGATAGATCTGGGCCACTGGAAGGGGTCAAACTTGCGGGCGCTAAGTGAAGATGCAGGCAAGAAGGAGCTTTACGACCAGTACTACCCATGGACGTCCGCCTTCGTGCACGCGAGTTGGGGCGCCGTTAGACTAGCCGCGTATGATCTTTGCGCGAATCCGCTCCACCGCTGGCACCGTGTACTGCGACCATCGCGCGCGACGCTCGACGACGTCGTCGCAGACGCCTGCCTGATGGTCGACATCGCGTTGGCCACGTTAGACAAGCTCTACCCTGGTGTGACTGCCCGCGTAACGCTTCCCCGCGCATCGTAATGCGCGGCGCGCTGGCCTCGCGAGTTGGACTGGGCTTGACGGTGCATTGGGTCGCCCCGAGCGTCGGCGCATTGGCTACACACTATCTACCATGACTGGAGCGCGCGCCGGTTACGCCTTAGCGCGTACCGGGCCGCACCCATAGTAGTTGCACCAGCCGCGCGGCGAGCTCCGCCACGCATGACTCGGTAATCTCTGGTCCCGGCCTAACGTGTGCGTCCGCGCCGAGTTTGTTGATGCGGAACCGCGGCGCTCCAACTCGCCGTTGTTCGCTTGGCTAGGATTTCGCCGATTCGCTGCCCTCGTCTGGCAATGAGCAACCCGTTCGGGGCGACGACGTCCGCTGCGAGCGCCATACCAGCGTGCGCGTCACGTAGCCGTATCGTCCGGACGCGCTCATCCACCAGCACCCGCATCGCGACACGAAAACCATCGACGAGCAACCCATCGTGTTTCTTTGGGTTGGTCTCCAACTCGGCTACCTGCTCAGCTACTTGTCTCGCAACCTTATCTGGATCAGTTCCTCGCCGTTCGATGTCATCGCTACTCGATAAGCGACCGTTCCGCGATCCATCTCGTGCCCAACGATCATACGACGAGCCCTACACGTTTACTTCCGCCGATTCTCGAAATGCGACTGACAACGTTTCCTCGTCATGCCAGGCGCGAGGGACACCGCTCGCGACTCGCGTCTTTCCGTCATGCGTACGCCGGAAGATGAGCATCGTTGTAGTCGCCAATAGATCCTGAACCATCCCGTTGTCTGAGATCGAGCCCACGCCCATCGCTCCGATCTCCTCGACGGTCCACGGGTCGCCTGCGTCGCAATGAAAGATGTGTAAAGGCGTCATTCAGTAACCTTATCCTGCCAGCGGCTGCAACGGTACTTCGCCACTCGCAATCAGTTGGCGAAGCATAACGTCTGCGTAGACTCCAAGCAGTGGCGTGCCTCCGATGAACGCAGCGATTTCGTCGGGAGGCACATGTGCGTTGACCAGCGTTTCATATACTTGCTCCCACGTGATCCGATGGCGGTCGACGTGATGCTGAATTTCGGTGCGTGTCAATCCACTTCCTCCAAGTCATTCACCAGAAAGCCATTGATCAACTCGTGGCCCATGACGGGAGAGGTGTGGCGCGCTGCCCTCGTCGCCGCCTCTTGCAGCTCATCTGCAGCGTTCATGCTGAACGTCCAGTGCACCGTTGATCTTGGTCGTAGAATATGAATTGTAACACCGATACTCGGTTATCCGCGTCCACAATGCGCGGTGCGCGCGAGCGCGGAGCCTAAAGACCGTGCGACGGTTCGGCGTGTGTCGCCGAATGATTCCGTGCGCTCGTATCCGCGAAGCTTACTCACAGGCTTCTTCGCCAATCTCGAGACTTTCGCTAGTGATCGGCACATGGGCCCGCCCAGTATATGCCGCACAATCAATCAGACGTGTCAGCACGGGGTTGGCCGACGGCCATCCGTAATGCGTCTCCTTCCGGCACTGGCGCAAGAAGGTCCGAGACCCTCGGAAGAATGGCGCGAAGCGTGGATCATTCCAGACGCGTTCCTCGGCGTGTGTGCCCATGCCACCAACATCATCTGCTATTGCAACGCGAGCTGTATCGCAGATCGACGGACCGTACCATAACGGCGTCGGCACGGACCCTAATCGTGGTAAGGCTAGGCTGGATCGAAGGACTCATCTGCTAAACAACTGTGTACTGCGGTGTTGAGTGGTCGATACTTCCATTGTATGGGAGGTATGAGTGTGGCCACGGATTCGGACGACTTGGTCATTGCGACCGACTGGCTTGCCGCGACGGTGCGCGCATTCCTTGCGTCGGAGCGCGTCCCGTATGAGTTGCCGGAGATAGCCTATTGCGACGCGATGCGTGCGATGCAGCTTGCTGGTTGGCCTGTAGAGCGTACGCTTGGCTATTGCAAGCGCGTGGCGACCGTCCAAGCGCGGTCGATCCCCCAGTTCGAGCGCATTCAAGAACGCCGCGATTGGCTAGCCGCCCACATGACACAATGGCTGCTCGACTGCTATTACGACCGGACTGGGCACCGGGGTCACGATGGCGCTTGACGAGATGGGCGGCAAGGCCGACATTCGCACAATGGAGCTCCGGGAAGACCACACTCTGCGCGCGTCGATGACCGTGATGGGCGAAGCTGCTCGGACTGTCTACGTTGACGAAGCGGCGGACCCTGAGGCCGTTAAGGCCGCGTACTGCGATGCGATCAATTTGATGCGTGCGCGTGGTTGGCCACCGGAGCGCGCTCTCATGTATTGCAAACGACTGTCGGATGCCGATGGCCTGTCACGTGTAGATGCTCCGGGCGAACGGAATCGGCGTACTATTCTGCAGTCCCGGATCGTGCATTGGTTGGTCGAATGCTACTTCAATGGCTGATTGCCGCGTAGCGACCGGCGAATTCCGAGTCATGCCGCTTACCGCTACGAATGATCGTCAGGGCCATAAGAGGTTCCCATCAACCGCCAGCCGTCGTCGTATCTCCGGAAAATTGCTACACCAGGTCCTCTGTACGCAGGAAATTTTTCGTTCGGGGGTTTGAGTAGGTCCGTCGAAGACGTGGGTCGCATTGCCCAACGGAATTCTACACGCGCCTCGCTACCTTCGCCTTGGGCGCTCCCCTCTTTTGCATCGCCCGTCTGGGAAACGCCGGTCACTTCCGTAGCATAGCGTTCGCCGAACGGTACGATGTATTCAAAATGTGCCAAGCCGATGTCGTGCTGGACCCATGAGGCACCCACCTGATTTCGCCCCGCGCTGGTGAGACGAAAAATACAATTCACGATTGCTCCGCTCCCTGTGGAAGGGGGGGAGACGACTGAATCGCGGAGTTCCGCGACTCCCTCCGCAACCAAGTGGTCCCACGTTCGCAAGAGCTCGGTGTTGTTATGTTCGTACTCTGCACGCTGAGCGCATGGGACGTAAGTTTGCGCGGCGATGGGTCCGGTGATTTTGTCTGGGGAAGCCTGAATTTTAGTGAGCGCGTCACTCCGTGACAGATTCTTCGATGTGCCTCTGCAGGCGGCCATCTGGCCGACGACGAGGCAAACGAGCACACACGCAGCGATCTGCTTGAGCCAGCGGCCGATTCCGATGCTTAGGGCCGTTGCTGTCAGCCGCAAGCGCGGCGGAGTTCCGCGAGTCAATCCGGAAGCCGATCCGTGAGTCGCTTCGTATCCGTCAGTCATCAAAGGTGACGCTTGCATTGGATCCTCCTTCCCCGCGGTAGCGACCCGGTAGGCGCTGCTTTGAACTGCTTTTGCGCTCGTCCAAGTCTGAGAGGAGGTAAAAGTACCCTCATAGTTGGTCGAGGGTAAGAGCCTAATTTCGTATTACAAGGGGTGCCCCGACCCCGTCCTACATCGCCCGGCTCGCCGCCTAGAAATGCGTTGCGAGGTGCAGCCAAACCGGCGCCAAGAACTGCGCATCGCCGCGTCGACCGCAGCGATGCAGAAATGCTCGGACGCGTGCTCCGCGATCTGCGTGAACGGGTCGGAATTACCCAGGAGAAGCTCGGGTTTGCGGCAAAAATCGCGAAGAACTATGTGAGCGATGTTGAAGGAGCGCGGCGGAATCCAACGGTGCGCGTACTGACGCAGATGCTCGACGCCTTGGGCGTGACGTGGGCTGAGTTCGGTTCTGCATATGACACTGCGCGAAAGGCGAAGGGACACTAGCGACGCTACGGCTTCGCGCAAAGTCGTTCCTAGAACTTAGATTGATCCGGCCATCGCAATGATTGCGCAACCCAACGTAGCGTGCGCTGGTACTGCGACGCGCCTGATGATGACTCCGTGATTGCGGGGGAAATCCAACTCACCAGACGAAACAGGCCGGCCCGGACGAGCCACGGTGCGATACGACGAAGACAGGTGCCAGCGTCAATGGCAAATCAGCATGCGACGCAAGTCGATTTCCGTTCGACGGATTCCCGAGCCAACGCTCCTTGCTGAAGATCCGGCCGGCCCCGTTACTCGCGCCAGTAGTTCTGGTGTCGCACGGGCCCCACACGTGCGATGTGGTTGCTCGCGTCGAGGAGCCGCAGTAACCCATGCTTTCGCATGTGATCAGTGCGTGTTCGTTATGGCGTCATTCGACCTGCACCTGTCATGGTTGACGCGTAAATTGGGCGTCATGTTATCGCCGATCATGAGCAAGTCTCCAGTGAGCAAGCGTGCGGGGGTCATTCAGCTCAGGGTGCAGGGCAGTGCGCCCATTGCACAAGCAGTGCAACTTGGCGATGAGTTCGCGCGCATGCTCAAGGCGCGTGATATGAATGCGTTACGCCCGTGGCTCGCCGCGGCGGAGACGAGCCCACTCAAAGGCTTTGCCCAGAGTCTCCGACGAGACTTCGACGCCGTCCTAGCGGCACTCTGCTTCCGCTGGAGCCAGGGGCCCGTCGAAGGCAATGTGCATCGGCTCAAGAGTGTCAAGCGCACGATGTACGGCCGCGGCAGCTTCGAGCTCCTCCGCCAGCGCGTCCTCTACAAACCACCAGATTAAGGATGATCCCGTGCTACCACCAAATTCCCGACAGACCCAATTTCAAACGATCATTGACAGGTTCGCCGAAGTGATGACGCTTCCGACGCCTTCTACCCAGTACAGTTTCATATGAAGCCCATCGCACAGAAAAATGCGTGCACCATACTTCGGTTCACGCAGTCGCGCGAGAGCGTTCGGGTCAGTGGCGCCAGCTTGGGGCCAACAATATATCTCTACGTCGGAATAATCTGGTAGCAGGCGGGGAGCGGCTGACCCACCGTGAGAATCACCCGTCGACGCCCGCGTGTGGATTCTGAGAAGAGCGAACGCAATCGACTTCGGATTGCATGTGAATGGCGAAGTATCTGTGTCATCGAGAGTCATTCACTCGTTGCCGCGCACGCTTGGTGCACTGACAGACCGATGTTTCGCGCGTCTTCCCCGCGTTCTCGACCCGCGCTCCAAAGACGTTGTCTTCTCTGAAGCGCGGGGGCTGAATCAGGCATATGCAAGCGCCGTGTCATAGCAGTCGTTCAATTGCGTTTCGGGGTACGCGAATCTTCGATTCGGTCATTCGTGTTCTTCTTCAAATCCCCGATTATGTCTCCTCGGTGCAACTTGGTTGGCTCGGGCTGGTGCGCACCGCAATAGTTTGTACCACCAACGGCGTCTGCGCTACATAGTGCACACTTCATCGCTCCTCCTGGAAGAAAAGGCGTCCCTAGAAAAATATGAGTAACATCGAGAGTATGCCAGCGCTAACCACAGCCACGATGGTCAACGATTGTCCCGCGGCGACGAGCATAGCCTTGCGCTCGTTATGAGTTTGTAGGGCTACGACCGTACCACGCCACAAATTCAGACGCGATTGGAGGAACGCATCTTTACGCTCCTGAACTTCACTTTCCGTCACAATCGCGATTATGTCGATGGCCTGCTGCCCCATTGTCGATCCGAGAGGGGCACCAGGAATCAATCGGATTAGCAGCGCGAATACGGCGAGAACCACGGCGGCAGTAAGAGCCAAAGCGACTATGGCAATTAATACCCGCTCATAGCATGGCGTTCGAGGCGTGAAACTGCTTGCCAGTCCGAGAATCCCACCCAGGAACAACCCCGCNNCGAGCTGCTTCCAGGTGTCTAGCAGCTCTCGGTATTCGTCACGGTAATCCTTTTCAACTTCGGTGAAGAGCTGACGTTTGAGGTCATGCACAAGTGAAGTCATGTTCCGGAGTCACCGATGGCATAGGCAAGGAACGCTATGCCATGGAATATTTGTCGCCAATACGACCAAGTACACCGCAAAGAATATCCACGGCACCCAAATTTCGACGTGAGTAATCGGTCGGTATCGACGCCCATCGCTACCGCGCCCAATAACATCCCACTCGGTTGCGTAAAGCGCCAAGGGAAGCCGCCTCTCGACGGCGTGAATCACGGCGAATTTGCCCGTATTCAGCCCGCGATAAGACTTAATGACACTAAACCAGAAGAAGCACAGCAGAAGTCCTGCAAGCGGACCTAGAATCAGCAGTGCGCTTGTTCGCTGCGTGTACTTAGCGTCAGCGAAACCGAGCAAGCCTAGCAACGCGGTGTTCAATGCCAGGAAGAACTCATTGGTTTTCTGGCGTCTATCACTAACTTTGTCCATCCCTTCCACATACAACTTGTATTGTTCAAGTACGTGCTCAACGTACTTGTCGCCATACTCCGTTGTAGCTACGCCGAATAGCCGCTTGGCAACTTCATCGGGTTCCACGTCACAGACCTCCGACGAACGATTTTAGGTTCGGCCAACTCCAGATGTTAATTCGCGCCCCAACGGCCTCTGGCGGGAGGGTATAGTTTCGCCTGTCGTCCACGTACATAAGCATCAGTGGAAGGTTGAGCTGCTTGGCGCACTGAATCTCGTAGCGGACGCCAGATGCTGATGCGGTGTTCGGGCTTATCAAGACAATCATTCCATTACAAGTCTTGATGCGCGCGAGACACTTCGCTTTCCACTCGGTATCCCACGCTTCCCAGACTGACATGTCCACGAACTCGAATGGAGTGCGGTCGTGGTCAGCTTGACCAGCCAACATCGTACGATAGTGCTTGTCTTCGATTGCGAAGCTGATGAAGACTTTAGTCATTGTGGATGCCTTTCGGGCGGAGCCGAAGAAGAGGAGATAAGCAAGGTCGCGAAGATTCATGGCGGTCAAAATTGATGAAATGCCATTGGAGCACGTTTGCTCTGTATAAAATTAGTTTGACGTTTCTAAGGAAACCTCGCATCCCAGTACGGCTTACGGGACAAGGTGCCACCCAGACAACGTAACACACCATAGTCACGACGTCCTTGCAAACAATGCGTGGATACGATCAGTGAGTTGTCGCGGTGACGGCTCTGCTGATAATAGAATCCAAGTCCACGGGAACTCCATTGTACTTTGTGTCGTTTATGATGAGCGTCGGCGTGGCAACTACGCCCGCTAGTTTACCTAACGCTATGTCGGCATTCACAATGTGACGCGTCGCCCCCGACGTGACGCAAGTACGAAATGCGGCTGTATCTACTATTTTCGCTTCGATGCCGAAAGCAACCCATGACTTCCGTCCGATGGAGTCACGACGGGCGAAGAGCTGATCATGATATGGGACGAAGGCACCTTGCCGAGCTGCACATTCGGATGCTTCAGCCGCGGTTTCAGCGAAAGGATGGATGCTAAGAGGGAAATGGTGAAACACAACTCTTATGTCGTGTCGACGAGCCAGGATTACGTGCAAGCTGTCGGTGAACCTCGCACAAAAAGGACACTGGAAATCGGAAAACTCAACGATAGTAACGGCGCCTTTTATTGCGCCGAATTCGTGCCCTCCTTGGGTATAACGCTGCGCCCCGACTAGGTGAATCGGGCCTGTCGGGATCGTCACCGCCTTCCGAGGCATGAACTGCGGTGCCAGAATGACGATTGTGGCACCGAGCGCAACACAGGCAACGATTACAATTGCGATATTACCGAGAACTTCGCGCTTTACCATCCCCAAGCACCTCCACCAGTTAATGTGAACGATCTATAGTTACGTTACTGCATTCGGGGCTTGCTGAAGGAGCGCTAAATTACCGCTGCTTCACTGATTCGCTGAGAGGATCTTCAGCCCTTTCACGTCGTCCGGAGTTGCGTAGAGAAGCCCCGCGGGAAAGGGAAGCATTCGCAACTGCATCCGGCTTAGGATCGCTGGGAGGGTTCGCTTCAGTTCGACATGCCCGAGCTCCCAAATGGAGTCCAAGGCTTCGTGCTGTCGCCTCAATGCGTCGGCCTCAGAGTACCTGTCTCCTAAGCCAGCGAGGTACGTTGCGAGCGAATCCAGTATCGCGTCGCGCTTTGTCTGGTAATCGCGTGCTGCGTTCTGTAAAGCCTCTTGCTGCTTGGTGGACAACATCAGAGAATCAGATTCCGCTAGGATCACATCATAGGCATCGGGCGCTGTACGAGCGTATGATCTTCTAATAGCAGCAGCCTGAACTCGTTGCCCAGGAAAGCCGTTACGACCCGGACGTACCCAACGATCCAAGAACTGTCGCTCGGACGGGGCCGATAGGTCCACTCGAATGTCGAGTGTAATTCGGAACGGTGTGCGAAGCAGCGCTGCCTGTGATTGCGTGCTGGCGAAACGCGAGTTAACCGCGTAGAGAAACCGGTTCGTAGAGGGATCAAACGCTCGAACAGTGTATAGAACCGGGTCCGGCAACGCCGGCGTACCCCACCCGTGCTGGGCGGTACCGTGCAACAGTTGATCGAGCCCGCCGAGAGGGTTGACGAAGGCAAGAGCAATGGTGCCGTTGTGGTTCATCAAAGGCAGCTTCCCGCTGTACGTAACTTGAGCGTTCAACGAGGCGCTCCACGGCCCTTCACAACTGTTGCGCCCCGCGGTACGGCCGAGTTGATGTAGCAGACAGTTACGGATGCTCCCCGCCGAGCCGAGCAGTGCGCGGGTCGCGGTCGCGACCGATGTATCGGGACTTCTCGAGGGGTCAAAAATGAATGCCCGGTCATTAGCCAGCCCATCACCGTTTACATCGCTACCTATAATCGGAGTGAATGGAAAGCCCGACTGCAAGCGTCCAAACAACGTGAAAGCGATACCCCGCTTGGTGATGCCGCTTTGCACGAGTATCTGGTGTCTTACGTCCAGATCTCCACGCGCCCACGTCTGGTTGACTGGAGAATCAAATGTGCTGCCATCAAACCCGCTTTGGAGCGCACGCGTATTGGAGAGCGTGTAACTGAGCGAGCCAAACCACCATTTGATACCGTCGAGATCTGGTGCGATAGTTATTGTCGCCTGCCGACTGAACGAGCTGAGGCGAGAGACGTTGTCGAAAACGTGACCAAAGGACGGTGAAAGTCGCGCAGTAGGAGTTGCCACGAGCCCGGTATTCGCAACGATACTAGACGGTGCGACAAAGATGGGTCGATTCTCATCCGACGTACGGAACACGGGCACGCCAGTGAAGTTAAGATCGACGCGGCCGGGCTGATCTAGATTTAGCGAGGCCAATGCCTCCACGCTGTATGTGAGTTGGCCAAGGCTAGACCCATAGACGACGTTTGCGCGCCAGCTTCGAGGTGCGGTATATGCCTTGTCGATCAATTGCACGTTGGGCGCGAGATCGCTAAACGTCGACGGTATATACGTATTCGCGCACTGCTCAGGCACCGAGGCAGGATTGGCTATATAGCTGCCCCATTCCGGTGTCGGTGTAGCCGGCCCGATGCACGTCAGTGATTGCGCTCCAGCGGGGAGGCCCGCCAGAGTCGAAACGCCGGACGCGAGGAGCGGGGACAACAAACCTCTGAACTCGCCAATTCCGCCGCGAACGTATCCCGTGGGAATGCGTATGAAGTCCCCTAACGGAGTCGTCGCGTACCCACCCCGATTGCCGCGCCGTATCCATGTGAACCCAATCCGCGGGCTCACGCCAACCGTGTTAGGGAGATGATCGGTGCGTACGCCGAACAGGGACGCTATTTCTGGGTTGTACGCCGGGCGGCCGACGAAACGATTTGCCTCAAGTCGTGCACCGTAAAGTAGTTGAAAACTGTCCGACTTCCGCCATAGATCGCCGAGCGCTATAAAGCTATTCCATTCCTTCCCTGTGCCAGCCGGTACGGCAAATGTTCGTGTGAAACTCGCAGGTCGATTCGCCGCTACATCGGACGCCGTAAGAAAAGTGAATGCCCCAGGCGAGGCCACGTCAGTGCTTTGCCTGACCCAATCAAACCTCGAATCGCTCGTGAGTGTAAGATGATGTGCCGAATGCATTCGGGGGAAGAAATCCATCGAGGCATGTGTCTCCCAGGTTCCCTGCGTTAGATCGCCGGGTAGGGCGTCGTAGCCGCCAAACGTGATCGGAGTTATGCTGGACGCGTTGTTTTGCACGCCAGATGGCTCCGCTGCTAGAAGAACTCGCCCGGCAGGAAGTCTTGAGTTCGGAGTGGCATAGGAATGAGAAAGCGACAATCCGCTTCGCGCGTCGGTTAGGTAATCGCCGTGTATAAACGTCGAGAGATGCGCCTGTAGCGCTAATTGCTGCTGTGTGCTTGTGGCCGAATAGCCAAACAATGAAGTTGGTGAGGCACCGACCGCTGTAGTGCTTAGCAGCTTTCCATATCCCACGAGCTGCCAAACTGTTTTCACTGGCTGGAACGTGAGCCAGTCCTCGGGCGCAGCTCCAATCTGGCCGATGAATGACGCGTTCTCCGTGACTTGGGATGCAGATCGCAACGCTACCGGCACACCAGCCGTCCGAAGTGCTGAGAGTAAAGAGTTAACCGAGTCTGGGATAAGGCCAAACTTTGCCAGTACCGCAGTAGGCGCTGTCCCCAGGGAGACGACATTCGACAGCCGTCGTCCGGCCTGAGCTCCGTAGTTGTACTCTAGTCGATTGTAGTGAAAATGATCTTGGCCGCCAGCACCGGCCTGAAAACCCGTGAATTTATGGCCCAGCCGCGCGGAAACAGGGTCGGTATATTGGAGTTCCGGCGCGTCCACGGTGAAGTGAACGTGCTTTAGGGAGCCAACCACGCCTGACGAAAGCTCGACATTTTCTTGCAATCCTCCGAACCATCCACGCGCAGGATCATACGTCGACTTGGTTACCCGCACTGTCGTTAAGGCATCCCGTGGGATTACATCACCGGGGAAGCCAATACCACCGAGTGTGACGGAGTTTTGGGAGGAGCTTACTCCTGCCGCTGACGCGCCGGACGAAGTGACCAATACTCCAGGAACGGTCGCTGCGATTGCGCCAAGATCGCCGCTCTGGTCCGGCCGCAGAGCACCGATCACGGCCGCCGCCACCTGCTCCGCACCGCCAGTCCCGGCGGCCACACCAAAGTCTCCGCCGCGACGAGGCTTGGGTCGGCGTGTAGTGACCCGGATAACGCTCAGCTGTTGAGCGACGACTCGAGTGAGATGGACGTCAAAAACAAGTATCGAGTCACTTGATGCGGTTGTAACTCGCTTACGGAACGCAACAGTGCCGGGGGCATCTGCGTGAATAAGGTAGTCGCCCGACGCATGATCGAACACAACCTCGTAACGACCCGCTGAATCCGTTATCGTGCGTTCAATCGCGCGATCCGGAGCCATAACCACGACTACCTCGGCTCCGATCACCGGTCTCCCACTATCCACAGTCACTCGGCCACGAATCGTACTACGGCGCATCCCTTGCGCTTGGATTGATGGGGAGGACAACGCGAGTAGCAACGCGCTAGCGATTAATGGCACTCGGCGAGTCAGATGCAGCCGGCCATAGGACGAACAAGCGATTCTAATCATATTCTTGGGTTAGTACATCTAGCCGCGACCGGTAGCATAACATGGTTTCAATGTCCGCAACAGAGCCGCTATAAGTCCCGTGGAACCCAGGTGATACAGCAGTCAGCCGCAACGTGATCGTGGCACTCGGGGGCGCCCTGGTTACCGCTGTCGCACGGATCACCCCGAGAGAACCGGAACTGTCCCGCGTGCACGGCTACGCCACTAACACACCCTAACACCATCCTCGTAGCCTCGCCGTCTCACCTACTGCCACTCGTGCGCCTCGAGGCTGCGCGTTGAACTCTCGATACACGCATCCTCCGGTCAACACCGTTTCCGCGGCTCGGTCTACAGCGACGTTAGCAATTGCAGGGTCTCGTAACCGCGCGGCGGGAACGCCGATCAGCGCGCGACAGTTTGCGTCGAAATGGCGTGCCGAGTGAAACCCCGCGACCGCCGCAACAGCGCGGACCCGATAGCGCGTTTCGCACAGAAGACCAAGAGCCCTAAGAACACGCGGGGTCACAAGCAGAAGCCGAGGAGAGCGTATGCCCGCCCGCACGAGCCAGCGGTCGAGCGAACGGCGAGTCAAGCCGGCCGAGTGCGCCAACGCTACAGGGTCGGGAGAGCCTGCCATATCGCTAAAAGCGTGATTCACCGCATCGAAGAGAGGAGATGGAAGCAGTTCAAGGTTGGGGCCAATTCGCGTAAGAAAAGATCGCGCCAGATCGTAATAGCGTTGTCCAAGAATCGTTCTTGTGATGGCGCCTTCCCCTTCCGCAATGGACTGGAAAATCACAGCGCTCGCCACCTTGCGCGACAATTCGATTGTACGAACGATTGCAGCTGGCGTGAGCGGTGCATAGATCGCTACTCCACGCGGCTGACTCACGAGTCGGCCTGCAATCATCGCCGCTTGAGCGTCTGTTAACGCACCTGGGTCAATAATAAGGATTCCTGGTGTTTGGCGCGCTAGAATAAGCAACAAGCCTTCAGGCGTGCAGTGTTGTAACAGGACGCGTTGCCTTGACAGCGCGTGCTCCAACTGTCGGAACAGCGAAGCCTCTACAACCGCAAAACATTGCCGGCCTTCAACGCAGGTTGACGATGCGAGCACTCAGCAGTAGCCTCAGGAGGGGTCAACTACACATTATAGACCGCCGCAAGTTGGCGCGAGTGCTGAATTCGGCCACGTTAGGTCCTTTTTGGCCACCATTAGTTAATGAGCCGTGCGTCGTCCTTATCACAGCTCCACCGCGTCTCTAAGCGGGCGAGAGTCACCGACGGACAAGTAAAGCTCTATAAGCCGACGCGACGGCTTGAGTCGTCAACTAATCGGTTGCTCTTTGGCGACGCATCTGCGCATGGCACTCGTGCACAACCCCGCTCGATGTGGCGCGTCAGCAACGAGTGCGATGACATATCATCCGCCACTCGGATCGTACCTCGCTACAACGTCGCGGTGTTTCGGACACAGCTGCGTAAAGATGGCGCGAGATCTCAACCGGCTCAGTAAGCAATAGGTATGGCAACCGAATGGCTGAGCGCTTCGTTTGCACGTTGGGTTACGAGTTCCTGAGTCGACGGTGGCGCGGGCCGCAGGTAGACCGCGTAGTATATCGAAGCCCGAGGCAACCCGCGCGGTCATCATTCTATCGTTCACCAACGCGCCGATTGGCTACGAGCGTGTTGTGCCAAGCCAAAGAGTGCTAGGGCCGCGTGATTCCCAAGTCCTCAACTGGCGCATCGCTTGGACCAACCCGAGCTCTGAGCCAAGGCAGGTGTCTCACCCTTTTTCGGAAAGGGGGTGTACCTACACACGGCTTTTTGAGCGGCGCGCACTTGGATGTTGTTGGGTCATGGGTGTCCAAAAACATCGCAAAGTGTCTATTTCCTGATATTGCGGTCGACTGTGGATCAGATATAGTTGCTACGGTGCGCAAATACAGTTGTAGCACGATGTCTTCAATGTGGTGCCAGTAAGGACTGGCCGCGGGTAGCACGCGATACGAAGCGCCGTGTGTGGCTAATAATCCGGGCGACGCTCACCCGGCTTTCGCAACGTCGAGCGTCGACTGGCCGCTGGCTCTTACACAGGGTACTGACTCTTCACCC
>PLEG01000029.1 GCA_003136975.1 Gemmatimonadota bacterium | reverse complement strand
GCGAACGCGGGAATCCATGGCCGACGATGGTGCGATACAGCTCACCTTACAGGACACACGAACGGTCGCGCGGAAATTATCTGCGCGACCGTTTCTTCATCCATCCTTATCCTTCTCCGATCTCGGCCGCACAGCCATATCAACGGCCAACCACACAACCCGCGAGATCGGGTAGAGCAGAATTGGAAGTATGATCATCGCCGCCACGAGCCCATACTGCAATGCATCCCAGGGCACGCGCGGATATGTAACGATGAGCACACCCCAGAACCCTACAGCAAAAATCACGAAGCAAAGCGTGATGTTGAGCAACATCCCGCCAATGTAGTAATCGTTCTCCTCGCCTCTCTCGAGTGCGATGCCACAAATTGGACATCGCTCGCGCAGGTGAAACCAGTCTCTCAACACAGGTCTCCCGCCACAATTCGGGCATCGCAGGATGACTGCACGCCCAACCATTTGTATGACCCTACGAAATCCCGGCCACGCCATCCCTTCTGAATCCGCCATGTGCGACGATTCCCCTCAATGGGTTGAACTCCAAAATGGATAGTGCATGGCCACACGCCAAAGAGCTGGCGCTCTCGGAGCCTACCGCCTCACAGGTGTCCTACCCATTTTCAATATCATGAATTCACAACTTTGGCGTCGCGTCATCGCGGTTGCGGTCTTGCTCGCTCTTCCATCTCTTGCATCAGCTCAAGGAGCGTTTGTCGCTCGCTCCATTGCTCCCGACTCCGGCGAGCAACGCCATCTAGCCAACATTAGGCAGCTCACCAACGGTGGTGAGAACGCCGAAGCCTATTTCAGCGCCGACTCCAAGCGGCTGATTTTCCAGAGCACCCGTGATGGACGCACCTGCGATCAGCAGTACATCATGAATACCGACGGAACCAACACCCATCGCGTATCCAACGGCAAGGGGAAAGCCACCTGCGGCTATTTCATGGACGGCGATCGGCACATCTTCTTTGCATCTAGCCACGCCGTGGATACCGCTTGCACGCCACGCCCGGATCCCTCAAAGGGTTACCTCTGGCGGCTCGACCCATACGATATCTACACCGCCAACCCCGACGGATCGCACCTCAAGCGACTTACCAACTACGGCATTTACACTGCCGAAGGCGTGCTCTCCCCGGACGGCAAGCGCATTGTCTTCACCTCGCTCAAGGACGGGGATCTCGACATTTACACAATGAACGCCGATGGCACGAACGTGAAGCAGTTAACGCACGACATCGGCTACGACGGCGGCCCGTGGTGGTCACCAGATGGAAAACAAATCGTCTATCGCGCGTTCCATCCTACCGACCCCAAGGATCTCGCCGACTACAAGTCTCTCCTGGCCGAGCGTCTGGTCCGCCCGAACAAGATGGACCTCTGGGTCATGAATGCCGATGGGTCTGTGCAACACCAGATAACTCACCTGGGCGGCGCCAGCTTCGGACCGTCCTGGACGCCGGATGGCCGGCGGATTGTCTTCTCGTCCAACTACCACACCAATCCCAAGCTGGGAAATTTCGACGTCTTTCTCGTCAACCCAGACGGAACTGGCCTGGAGCAGATCACCACAAACGCGACCTTCGATGGCTTTCCGATGTTCAGCCCAAACGGCAAGCAGTTCGTCTGGGCCTCGAATCGGCACGCCGTGAATCCGCACGAGACAAACGTCTTTATTGCGGACTGGCGCGACTGATGGATAGCTGGTTCGTCACAGGCGTCATTCCCGCGAACGCGGGAATCCATGTTACGGAGCCAGTGGCGACGAACTAGAGGCAGCCACCGGTTCGTCACAGATCGTCATTCCCGCGAACGCGGGAATCCATGGCCGAGGCTCAGACGATTCATCTCACCATGCAGGACTTCACGGAACCCAGCGCTGAAACAGACCCGCCTTCGAGACCCCAGCGTTCAGACTATTTCTCTTTCGCGGGCTTCTTGTCGACTTCCGAGAATTTGTCGTGATGCTGTCCCGGTATTGGCTCCATCTTGTCGCCATGTGCTGACTCATCGAGCTCTTCTTTGTTCTTCTCAATGAGATGCTCGTCCGTCGGCCGGAATTTCCGGTCAGTAGCCGGAACTAGTCGCTGTCCTGTATATGATGGTTTCACCATTCGATCCTCGCTGATAGGGTTCTACCTCACAGCGAGTTCACAATACGTGCCGAGTATCCGTTTTTTCGGAGCGGCGGCGTGGAAAGGATTAGCCAGCCGCACTCTCGACCAGGTTATTCCACTCCTCGAGCGCCTTGTCCAGATCCCGCCTTACTCGATCGAGATCCTTGCCAAGCGAGACCGCTCGCGCTGTACCGGCTGGGTTACCATAAAGCGATGGATCTTCGAGAGTCCGGGTTAGCGTCGCCACCTTCGCTTCGAGCTCTTCAACTCGCGACTCGGCTTTCTCGGCGCTTCGTTTCACATCGCGCTTGGTGGCCCTGTCCTTTTCAAGATCAGACTCCCGCCGCCGAGTCTTCTGCTTCTCATGCACTCGGCGAAGACCTTCTTCTTCCTCTGCGCTCACGCGAGCGGCGTGCTCACGTTCCTCGCTCGCGACCTCCCACTCCGAGAAGCTACCGGGAAAGTCGGTGACACGGGTATCGTGCAGGACCCATACACGCGTGCATAGTGCACGCAGCAGAGCGCGATCATGGCTTACGAGGATAACAGTCCCCTCATAGCCTTCGATCGCATCCTCGATCGCCTCGATTGACTCGACATCCAGGTGATTGGTCGGCTCATCGAAGATCAGAAGGTTCGCGCGCGACAACATCATCATCGCCAGCGCAACACGAGCGCGCTCGCCTCCTGACAGGGTTGCGGCGGTTCGGGCAGTCTCGTCGCCGGAGAAGCCGAAGCGACCCAGATGCCCATAAACCAACCCACGCTCCCACTGCGGACGCATGTCGCTTATGACGTTGTAAAGCGTCTTGTCGGCAGGCACCTGCGCCATGTCCTGCCGGTAGTACTCGACAGTTATGGACCCACCCATGCGAAGCACACCAGACTCAGGGGTCCGATCTCCAATGAGCGTCTTCAGGAACGTCGACTTTCCGGCGCCATTCGGGCCAACGATACCGAGCCGTTCTGTTCGATTCACGACCGATGACAAGTCGCGAATCAGGGTGCGCTCGCCCACCGTGATCGTAACGTGCTCCGCGACTACGACCTGATCACCGCCGCGCTCGAGCGTTTGAAGCCGCAGCGCCATTGAGCCGCTCTCGCCCGGCGGTGGGCTCAGTCGCGCTACGCGGTCGAGTCGCTTGCGTCGCCCTTTTGCCTGCTTGGAGTTCTGGCCGGCGATATTGCGCCGAATGTAATCCTGCTCCTCCGATATCACGCGTGATTGCTTCGAGAACGCGCGCTGCGCGGCCAATCGCCGCTCAGCGCGCTGACGAATGAACTCCTCGTAACCGCAGGAATACGGAGTCGCCGTGCCAGCCTCGAAGTGCAGCACGTGATCCACCACCTCCGCCAGAAATGCGCGATCGTGGCTCACGAGCAGAATTGTCTTGGCGGTCTCGCGCAGATATGACTCGAGCCACGCCGTAGTATCGAGGTCAAGATGGTTCGTCGGCTCATCCAGGAGCAGAACGTCGGCCGGGCTCACGAGTTGGCGCGCGAGTCCAACGCGGCCACGCTCGCCACCGCTCAGATGAACGAGCGGCCGCGTGCGCGACTCCACAGGATCGAATCCAAGCCCGTGCAGTACGGCATCAACCCGCGGCGCAAAAGTATAGCCGCCTTCACGATCAAACCGGTCGAGGTCGCGTGAATACCGATCGAGATCGCGCTGTGTGCACGCCTCTCCCAGCTCGCCGAGCCGGTTAGCTTGATCGGTGAGTGATTTCTCGAGCGCCAGCAGCTCAGCGAATGGGCCAGCAGCTGCCTCCCATACAGTTGTCGCTCCCTCAAAATCACGGTGCTGGTCCAATACCGAGATGCCAAGCGTGGGAGACTTTGCGACCGCACCGGATGTCGGACGTTGTACGCCCGTGATCATCTTGAACAGTGTGGTCTTTCCCGTCCCGTTGCGACCGACAATCCCCCACCGTTCACCTTCGGCAACGGTGAAAGTGATGTCCTGAAAGAGGGTCGTCGCGCCAAATTCTACGGACGCGTTCGATACGGAAATGAGAGTCAACTTTGATTCTGGCTTGAGCGTGGTAGCAAGCCGAAATGTAACCGACGCATTACCCTTGCCGCGGGGTTGCCGGCCTACGCCCGGGCTGAACGCTATTCAGCCGATGCGACCCACACCTTCCACTCAGTCTCCGCGAGGCCAAGTGTAACCTTCTGGCCAAAGCGCACTAATGGCTGCATCAGTAGCAGCGGCTCGTCAGCCAGCTTCGCGAGCCAACTCTCGTCATTCATGCGTGAATGCTGCAGGCCAAGGTCCAGATAGCGCACGGATCCTTTATCTATCAGCGGTCCCACGCCAAACTTCTGGGCAAATCGCCTTAGCTCGCCCAGCGATGCAGCGCGCTCATTCAGATCTACAAAGTGTACCTTGACGCGCCGTTCGGTAAAGAAGCGCTGAGCTTTTCGTGTATCGGCATTCTTCTTCGTACCAAATATCTGCACTTCCATCCCCGCTAATTTAACAAGCGTGAGCGACGTTCCAATTCATTATAGACCAGCCTGGTGGGTGCCTGGTGCACACGCTCAGACACTCTGGGGAAAGGTGGTCCGCAGGCAGCAGCCAGTCCCCACACGCGTGGAACGATGGGAAACTCCGGACGATGACTTTCTGGAGGTCCATCGACTCGATGCGCCCATAGCTGCGCCGGCCAGCACTCCCCATGTGCTGCTGCTTCATGGTCTCGAAGGAACTGAACGCTCTCACTATGCTCAGGGACTGCTCGGCGAGATGCAGCGGCGAGGCTGGGGTGCGGACCTCGTAATTTGGCGTTCATGCGGTAGCGAACCCAACCGCGCGCGCCGTTTTTATCACTCCGGCGAGACCGCTGATCTCGCGCTTGCACTCCACCGCATCGCGCTCGAGCGTCCAGGCGCACCGCTTGGCGTCGCTGGCGTGTCACTCGGCGGCAACGTTCTGCTCAAATATCTTGGTGAGCAGCATGAGGCGGCACGCACGCTGATAGTTGCTGCGGCGGGTGTATCGGTTCCGTTCGACCTTGGGCGCGGCTCTGACTACATCAACCACGGATTCTCCAGGTTATACCAGAAGTTTTTTCTGGAAACGCTCAAGCGAAAGGCGATCGAGAAACAGACTCGATATCCCGACCTTCCAGATCCGGTGCGTATCAATGCAATCCGAAGCCTGCGCGACTTTGACGACACGGTCACGGCCCCGGTTCACGGCTTCAATGACGCGATAGATTATTACACGCGTTCCAGTTCCATTCGGTACCTGCAAGGGATAGCCGTGAACACACTCCTTCTCAATGCAGTAGATGATCCGTTTTTACCGCCCGATGTCCTGGTTGAGGTTTCTCGTATCGCGAAGCGGAACCCGCACCTGACGCTGGACTTCCCGCAAAGAGGCGGTCACGCGGGATTCGTTGGAGGACGCAATCCGTTTCGTCCGCGGTACTACCTCGAGCGACGAGTCGGAGATTTTCTCGCGAACGAATTTGCATTGGCTGCCCAGAATCAGATCAACCCTTAACCACGTACCACTCATGCGCATCATGGCTTATCTGATAGGCTCTCTACTCGTCGCCACACCATTGGTAGTGCGCGCACAGGGAGGAATGGCACATGACATGTCTTCACATGACATGTCTTCGCACGCTGCGGGTAATGCGATGGACGACATGAACCTTCCGCCAGACGCCGAACACTCCATGGCACGCCTCAACGTATCACCTCGTCACGGTGAGTGGGTAATGCTGCACACCGCTACAGGCGATTCCCTGCATGCGTGGGTTGTTTATCCTGAACGCAGCACCAAGGCGCCGGTTGTCGTTGTTATACACGAGATATTCGGAATGAGCACGTGGGTCCGCGCGGTTACCGACCAGCTCGCGAAGGAAGGTTTTATTGCGATCGCGCCGGATCTTGTGTCGGGCCCCAAAATTCCCGTTGGTTCGGATACCCTCACCAACCAGGACGGCATTGCCGCGGTTTCCAAGCTCAAGCCGACCGACGTGCAGGCAGGGATCTATGCCGCGGCAAACTACGCCATGGCGCTTCCAGCTGCACTCCACAAATACGGAGTAGTCGGCTTTTGCTGGNNGGTGTATTACGGAACGTCACCGAGCACGGCGGACTTGATGTCGGTCAAGGCGCCGGTGCTTGGTTTATACGGCGGAAGTGATGCGCGCGTAGTTGCAACCGTCGCACCAGCAGATTCCGCGATGAAGGCAATGCACAAGATCTACGAGCCTCACGTCTTTGACGGCGCGGGGCACGGATTTCTGAGAGCACAAACCGGAAACAACGGAGCGAACATGACCGCCACTCAACAGGCGTGGCCCGCAACCATTAATTGGTTCCGAAAGTACCTTGGCTCATGATGTCATTGCACGAAGGTGAAATCGTTTTCTACGCCTGCATCTCGGGCGTTGGTCTGCTCATCGCTGTTTACGCAATGCTGCACGGCACAGTCCGCAAGGGACGTGAGCCAGGTATGATCAAGTTCCCGATGGCCGGCTTTAACACGCCGGTCATCGGCGCGGCACTCATTGCCTTTGGTGCAGTCGGGTACCTCTCTACTAAATATTCGCAATTTGATACTATTGCGATACTCGTTGCATCTCTCGCCGCTGCGGCCATCGGATGGATTGGAATGACCGTGCTCATGGCAAAGTGGGCGTTGCGCGGATCGCTCAACGATCCGCACGACGAGATCGAGGAGCTTCAGGGTACGGTCGCGACCGTCACGCACGCCATTTCCCCAACCGAGCTCGGCGAGATCTCTTACTCGTTCCGCGGAGCGCCAACGCGCATTGCGGCACGCAGCATCGGTGGCGATACAGTAGTAGCCGGAACTGAAGTCGTTATCGACAGAATCGATAACGGTGTGGCTGATGTTGAGTTGTGGTCTATCGTGGAGCAGCGGTTGTAGAAACGTCGCATGTTGATCGAAGGCGTTTTACTTCTCCGCGATAACGAACCGAACATTGTGAACTTCCACGTCGATTGGCCGATTGAACTTCTTTAGCGCCATACTTCCATAACGCCTGAAGGCTGGAGCTTCCGCGCGTACACGGATTGTATAACGGCCTGGCCCGGGAACGGGCATGTTCAGCCCATAGTGATTCATCCACGGATGCCACATGAACGGCGTTGCGTATGTATCGATCTCTTTTTTTCGTGAATCAAGTACGGTTACGCGTACCTTCAGATCCGGCACAAATCGGCCAGTTGTAGCGTCACGAATACTCACGTCAATGTGCGCGGTCGGTCCCACGCTATTAGTCGGACTGGCGTAATTCAGCTTTCCGTTGCGTGCCTCCCAATACCCGCGTGCGCTTCGTACAACCACCGCTACCTTATAGTCGCCAGAGCGTGCCTGCGATCCACTCGCATCCGCGCTGCGCAACAGGTCTGCCATTGGGCGATCAACCGCCTCCCCCTCGCT
Organism: Gemmatimonadota bacterium; assembly: GCA_003136975.1. Taxonomy (GTDB): domain Bacteria; phylum Gemmatimonadota; class Gemmatimonadetes; order Gemmatimonadales; family Gemmatimonadaceae; genus Fen-1247. The sequence continues at coordinate 18,155 of PLEG01000029.1, read as the reverse complement.
GCTTGCAAGCTGCGTCGCTTGCCGAGAGTCTCCGCGCGCAAGATGTTGCGATGTCTCGGCTAGTGAATCAGTCGACACGGTGACATGTGTGAATCTCGCGATCACGTTGTCCTTGAACCGATCGCCATTGATGATATCGTGACGGCGATACGCGGGCATCTCGATGCGAACGCTCAGCGTGAATGGACCAGCCGGAAGAACGAGGTTCTCCCCATATCGATTCAGAATGGGGTGCCATCCGTACGGTAGAGCGGCGGTTCGCCTTTCATCACCATGCTCTGAATGAAGTGTCGCGCGCACATTCAATCCTTGAACTATTCGACCGTCTGCAGCGTCGCGAACTACAACAGCGACATGCGCTGAACCTGGTAAAACGGTCGTGTGATGAGCGGGGAGATTGGACTGCGCGGCTTCGAGATCATAGTAGTCGTCGGCCGGTGTAATCAGATAGGTGACGAGGTATTCGCCGGCGGCCACATCTCCACTTGCCACGGCTTCCTCACGCTTAACCCATTCCAGCTCGTCTCGCGCAGCGTTCCCTTCCTCGAGCGCGCGCCCAAGCTGCACGGAAGTCGCTTCATCGCTTTCCCGAAATGGCGGCATCATCGGTACAGTCGCAACATCAAGCGGAATCACTGCCGCCTCGGGTTCGGCTACGGCGGTCGATTCAATCATACCGGTGTGCACTGCACAACCACTACCCAATACCGCCAACACCATACCGGTCGCCCATGCGTACAATCGCGCGCGAACGGCGACGCGCGACCACTCTATTCTCACCAGCCTTACGCAGTCGCTGCGAAAATGCCGAGCCATTCGGGCCAGTTTCCGCTTAGCTCGAAGAAGTCATCGAAGTAACGAAGCCCGATCGTTTCCAATTCGATTACGAGATCACTCAACAGGTCATCGGAAGGAAGAGGTCCAATCGCGATGAGGCCACCCTCAACAGCAAATTCCTGATCGGTCAGATTGAAACGGGAATCAATCAAATGACGCTCGAGTCCGACCCGCTCGAATGCCTCGCGCCGGATCAAGACCGTCGGGCGGTCGCGAGTAACTGAGATTGGCATCCCCCAAAATTACCCTACATTTAGCTCGGTCCATCCCCTATGCCAAACTTCGAGTCTTCGTTCGACGTAATAGTCATCGGTGCGGGCCATGCTGGCACCGAGGCCGCTGTGGCTGCCGCACGGCTGGGCGCATCCGTAGCCCTGGTGACAAGCGCGCTCGAAACTATCGGCCAGATGTCCTGCAATCCGGCCATCGGTGGCGTCGCCAAAGGTACTGTCGTACGTGAAGTGGATGCGCTGGGCGGAATCATGGGCCGTGCAACCGATCTGGCCTCCCTGCAGTTCCGGATGCTGAATCGGAGTAAGGGGCCGGCGGTTTGGTCGCCCCGCGCACAATGTGACCGGGGTCTTTATCGCAGAGCCGTCCGGAGTCTCATCGAAGAGTGCCCCAAGCTCCAGACCATCCAGGGCACGGTTGCTCGGCTCATCATGGACGACGAGGGCGCCACAGTGATCGGCGCTGAAACTCTCGAGAGACGAAGATTCGGCGCCCGATGTATCGTGATAACCGCTGGAACGTTCCTGCGCGGCCGCATTCACATAGGAACGGACATGAATCTGTCCGGCGGACGCGCCGGCGAATCCGCGACGACTCACCTGGCCGAACAGCTGGAACGCGCCGGACTTATAGTGGAGAGGTTCAAGACAGGAACGCCGCCGCGTATCGACGGCAGGTCCGTCGATTTCTCTCAACTACAGACGCAGCAGAGCGAGATCGATCAGTTTGACTATTCCTGGTCCCACTTCTGGCCGACACCCCGGGTTAGCGACAACTGGACCCGCCATCCAGATCAGATCCCATGTTGGATCACATACCTGGAAGCACCAGGCAAGCAGATAATCGCCGATAACATTGGCAAGTCTGCGATGTACGGCGGAGCGATCGCGTCACGCGGCCCGCGTTACTGCCCTTCCGTCGAGGACAAGATCTTCCGATTCCCGGACGCACAACGGCACCAGATCTTTCTCGAGCCAGAAGGCCACGACACGAGTGAGCTGTACGTCAACGGACTTTCGACATCGCTGCCCGCCGAGGTGCAGGTAGAGGTCCTTCACAGCATCCGGGGCCTTGAACACGCGCGCATGAATCGCGCTGGCTACGCGATCGAGTACGATTATTATCCGCCAACGCAGCTTGATCCGTCGCTCCAGGTGAAGAGCGTACATGGATTGTATTTCGCCGGCCAGATCAACGGCACGACTGGCTACGAAGAGGCCGCGGGGCAGGGTGTCGTTGCCGGATTGAACGCCGGACTCGCTGCACTCGGGCGTGATTCGATCACGTTTGGCCGGCACACGTCGTACATCGGCGTCCTGGTTGACGATCTCGTAACTCGCGGCGTGGACGAGCCGTACCGGCTCTTTACTTCACGCTCCGAGTTTCGCCTCACCGTACGCCAGGACAACGCACTCGAGCGCCTGGCACCAATTGCTCTCGAGCTCGGTCTTTACACCAGCAGGGAAGTCGAAGTCGTCGAGCGGCGCTTTTCCGCCGATCGCGAAGCGCGTGCGCTGGCTGACGACACAAGCATTCGCCCTGAACAAGCCTCAGCGATTCTGTCAGCGGTAGACAGCCACGAATTGGTTCATTCCGTCAAGATTGCCGAAGTCGCCAAGCGCCAGAATGTATCGCTTGCGGCGTTGTTCGCCGCCGTTGGAGTTGGCCAGTATCTCGATCCAGCCGCAGTGATCTCAACCGAGCTCGAGATCAAGTACGCCGGTTATTTCGACCGCGAGCGGATTCAGGCCAACAAGCTCAAGCGGATGGGCGAGTTCGCCCTTCCAGAAAACCTGGATTACAACAGCATGGCCTCACTTACCTTCGAAGCTCGCCACAAGCTTACCGCGATCCGGCCACGCTCTCTGGCCCAGGTGTCACGCATCCCTGGAGTGAGTCCCAGCGATATTCAGAACCTCGTCATTGAAGTCGAGCGGCGCCGCAAGCGATCGGTCCCGACGTAACGCGGATGCCTTCACGTCTTCTCTCCCCTTCGATTCCTGAACGTCGTATCTTCTCCCCCTCTCCGTACGAAGGAGTGAACGCTTGGTCGAGATATCGATTTCCGACGGTAACGCGGTCTTCGAGGTGCAGGGAATGGATAGGCTCTGGTCGCTCAAGAGCTACATCGAGGTACCGCTCTCCCACATCACCGGCGCGGTGATCGATCGAGACGCAGCTCGTGGATGGTGGCACGGCTTGCGGATGCCTGGCACTCAGATCCCCGGAGTCATTACGGCTGGTACCTTCTACCAGCACGGACGCCGTGTCTTCTTCGACGTACATGACACGGACAACACGATAGTCGTCGAGTTAGAGCACGATAAGTACAACCACTTGGTCGTCGAAGTGGCAGATCCCCAAGCCGAAGTTGCGAAGCTCATCCTTGCTATATCACCGCATCACAACTGACGAGATTGTTGTTCGTCTGGAAACCAGGAGAACAAAATGGGTGCTGCCGTAGCCGCAGTAATCGTTGCGAAGGAACGACGAATTGTCGAGCAGTTCCGTAATGCCGGTGCAACCTCACCGCAGCTAGCACGTACGACACAGGATGTCGGCGTTTATGAAGACATCGGCTTCATGCGCTTGAGAAGGCATGAGGTAATTCGTGAAGCGAATCCTGGCTTCTTTTACCTGGATGAGCCTGTTTGGATTGCCCTAAGACGAACGCGCAGACGGATCGCGATTGTAGTTGTTGCAATCGCAATAGTGTTGAGTGCTGGAACGGCGTTGGGCTTCTTCACATTGAAATAGAGCCCGTAACGTTGTGTTGGTGTTCGTGTTGGAATTGGTGTTGAGGTTAGGCGTTTCGAACAAGATGGCATCACTGGAATTCACCTGCACACGGAGCTTTCAGCATGTCGAACATTCGGAGCATCACGAGAATCGAGCCGGGTCAGCTTGCGCTCATCATGGGTGCTACGTACGCGCTCCTTGGAGTCATCCTGGCAATTCTGATGTTCGTCTTCATGTCCGTAATACCCCTTCCTGGCATGGGCGCCATGGGCGGTATGGGCCGCGGTATGACTGCCATTCTCTTCCCGATTATCTATGGTGTGATGGGTTATGTCTGCGGATTTATCGGTGCTGCGATTTATAATCTTGTCGCCGGAACGGTTGGTGGAATCAAAGTCACTGTGAGCGATTGACGTCGACAATTTGTTGAGGACTACTTCGTATTACAGATCCTGAAGCACCAGCAAACAGGCCAGTCACCGACCCGGACGCGGCACGCAATCTCGGGTTCGGCAGTCGCATAGCTGTAGATAGTCGCGAGCGGCTACTAAATCGTGACGGCACGTTCAATGTCGAGCTAGCAGGGACGCGGGGACGGCGCACGTTCGCACCATACCATGCGCTTCTTGGCATGGGGTGGGGCCGTTTCCTGATCATCGTCGCGACGTTCTACATAGTCGTCAACGCCTTGTTCGCGGTTGCCTATCTAGCGTGCGGTCGCGGTGCGCTCGTCGGTCAGGGGTTTGCGGGACATTCGGATTTCTTCAGCGATTATTTCCGCGCATATTTTTTCAGCGTCGAGACGTTCGGCACGATCGGTTACGGCAACATTGCACCGTTGGGAATGCCCGCGAATGTCATTCTTACCGCTGAGTCGTTCATTGGATTACTGAGCGCTGCACTTGCGACTGGATTGGTGTTTGCGCGGTTCTCTCGTCCAAATGCAGCGATTGTGTACAGCAAGCAGGCGCTGATCGCGCCCTACCGCGACATGACTGCGTTCATGTTCCGCTGTGCCAATGAACGCAGTAATCAGCTGATCGAAGTATCAGTACGAATCATGTACAGCCGCATCGTCGTGCGCCCCAGTGGGGAGCGCGTACGCGAGTTCACTTCGCTGCCGCTCGAGTTCGATAAGGTGACGTTCTTTGCGCTGAGTTGGACGGTCGTGCATCCCATCGAGGAGTCGAGTCCGCTTTTCTATTGCACGTCGGAAGCACTCGCTGCAAGTGAAGCGGAGTTTCTCGTTCTGCTATCAGGCAATGACGAAACGTTTGCACAGACGGTTCATTCGCGTACCTCGTACAAGGCTCACGAGATAGTTTGGAATGCCCGTTTTCGCTCGATGTTCATAGAGTCGCGCGGCAAGGGAACAACCGGGATGGATCTGTCCCGCATCCATGATTACGATCTCGTAAATACGTAGCTCAACGGGCTCGGCACAATTGCTGCTGCAACGGTGTTCCTGTAAGAGCGCAGACATGTCCGCGCTTGACGACAATGCAAATCACATGGAGCCCCGATGGTATTACATAGAGTCATTGCCCTATCAGTCTTCCCGGTGGCGCTGCTTGCAGCCCAATCAGCGCCCATGCCACCGATGCAAATGCCACATGCGCCCATGGCAACAATTGCGAGTTCGGCGACCGCAGAGGCGAAGTTCACTCCAGATCGCGCAACCATAAGCATCGCAGTTCAGACCAGGGCACCGACTGCCGCTGCAGCTGCGGCGGACAATGCCAAGAAGCAAAGTGCCGTTCTCTCGTCCTTACGAGCGTTAGGTATGACTAACGAGCAACTCTCTACTACGGGCTACAGCGTGAACCCGGAGTATCGCTACGACGCCAATCGCAGTCCGACGCTCACCGGCTATACAGTCACGAATACAGTCCTGGCCGATGTTCACGATCTCAAGCAGATCGGCAAGATACTGGACACTGCGCTTGCCAACGGCTCGAACGTTATATCATCGCTTGATTTCTACGCAAGCAATACCGACGCGGCTAGACAGCAAGCGCTTTCGGAAGCAGTCGTAAAGGCACGGTCCGATGCCGAAGTAGCTGCGAAGGCTGCCGGTGGGACGCTAGGTGCACTGATCCATCTCAATGTTGGCGGTGGCAGCTCCGCTTCTCCACCGCGCCCAATGTTCATGGCAAAGTCGGTAGCTGCCGCTACTGAAACTCAGATCAATCCCGGCCAGCAATCCTTGGCAGTGAGTGTGTCTGGCGATTGGCACTTTGTTCCCAATCGATAAGATCGGCGATTTTTCACGTCCCACAAATTTTCTTTTTTCACGTTCCACATAAGGGGGGTGGCTAAATAACAGATTTAGCCGCCTCTTCGTTATCCAGACGCAACGAGTTTGCGTATTCTCTCCCTGAAGTGATGCGGCACCGCTGAGCCGGCCTTAGATTCCTCGGCCTCCCCTCTCTCCGGTACAGCCAGTCCATTGTCCAGAGTCATAGCTGTCGCAAACCAGAAAGGCGGTGTTGGAAAAACGACTACCGCTGTTAATCTCGCCGCTTCGCTCTCCGTTGCGGAACAGCGTACGCTCCTGGTAGATGGAGATCCACAAGGCAACGCCACCAGTGGTGTCGGTGTCCAGGATATTGGCAAAACAGTCTACGAAGTGCTCCTCGGCGAAGCCACGGTAAGCGAGGCACGAAAGATCGGCGAACACTTCAAGCTCCTGGACGTTCTACCGGCAACACCAGATCTCGCCGGCGCTGAGATTGAATTGGTCGACCAACCAGAGCGCGAACAACGCATGCGCAACGCCCTGGCCGAGGTAAGAGACAACTATGACTTCATTCTGATCGACTGCCCCCCATCTCTCGGACTTATCACCATCAATATGCTGGCGGCTGCGGATGCCTTGATCATCCCGCTTCAGTGTGAGTACTACGCCCTGGAAGGCCTGTCTCAGCTGCTCAATACGGTCCATCGAGTCCAGCAAGGCGTTAACCCCACACTTGCGATCGATGGCGTTTTGCTGACGATGTACGATGCTCGGCTCAATCTCAGCCGACAGGTCGCCAGCGAGGCACGGGAATACTTTGGGACTCAGGTATTCGAGACTATCATCCCGCGAAATGTTCGTCTCGCGGAAGCACCAAGTTTCGGAAAGCCAATCATTCTCTATGACGTGGCATCGGTTGGTGCGAAAGCGTACATGGGCGTTGCCCAAGAACTGATTCAACGCACCGCCGCCATTACCAACGGATCGACGACCCAATGAGCGCCGATAAAACGCCACGCCGACTGGGACGCGGACTCGATGCCCTGCTTGGCGAACGAACAACCCAGAGACCCAAGTCGACACCAATCGGTGTGCCAGGTGATGATCAGCCAGCATTATCCCCAGAATCACTTAGCGCACTCCGGGAGATCCCGCTCGCCGAGATAAGGCCGAACCATTATCAGCCGCGCAAGGAATTCAGCGCTGAAGAGCTGAAGGAGCTTGCTGATAGCATCCGTACCGCTGGATTGCTCCAGCCAATCGCCGTGCGAATCGCAAATGGTAGCTACGAACTGGTGGCGGGTGAACGCCGTCTGCGCGCGGTCAAATCACTAGGCTGGCCCACGATCCCCGCCATTGTCCGTGAGTACGACGATCGCGCAATGCTCACGCTGGCACTGATCGAGAACCTGCAGCGTGCCGACCTCAATCCAATCGAGGAAGCCGAAGGGTATGCACGACTCGCTAGCGAGTTCGACCTCACCCAGAACGAGATAGCTGACCTGGTAGGCAAGGACCGTTCGACCGTTGCAAATCTCCAGCGTGTCCTTCAGCTCCCGGCGGCTGTCCGCAAGATGCTCGAGACTGGTGCGCTGAGCCTCGGCCATGCGAGGCCGCTGCTGGCGCTTGAGAACCCCTCGCTGGCGGTGAAGCTCGCGACCGAAGCCGTCGAACACGGCCTATCGGTCCGCGCAATCGAGGAGCGCGTCAGGCAAGACGCGCCACGTCATGAGAAACCCCATCGCGGACGACCACGCAAGGAAGACACTCGACCACCCGAAGTCCGCCACGTAGAAGACCTTCTGAGAAAGCGCTTTCAAACTGACGTTTCGCTGATCCGGAAGAAGCGCGATAAAGGCGAGTTACGAATCCAGTTCTATTCAACAGAAGATCTGAATCGCCTCCTGGAAGCAATGGGCGCGCTCGAGTAACGCGAGGAATTCCTAAATATTCACACGGTTATCAACAAATACTATAAGTCCTTGTGATTAAACGATTTAAGTTGTCCAGATGGTATCATATATCGACGTTATCCACAGCTATCCACAGCTTGTTTGCTATCTCGATCCTAGCCTGTGGCGCGCCAGTGGAGAATCGCAAACCGGTAACGAACCAGTTCAAGGTCGCCCTGGTGACAACGGGTCCAATCTCCGATCAGGGCTGGAACGCGGGAGCTTACAAGGGTCTTCTCATGATCCGGGACTCCCTCGGCGCGCGCATCTCGAACGTCCAGACACAGACCCCAGCCGAGATAGACGAGAACTTCCGGCAGTATGGTGCGCAAAGTTACAACCTCGTTTTCGGCCATGGCTTTGAATATCAGGATCCGGCGATTCGCGTTGCACCGTCATTTCCAATGACTGCGTTCGCGACGACCTCCGGGACTAGAACTGCGCCGAATGTCGCAGGCGTCACATTTGCGTTCTCGGACGGAGCTTACCTCGCCGGAATTGTCGCCGGTGCTGCCTCGCACAGTGGCGTTATCGGCACGATTGGGGGAACACAAGTACCGCCAGTTGTTGCTGCGTTCAAGGCCTTTGAAGCGGGCGCGCGATCGGTAAATCCGAATGTGAAGCTACTTACCGCATACGTGGGCAACTGGGAAGACGCGAGCGCGGCAAAGGAGCAGGCAATGGCGCAGATAGCACGCGGGGCTGACGTGATATTCCAGGATGCAGACGCAGCTGGGCTTGGCGTATTTCAGGCAGCCCGTCAGGCAAAAACAGTGCGAGTGATTGGATCCAACTCCGATCAGAATGAGGTAGCGCCCGAAGTCACACTTGGCAGTGTCGTAATCGACCTTCCACGCGCGATGATGATGATCGCGCGCGACGTCAGAAACAATACCTTCAAGGGACATGTCTACCAACTTGGAGATGCCGATGGAGTGGTACTCTGGGTTGCAAACCCGAAGCTTGCCGGCGAGGTCTCTCCGGCAACGGTGGCCAGGCTCGACGCGGCAAAGAAGGTTATTGACGCCGGAACACTCAAGGTGCCTGAATGACAACAACAGCTCTCATCGTCCAGTACCTCGACGACCTGTTAGACACGAGCTCCACTCCCGACTTTCCGAATGCCCTGAACGGACTTCAGCTAGCGAACGATGGGTCGGTTCATCGAATCGCAGCCGCGGTGGACTTTTCTCTACGCACCGTTACGGCCGCCGCCGAGGCAGACGCGGATCTTCTGATAGTGCATCACGGAATGTTCTGGGCGGGAGTACAGCAAATTCGCGGCACAACATTCGAGCGACTGCGCACACTCATCACGCGAGATATGGCCGTGTACGCGTCGCATCTTCCGCTCGACCGGCACGCCCTGTACGGCAACAACGCACTGCTCGCTGCGGAGCTCGGCCTCGAGCCGTCGGGAGAGTTTGCCCGCTTCAAGACTATCTCGATTGGTATAGCCGGAGAGAGCGACGTTGCAACGGTGGATCTTGCAACGATTGCAGACTCCTTTGCACACAGGTATGGCGGCTCCGTGCGAACGACACCCATCGAGCCTGGACGCCGAACACGCACGTGGGCGATATGTACCGGCTCCGGCGCTGGTACTGAGACGCTGATCGAAGCGCGCGAGCGTGGCATTGATACTCTGATCGTCGGCGAGGGTCCGCACCACAGCGCCGTTGACGCGGACGAGAGCGGGATCGTTGTCATTTACGCGGGACACTACGCTACGGAGACACTTGGTGTACGTGCACTCGCGGCCCATGCCTCCGATCGCTTCGGTGTGCCGTGGACTTTTATCGAGGCACCAACAGGTCTCTGATGACGTGAGCGACGTCGCACTGCAACTGGCGTCGATCACCAAGCGCTTCGGCCGAGTGGCGGCATTGAGCTCGGCGGCATTTTTAGCGCGCCGAGGGACTGTGCATGCATTACTTGGTGAGAACGGCGCTGGAAAGACTACGCTGATGCGCATCGCATTTGGGATGCTTAGGCCGGATTCAGGAAGCATCTCTGTCAATGGCGTTGGCCAGTCATTCGCATCACCGGCCGATGCGATAGATGCAGGCATCGGAATGGTGCATCAGCACTTCACACTCGTTCCGGCAATGACAGTGACCGAGAATATCGCGTTGGGCGGTCGTGGGATATTTCGCCCCACGCGAACACGTGATGCAATCTCAGCGCTGGCAGAAAAGACCGGACTCGCAATCGATCCCGACGCTCGCATCGAGGATCTATCCGCTGGCGCGCAGCAACGAGTCGAGATTCTCAAAGCGCTGGCTCGTGACACAAGAATATTGATATTGGACGAGCCGACCGCGGTGCTGACACCGCTCGAGGCGAGAGAGCTTCTGCGTAAGACACGGGAGTTGATCAGCGATGGCAGAACTGCCATTCTCATTACACACAAGATTCGCGATGCTCTTGAATTCGCCGACGATATAACTGTATTGCGGCGCGGCACAACCGTCTGGACAGGGTCGGCATCGAATGCGACTGAGGCTGGTCTCGTTTCGGCAATGCTTGGCGGAGAGAGCGCGCTGGATGATAGTGACGCACACTCTGGCGCGATTGTATCGAACGGCGCCGTTGTGATGTCACTCAGGAATGTGAGTGTGCGAGATGAGATCGACGTTGAGCGTCTCAGTTCCGTCACCCTTTCGATTCACGCTGGCGAAATAGTTGGTATCGCCGCCGTCGAGGGCAACGGACAACGCGAGCTTCTTCGGGTACTGGCTGGACGCGTTGGCGCGACAGTCGGCGAAGTCACAATCCCACCAGTGGTTGGCTTCATTCCAGAAGACCGTCAACGTGATGCACTGATCAGGGACTTCACCGTGCGTGATAATGTCGCGCTACTTGGCGCAGGCGCAAGGAATGGCGTCATGCCATGGAGCGACATTCGCGCGGATGCTCGCGAGCTACTCCATGATTATGATGTTCGTGCCAGTGGTGATACAGTTCGCGCAGGTACTCTCTCCGGCGGCAACCAACAGAAGCTAGTCGTTGGACGAGAGATTGAGGGATCCCACACCGCTCTTGTAGCAGAAAACCCATCGCGCGGACTCGATGTGCAAGCAGCGGCAGCGATCCGCGTGCGTATTCGCGCAGCGCGAACTGCAGGAATGGCTGTTGTCATCTACTCGCCGGATCTGGACGAAGTTCTTGCCCTCGCCGATCGTGTGGTTGTGCTGTGCGCGGGGAAGGCAAGCGAGGCGCCCATGGAGTATGAGGCAATCGGACGTGCAATGCTCGGACTCTCCGGAAGATGACGGAGACGCTTGCGTTCGTTATGGACATGCTGGTGCACGCGACGCCTCTCATTGTTGCGGGTCTCGCTGTCGCAATCGCTTTTCGTGCCGGAATCTGGAATATCGGCGCAGATGGTCAGCTCATAGCCGGCGCAACAGCGGCGGCGTGGATTGGAGTAAGTACCTCAACCGAGATTGGTTGGCTGGCACTACCACTCGCGCTGATTGCCGGCGCAATCGCTGGCGGCGCCTGGGCCGCGATCGCCGCATGGTTAAGATCGCGATTTGGCGTCCTCGAAGTGATCAGCACGATAATGCTCAACTTCATCGCGATCTACGGAGTGTCCTATCTCGTGCGAGGACCGCTACAGGAACCGACGCACGTGTACCCGCAAACGAGCAGTATCGTGACTGGCGCACACATGCCAACGCTCGTTGCTGGGACGCGACTGCATTGGGGCTTTGTCATAGCGCTCGTTCTCGCAGTGACGGCCTGGTGGGTCATGCGCTACTCTGCCGCTGGGTTTCGGATCAGGGCGAGCGGTGCCAATCCATTTGCGGCACGGAGTGCAGGTCTCATCAATGTCTCGCGAGTAACCAGCGTCGCGTTCATCGTCAGCGGAGCAATTGCCGGGATTGCGGGCGCGATTGAGGTTTCAGGCGTAACGTTCGCGCTGTACGAGAACATCTCGCCTGGATATGGCTACACCGCGATCGCCGTTGCGCTTTTGGCGGGGCTCAATCCGCTCGGCGTCATCGGTACTGGAATTCTCTTCGGTGCGCTCGAGACCGCGGCTGGCACCATGCAGCGTAACATCGGAGTTCCCGCGACTACGGCATCGGTCATTGAAGCGGTTGTCATATTGGCGGTGATCGCGGTCGCACAACTGCGCGTACATCGTGCAACGAGCGTCGCGTGACGAGTGGTGTAGAAGCGTTCCTCGAAGGTGTAGTCCGCACTGCGACTCCGCTTGCGCTGGCTGCACTCGGCGAGACTGTCACGGAACGGAGCGGCGTGATCAATATCGGACTCGAAGGAAGCATCATTGCCGGTGCGCTCGGTGCGGTAGTTGGAGCCGCACACGGCGGAGTCTGGGCTGGTTTCGCATTCGGCGCGATGTGCGGTTGTGCAGTGGCGGCCATTTTTGCGGTATTCGCCGTAACATTGCGCGCAGATCAGATCATATCCGGTACGGCTGTCACTCTGCTCGCGCTGGGCGGAACCGGAACATTGTATCGCGTTCTGTACGGAAGTGCGGGCGCGGCGTTGAACACACCGACACTTGGCCCCATGCCTGTACCACTTTTATCGCGGATCCCCCTGATCGGTCCGGCGCTGTTTGCACAGCCGTCCATCACCTATGTTCTTTACGCGCTCGTGCCAGCAGTTTCATGGTGGATGTACAGAACGCATTCCGGGCTTGGGTTGCGTGCGATTGGCGAGAACCCGGCCGCGGCAATCGCCGCCGGTGTCCGCACGAAGCGAGTGCAATTCATGGCGGTCCTGTTCGGAGGCTTCCTGGGCGGAGTAAGCGGTGCAACACTGGTACTCGCGCAAGCTGGCACTTTTGTAGAAGGAATGTCAGCCGGCCGAGGTTTCATCGCCATAGCGATAGTTGTGCTGGGACGCTGGAATCCGCTTGGTGCCGTACTGGCAGCGCTTGTCTTCGGCGCGGCGAGTGCATTGCAGTTCTTTTTCCAGGCGACGGGGAGTAGTCTGCCATATCAACTCTTCCTCGTCTTTCCTTACGCTCTGACCCTGGTCGCCCTCGCCGCAACACGCGGACGCACAAGCGCGCCAGCAGCACTTGGTCGGCAGAACCTGGACCAGGGCTAGCGCCTGAAGGCGATGTATAGCATTCGTGAATCCAACCCGGGGTTAACGCGTCCAGTATTGCCATTGGAGATGTGTTGTAATCGAAATCCAAAGGTTGTCACTCCGGCTGTGGAGCGTAGATACACACCGGCGTGTCCATCCGCAAGAAAGTTGAATCGTGTCTCCTCGGGGTCCGGGATACGGCGATCGAAGTAGGCTGCGCCGCCACCGCCACCGAGAACGATCCCAGCTCTCGGCGATGCAAGAGCGGTCGCTTCGAACGCAACCGGGATTAAGCCCACTCCAAAGGCTGATTTTTTGTAAGGAAGCAAGCCAACTCCTCCACCGGGATATTGCACGGACCTGTACTCACGGTTAGCTGTCGCGAGGATACCGGGAACGAGCGTCGGCGTGAACCTCAAGTCGCCAAACCGCCAACGGTTGATCGGCCGAGAGGCGGTAATGCCCGTGATGTAGAGGGCCCGATCTTCCATGTGCCCCTCACGTGTTTTGATGGGTTCGTGGGTCCCTGCAGCCAACCACGCACCGAACGACCACTGCTCGCCCCCCGATCGATCAGAATCCGATACGGAAGCACCACAGGCTCCGCCCTGCGGAGCCTGTGCTCCGGCACAGATCGAAAGTACGATCATTGCGAGGGCCGCTTCGAAGATTGGCGGCCTTATGGGTCGGCCAAGGGCATAAGTGGAGTCGAGTAAACGCAAGACATTACTCCATTGGTATGCGGCCACACAAAGTAGTATGGCCTGAAAGCGTCATCGACCGGCGAGTCGTAATTTGGAGTCCATGGCCGACATAGTACATGGCTCGACAAACGTCGATGAGGCAGGCGCGCCCCTCGTGATGGTTTCGGCTCCCGCAAGAGAGCGCTGGAGCTGGGCGCTTTACGAGTTTGCCAATACGATCTTCTCGATGAATATCGCCACGCTGTATTTCGCGGTGTGGCTGGTGTCGGACCTTCATGGCTCGAATACGGACGTCGCAATAGGAAACGGCATCGCCTCCGTGCTGGTGATGTTCTCAATCCCCGTCCTTGGCGCTGTTTCCGACGTTACTCGAAGACGTAAGCCATGGGTGGTGGGATTCACCCTCATCGCTGTCGTGGCAACGGTCGCGATTGGCGTTGTGGGACAGAATCTGATTCCGTTAGTCGGCGACTCGGTGCTACACCCTACAGTCGTAACTGGGTATGTGATATCGGGTACTCCGCTTGTCTTTATCATCGCCGCATTCGTGATAGCCAACTATGCATATCAGAGTGCGCTCCCTTTCTACAACGCGATGATGCCGGAGTTGGCGCCACCCCAAAGATGGGGACGTCTCTCCGGGCTTGGCGTAATCCTCGGCTATACCGGATCGATTCTCGGCGTGCTCATGATCAAGCCGTTTTTTGATGGTGCGTTGCCCGTGATTGGGCAGCTTCCTACCGCGTTCATGCACACCCTGCGATCGGCATTTCCGTTTGCGCATTCAGGTGGCCGTGTCGCGACATTTGCGCCTACCGCATTGCTGTACCTCATTTTCAGCATTCCGCTCCTTTTGTTCTGTCACGATCACTTTCCATCACGCACACGTCAAAACGTTCCATGGCGCGAGGCATTCCGGGACGTGGCGAACACGATCCGCGAATCTCGTAAATATCCAGGTGTCCTCAGATTCATTATTGCTTCATTCGTGTACCAGGACGCCATGGGTACCATCATCAGTTTCATGGCGCTATACGCGGTCGTCGCAATGGGATTCGAACGGGGGAGTGAAACGACTTTGTTCGTCGTCCTTACCATCCCGGCCGTTTTCGGTGCATGGTTATGGGGCCGACTTACGGATCGGATCGGTCCGAAGAACACGCTCATGATCGTACTCGGCGCTTGGATCGCATTGCTCATTGCTATGATTGCGGCTCCATCGCGTCAGGCATTCTGGATAGTAGGCGCAATGATCGGTTTCATTTACGGCGGGGTGAACGTCGCAGAACGACCCATGTTGCTGAGACTGATTCCCGAAGAAGAGGCGGGGCGCTTTTTCGGATTGATGGTGCTTTCAGCACGCGCGGCAGCCATCGTCGGTCCATTGGTCTGGGCGCTCGCCGTCGATGGGCTCATGCCGACCTTCGGCAAGGGCATCGCATACCGGACAGGAGTCGCTACTGTTGCCGTTGCAATGTGCATCGCGTTGCTCATCCTTCGTGGCGTACCCGACAATTTCAACACGGCCACAAAGCATCCTGTTTGAACAATCACCACATAGAATGATTCAACGACTCGCGCATTGGCTTGGCGGTATTGCATTGCATTGGTTCTACCGCGATGTGCACATCACCGGTTCAGATCGTATCCCACTCCACGGACCGATATTGATCGCGATGAATCACCAGAACGCTCTGGTCGACGCAATTCTTGCACTCTGGATAGTTCCACGGGAAATCCGACTCACGGCAAAGGCAACGTTGGGAGATAGCCTACTCNNGGCGAGCATCGGATGATCCTGCCTCGTCAGATCCGATTCGTAACCAACACTCTTTCGAAGCAATGATAGAAGAGATGCGCCACGGTGGCGCGGTGCTTGTGTTCCCCGAGGGCAAGAGTCACAACGATCCAGAAATTGCCCCATTGAAGACCGGGCTGGCTCGTGCCGCATTGCGAGCTCGCGAAGCAGGCGTTCGCGACATTCGAATAGTCCCTATCGGAATAACCTTTGAGAACAAGGCCGAGCCAGATACAGCGATCCTTGCACAGGTGGGCGATCCGATCGAGATGGATGATTGGCCTGGTAGCGATCCGCGGCAACTCACTGAGGCCATCGCTGCCCGGCTACGCATCATTTCACTGACAGGTGACATTTTTCCGAGCGGGCATCACGCCATGTCTCACCGAAACGCTCTGATACGGCTCGCCGCCTGGTGGGGTCGTACAATGCACAAGATTCCGCTTCAACTTGCACGCCGTCAGGCAACCCGCCTCAGCGCCGACGCAGGCGAGCCGGCCATGTACACGATGACACTCGGGCTCGGTGCGATTATCGTGTCCTACCTGATCGAGGTCCCGATCGTGTGGTTGCTATTTGGATGGATCGCCGGACTTCTTTTTCTTGCATCGCTCATCACTGGAGCGTATTGGGCCGCCTATGCGGACCACTCGCCAAAACGTTCTCGCATTTGATTATGGATCTACAGTTTTGTCTCGAGCCAGTTATCTCCCACTCCTACATCCACCACAAGTGGGACTGACAGTTGTGCCGCATGTTCCATCTCGTGTGTCACAACCTCACGCACGTCATCCAACTCCGCCGGCGCCACATCAAAGACCAGCTCATCATGAACCTGAAGCAACATCCTGCTCTCGAACCCACGCTTACGGAATGCCGTATCAACATGGATCATCGCAATCTTGATAAGATCGGCCGCCGATCCCTGAATTGGTGAGTTCGCCGCTGTTCGTTCCCCAAACGCTCGCATGTTGAAGTTACGCTCTCTTAATTCTGGAATGTATCGGCGACGATTGAAGATGGTCTGCACGTACCCATTCGTTCGTGCGAATTCAACCATTGAATCGAGGTATTGCTTAACCCCTTCAAAGCGCTCGAAGTATTTCGCAATGAAATCTCGCGCTTCAGCGTGAGCAATACCGAGCTGCCGCGAAAGCGCATGCGGCCCCTGGCCATAAATCGTCGCGAAGTTGATTGTCTTGGCGCGACCACGCATCTCCGATGTGACCGACTCAAGCGGAATATCGAATATGATCGCCGCGGTCTGACGGTGGATGTCACCACCAGCATTGAAAGCATCGACAAAATTGCGATCATGCGACAGATGCGCCAGCAGTCGCAACTCGATCTGCGAGTAATCGGCGGACAACAGCTTCCATCCAGCTCGTGGCACAAAGCCACGACGGATATCGCGACCCAGCTCGCGCCGGATTGGAATGTTCTGAAGGTTCGGATCGCTTGACGATAGTCTTCCGGTGCTTGCGACAGTCTGGTTGAATGACGTGTGAAGCCGATTGTCTCGCGGATTTACTAGACGCGGAAGCGCATCAAGATACGTGCTTTCCAGTTTGGCCAGCTCGCGATACTCCATCAACAACGACGGCAACTTATGGCCCTCTTCCGCGAGCTCCTGCAAAACGCTGGCGTCTGTGGATGGGCCAGTTGGTGTCTTCTTGAGTACGGGAAGATTCAGCCGGGTGAAAAGAACTTCTCGTAACTGGACGTTGGAGCCAATATTGAACTCCTCGCCGGCTTCCTTGTAGATCTCGAGCTGCACCTGCTCTCGCTCCCGCTGGAATCGCTCCTTGAGCGTCGCGAAACGCGCGCCATCAATCGCGATGCCATTCCATTCCATGTCGGCGAGCACGGCAATGAGAGGCATCTCCACATCTTCGAATAGTCGGGTAAGCGAGTGCGCCTCAAGCTGCGGTTCGAAGTGCTCGCGCATGCGGAGTGTCATATCCACGTCTTCACATGAATAATCCCGCGCGACATCCAACGAGACCTGATCGAAGGTGATCTCAGATTTTCCCTTTCCGCATACGGCAGCGTAAGAGGTCATCGTGTGATCCATGAACTCAAGCGCAAGCATGTCCAACGAGTGCGAACGACGCCCTGGATCGAGAACATAGCTCGCAATCATCGTGTCAAACGCTACGCCGCGCAGTGTGATGCCTTCGCTACGCAACACCAACACATCATACTTCGCGTTCTGGAGGGTCTTGGGAACCGATTCGTCCTCCAGCAATTCCCGCAGTGCCTTCATCGCGCTGGAAGTGAGCGCGGGGAGATTCTTTACACTTGACTGTATCGCGGTTTCGTCCGCGAGCAGCTCGCCCTGATGACTCGTCCCGTCTGTGTGAGCGAACGGAAAGTAGTACGCTTCGCCTGGAGCTACAGCGATGGACAGAGATACCAGCCGCGATCGAAGCGGATCTACTTTCGACGGTGAACCATGCTCGATAGTTGTCTCCGTGTCCACAGCGATGGTTCGCGCCTTTCGTGCCTTGCGTACCACACGCTCCACCTCAGCCACCGTCTCCACAGTACGGTATGTCGCCGATCCAGTCACCTTGGGAGTA
>PLEG01000199.1:12099-14725 GCA_003136975.1 Gemmatimonadota bacterium | reverse complement strand
TACACGGGCTCGACGTTTTCCGTGTCAAATCTCGGGATGTTCGGAATCGACCAGTTCACGGCGATTATCAACCCGCCCGAGGCTGGAATTCTCGCGATCGGCGCCGATGAAGAAAAACCAGTCGTGGTGGATGGTGATCTCGTGGTCCGCAAGCGTTTGCGTGTGACCATGAGCTGCGACCATCGCGTGATTGACGGCGCGACCGGCGCGAAGTTCCTGCAGACACTTCGGCGCATGATCGAAAACCCGTTGATGCTTGTGTTCTGAGCACGCCCTCTGACTTTTTCTGGGAATACCCATGTCTTCTTATGATGTGATTTTCATCGGCGGTGGTCCCGCCGGTTACGTGGGCGCGATTCGTTGCGCGCAGCTCGGCATGTCCGTAGCTGTGGTCGAGCGCGAAGGCCTTGGTGGCACCTGCGTGCTGTGGGGATGCATACCGGCCAAGGCGCTTCTGGAATCCGCTTCGATTGCGGAGAAGGTAAAGAAGGGAGCAGAATTCGGTGTCACCGCCGGCGATGTGAAGCTCGACTACGGCGTAGCCATGAAACGCTCGCGTGGTGTGAGCAATCAGAACTCGAAGGGCGTCGAATTTCTCTTCAAGAAGAACAAGATCACGTGGATCAAGGGAACCGCGCGTATCAGCGCCAAGAACAGCGTTACCGTCAAGACAGATGATGGCAAGGAAGAGAAGCACGACGCTCGCAAGGCAATCTGCATCTCTACCGGATCACGCGTGAAGGGATTGCCCCAGGCAGGCCTCGAGCTGAACAAGACGACTGTACTATCGTCGGACGAAGCATTGACGCTCGAGAAGGCACCCCGCACGATGGCGATCGTCGGCGCTGGCGCTGTCGGCTGTGAATTCGCGGATGTGTTCGCCGCATTTGGCACTCAGGTCACGATTGTCGAAGTTGCCAAGCAGTTGTTGCCGCTCGAAGACGATGACGTGGGTGTAGAGCTGGCGAAGGCATTCAAGAAGCGCGGAATAACGATGCTCACAAGCGCAAAGATCGGCGACGTGAAAGTTGGCAAGACGTCAGTCAAGTTCAGCGTCGACATCGCGGGCAAGAAGCAGGACATCGAAGTCGAGAAGGTCCTGGTCGCCGCCGGTCGGGCGCCGAACATCGACGAAATTGGGATCAAGGAATTAGGGGTCGCGATGACCGAGCGCGGCTTTATCAAGATCAACGAGCGCATGGAGACGTCTGTCAAAGGCATTTACGCGATCGGCGACGTTGCCGGGCCGCCAATGCTGGCGCACAAGGGCGAGCGCGAAGGAATTGTCTTCGCCGAGTACCTCGCCGGGCAGCCGCACGTACACAACGTGAACTACGGCAACATTCCGAATGCGACGTACTGTCATCCGGAAGTTGCGTCGATCGGCATGACTGAGCGCGAGCTGAAGGAGAAGAAGATCCCATACAAGATCGGGAGATTTCCTTTCTCCGCCAATGGGCGCGCACGAACGTCGGGCGAGACGGATGGGTTCGTCAAGATCCTCTCCGACCCCAAGTACGGCGAGATACTGGGCGCGCACATCATCGGTGCTCACGCCACTGAGATCATTCACGAGCTAGCGGTGGCTCGCGAGAATGAGTTCACGGTGGAAGAAGTCGAGCTGGCGATTCACGCGCATCCGACCCTATCGGAGGCGATTGCGGAAGCGACGCTGGACACGCTTGGCAAGATGATCAACTTCTAGCGATGGCAGAACGGGAGTTGCTGGTGCTGAACCTCGGCGAGCGATCGTACGCCGAGGTTCTTGCGTTTCAGCGAGACGCAGCGGCGCGAAGGATTACGGGAGAGCTCGATCAGGATTTACTCGTGCTGGTGGAGCATCCGGCCGTGGTGACACTTGGCCGCAAGAAGGCTGACAACAAGCTTCCCGTAAGTGAGGATTTCCTGCGCTCGCGTGGCATCGAGTTATTCGAAGTCGAGCGCGGTGGTGGCGTAACATTTCACGGACCGGGGCAGCTCGTGGGCTATCCGATCTTCGACCTTCAACGTCACAGGCTCGATCTTCACTGGTATCTTCGTCAGGTAGAGGAAGCACTGATCCGCACGCTCGCCACATATGACATTCGTGGCGAGCGTAATGTGGGCTTCACAGGCGTATGGACTGGCAGCCGCAAGATCGCATCGATCGGCGTTCATGCACGCAGTTGGGTGACATGGCATGGGTTCGCGTTGAACGTTTCGACTGATCTGACGTATTTCAATCTCATGACGCCGTGCGGGATCGACGGTGTTGTGATGACATCGATGGTGCGAGAGCGGCCGGATGCGGTAATGACTGCTGATGATGTAGCAGCAGAGACCGCAAGACAGTTCGGGGAATTGTTCGATTTGACGCCGCGGGCGGTGCATTCGGTGTAGTGAACGCAAGCCTCTCGCGTCAGGTGTAGAAGGAACGTGGGAAGGATCAAGCGGCGCGCCGACCTACAGACCCGTCATTCCCGCGAACGCGGGAATCCATGGCGAGGTACGCACGAGAATTCGTCATTCCCGCGAAGGTGGGAATCCACGGCCGAGGTATGCACGAGAATTCGTCATTCCCGCGAACGCGGGAATCCACGGCCGAGGGTAATGCGACACACCGTTGCCTGGCAGGAGTAACGGAACA
>PLEG01000199.1:0-12067 GCA_003136975.1 Gemmatimonadota bacterium | reverse complement strand
CATAGTAAGTCGCATCGACCCGCAGACCCGTCATTCCCGCGAAGGCGGGAATCCATGGCCAACGGACAAGCGACACGCCGTTGCTTGGCAGGAGGACATTGGGGACGAGAGTCTAACAAGGGATCCGGGGGTTAAGGCCGTTCGAGCAAGCCTGAAGCGTCGGCTCTTGCCGGAAGACATGCGCGCCGACATTACGGGAGTCGGTTGTGAACGCATCGGCCGCGTCGCCCCGTTGGAGAGCGACGATATGCCGCGTGGCCGTCAGCCGTGGATTCCCGCGTTCGCGGGAATGACGGATAATTCTTGTGCGTACCTCCGTCGTGACGAGTCTTCGTGCGCCCGGGACCAGCGCTTCGAGTGCCAGGCCTTCGGGTATATTTCGGGTATGACGCAAGAGGATCGCTCAGTCGTCCGGCCAAGGGCGCGATTCGTCACGGCCGATGCTGCGACGCGCGACTTTTCTGCTGAGCTCAATGCGGATCAGCTCGCGGCGGCTACGCACGGTGAGGGGCCGCTCCTGATCGTCGCTGGCGCGGGCAGTGGCAAGACACGGACGCTGGTCTATAGAGTGGCGCACCTGGTGGACCGCGGCGTTCGGCCGGAACGTATTCTGCTGCTTACGTTCACGCGGCGAGCCGCACACGAGATGCTGTCGCGTGCGGAGCGGCTGATCGGCAGTGCGAGCCGGAACGTACAGGGCGGCACCTTCCACGCTACTGCGCACCGCCTGCTCCGCCGTTTTGGCCCATCGGCCGGACTACCCAAGGACTTCAGCATCATGGACCAGGGCGACTCGGCGGATCTGATGCAGATCTCCCGCGCGGCGCTCGGCTTTGGTGCGGGCGCCAAGCGGTTTCCGAAGAAGGAGACGCTACACCACGTCTATTCCCGGCACGTCAACACTGGCATCGCGATGGAAGACATCGTGCGCGACGAGTACCCACGATTCGTCGAGTACATCCCGGATTTCACTCGTTTGTACGCCGACTATACCCTACGCAAGCAGGAACGCAATCTCGTCGACTATGACGATCTGCTGCTGCTCTGGGCGATGCTGCTCGAAGCGAGCCCGGAAATCGCGTCTGACATCGCGGGGCTATACGACCACATTCTTGTGGATGAGTATCAGGATACCAACGCCCTGCAGGCACGCATTCTTCGTGGAATGGCGCGTGCGCACTCGAATGTTACCGTCGTTGGGGATGACGCTCAGAGCATCTACTCATTCCGTGGCGCCACCATCCGGAATATTCTGGAATTCCCCGCGCAGTTTCCCGGCACGCGCGTCGTAACACTCGACCGCAATTACAGATCGACGCCGCAAATCCTCAGCACGAGCAATACGCTTATCGCACACGCCGGCGAGCGATTCGCCAAGACGCTGTGGACCGAACGCGCGACCGCTGAATTGCCGGTGCTGGTAACAGCTCGCGACGAGCCGCAGCAGACTCGATATGTCGTTGACCGGATCCTCGAGCTGCACGAAGAAGGCATAGCGCTCGGCAACATCGCCGTGTTGTTTCGCGCTGGATACATGTCAGCCGACATCGAGATCGAGCTTGCGAACCGAAAGATTCCATTCGAAAAGTGGGGCGGCCTCAAGTTTCTCGAGGCCGCGCACGTGAAGGACGTGCTTGCCTTCCTGCGCGTACTGGAGAATCCGCGCGATGAGGTGAGCTGGTATCGGCTGCTGTTGCTGCTTCCCGGAATCGGCGAGGCGACGGCGCGGGCGGCAATGGATGCGCTTGCAGCCGCGGCGTGGGACTCCGCCGCATTTGGTGGCTATGTTCCGCCGCCACGTGCGCGTGCCGCGCATGCATCGCTGGTCGCGCTTCTCACCGCACTGCGTGCCGCGCCGGAGCTTGACGAGGCGAAGGTTGCGCGCGAGATCGGACACGTGCGTACGATGTACGACGCCATAGTACGTGACAGATACGATCGTCCCGAGCCACGGCTTGCGGACCTGGATCAGCTCCAGACGATCGCAGCCGGTTTCCCGGATCGCACGACTTTCCTTTCAGCGCTCGCACTGGAGCCGCCGAGCGCGACACAGGATTTCGCTGGCGCAGCGGCGAATAGCGAGGACGATGCACTGGTATTGAGCACGGTTCACTCGGCGAAAGGCAAGGAGTGGGACGCGGTGTTCATCATCTCTGCAGTTGACGGTCTGTTCCCGTCCACACGCGCACTTGGAAGCGATGACGAGTCGGAGGAAGAGCGCCGACTGATGTACGTGGCTATGACGCGTGCGCGCAATCATCTGAGCATCGTGCACCCCCTCAGCTCATACGGGAGTCGGCGCGGCGCCGATTATTCGCTCACGCAACTGTCGCGTTTCGTTGATCAGGGCGTGCGCGCTACGATGCAGCACGTGGCGCTGGGCGCTGACGACAGGCCGGCGGAGCCGGAAGTAACGGTCGCGCGGGGGCCAGTAGTTGATCTACGCGCGTTGCTCAGGGGACGATTCGGAGCCGTGTGAGTGGACAGACAAAGAGAAAACCCCACCGCTCCGATCGAGCGATGGGGTTTTGTCTCGTTTGACCGGCAATCGCCGACGTTCAGCCAATACTACTGACCGAGAATAAGATCCTTGGGGTTCTTGTCAACCAATGTGACCACCGCGCCGGTAGTCGTACCAGAAACGACTGTCTTGACGCCCGGTGCTGGGCAATTGGACGCCGAACCTGAACTGGTGAGGGTGTACGCGACAGCAGGAGGTGTGACAACGGACGTGAGTACAGAGCCGCCCTGCTGAGTGCCTCCAACAGGATCGAGCGGTGGAACTGACGTGGAACCGGCGTACGCGGCCGTTCCAACCGAGAGCAGCCCATCAACCAGTAGTGGCGTCGTGGTGCCAGGCGCGGTTGCGGTCACTCGGTAGGACGAAGTCGCCGGGGTTGTAGCGGCGGTGGCGAACGAGGTGTAGGCGCTTACTGCGCCGAACGCCAGGTTTGGGAATGCTGCGGGACCAACAACGGCTCCGCCTGCAGCTATCGCACCGGTCACGAAGACATCAGCGGCGGCGGCGGTTGCATTCGCGACTCGTATGGAGACGTTACCAGCAGAGGCGGCTGGGAACACGTCGTCAGTGATGATAAGACGATGCTGTGGCGAAGAGCCAGCATGCATGTAGCCGGCGTGGAGCACCGTGTAGTAGTGATTGACCGTAAATGTAGCGGTGGTGTCGAGCAGCACCTGACCCACAACAGACGGTCCGTTGCAAGCGGCAGCAACAGTCGACGCCGGAAAGACGCGAATATGGTGCTGTCCTGGCTGGACTGAGCGGTATGCACCGCTGGTGCCGCGATAGGCGACACTAGCCTCGTTCGCGTTGGTGACGACATCGACGATACGATAATCCATTGCAATCGTGTCCGGGACGGCGTTGACCCATCTTACCGCAGCGTGCGGAGTTGGGGTCACGAACGTAGAGACACTATCGCCGGAGCATCCCGCGAACAGCGCCAACAACGCCACGGGAAGCAGACGGTAAACTTTCATTGAGGATTCCTCTCCAAGGGTAAGCAGGATGTCATTGTATTGCTGTTCCGCCACCGCCAGGCTTGGAATCGGGGGACGAGCCTCCGATTCCAGCCAGACCGAGCGCGCCGATAGCAGCTATCAGCAACGCCACGAGCCCGACCGCAGCGACAGTTGTTTTGGACTGGGAATACTGTTTAGTGCTGACGCTCGTGATGGCATTGCGCGGGATATTAATTTCGCTTCCCGGGTACGGGCTGGCTGTTCCATTCAGGAACTCCACCTGCTTCACACGTACCCGAAGAGCACTATCCGTAAGCGCAACGACATCGCCATCGACTTGCGAGACGTCGTCACCGAGATCAGCAGTCAGAGCCACACGACCGACGTTATTCACCGTGACTTCTACGTGCTGCCCCACCAGAAGATCGGATGGGGCTTTCACGTCGTAGGTGTAGCAGGCTGTCGTCAACATGACGCAGACCACTCCCAGCGACGCAGTAGCCGCGGTGAGGATGCGTGGCGCACACTGCGCCACGCATCCCACTGCATAACGCAGCGTTTTCACGACGATTGAGCGATTCACTCAGCCGCTGCTAGTAGCCGTACGTTCCGAGCGCAGCGGCATCCTTCCCGCCAGCGCCACCTGTGGTCCACGCCTTCATGTTACGCACGTCGGTCTCCTGGTAAGGGACCGGCCAGTTGAGCGCAGTATCCTTTGCGAGGTCACCCCAGCCACGGCTGTCGAAGAACCAGGCGCCGAGGTGGGTATAAGCCGTTTCCATGCGCTTCTCCCACTTCATTGCCTCGAAGATAGTTCCACACGTTGCGTGAGCGAAGTCCGGACCTGTCGGCACGCGCGGCACGCAGGAATTGGCCGCAACGCCGGTCGCGATTGGCTGCGTGGCGCTGGTGATGCCGGTGAGGGGTGGCAGGTTACCCTTCGCAACACGACTCTTGTTAATCATTATCATTGCGTTTGTAAAATCGCCTGTGCGGATATATCCCTCGGCCGCGAGCAGGTCCATCTCTGCGCGCGCCATGATTGGGTACGGCCCCGTACGACCGGCATCGTTCCACAGTTGGAAGCGATAGAAGTCGTACTGCGATAGCGTCCAGGCATCACCTGACGGGTCGCTTGCGCGGCGGTTGCGGAAGTACAGGTTCGCGCGCGGCGGTTGCTGCGCCGTTCCCGAGCCCGAGCTGGCCTGTTGTGCCGTGCGGCTCGTTCCAGCAGGGAAACGTTGATCCGCGCTCTGAATGAGAAATGCGTACCGGCTGCCAAGCCCAGTCGCGAGCCACGCATCGTAGCAGCTACCGCCGTTTGGATCACCCTGGTTTGCGGCGGAGCATCCCGCCCGAACGCTGTCGGCCATACCGATGATCATTGGGCTCTGCTGCGTCCATGTGTCGAACAAATAGTGCTGCTCGTCGCCGACTCGCCACGGAGCGACCGTGGTCATTGTGACGTTCAGGTCGGCTGGGAGTGCAGCGTTCGCATCCGCAATGACCTTGACCCAATCCACCACGGCACGACCCGCTGGGGTACGCGCAACTTCGGCGCGGAAACGCGCCTTGTAGCCGCTCACCATCTGAATGAATTGCGCCGCCGTAAGGGCGTTACCGTTGATCCAGGTACCGGGGAGTGTGAAGCCCGCCCCGCCGCCTGCACCGGCAGGCGCGCTTCCAAGCGCGATTGCGGCGTTCGCGTCAGCTATCGCGGAGTCGAGCTGCGTAAGGATTACGGGCATTGCTGCGACACCGCTAACGAACTTTGTCGGCGGCTTGGCGATTGTATCTGTCTGGCTGATAATCGACAGTGAATCGTAGGCTATCGCAACGGTCGCGTTGCCGAAGGCCATTGCGAAGAACGCGAATGCACGTGCACGAAGGTCTTGCTGAGCACTTCCGAGTGTGAAGCCTGTTGAATTGAGCTGCACCAGGCCGCTTGCCGCGGTACGTGCGGCACGCTGACTACCCTGGTAGTTGTAGGCGTTGTTGACTGCATAAGTGTCGGTGCTGTTGTTCGCGATGCCAGCGCGCGGAATGCTTCCGCGCGGACCCAGCGCATCATTCGCCAGCGACGACGAGCTTTCGAACGACATTGTCAGAAGCGCCGGTTCTATGTGACCCGCGATTCCGGAACCACCGGTTGCGCCCTGCGCCGCATTGTATGCGGAGCCGAACGAGTTGCCGATCACAGTTTCCAAGTCCGCCGGGCGCGCGAGCACGCGCGCCACGTCCGGATTATTCAAGTTTGGTGCGACGACCTGGTCCCCAGCGCACGCGCCGAGACCCGTCACCGCGACAGCGATATAGAACAGCTTTCGCATTCTCTCCTCATGGGTATCCCGACGGGCGTACACCCGCCGGGAATTCGCGGTTGTTAGAAGCTGGTGGACAACGAAACTGTGAACGTGCGCAGGTTCGGGAACTGGTAGGCATCAACGGCATTGAGCACCGCTGAGCCTGGCGAGTTTGCGGACGCGCCGCCCTGACCCGACACTGCGCCGTACCCAACTTCAGGATCGAAGCCCTTGTACTTGGTCCACGTCTTCAGGTTGCGTCCGGTGCCAGCGATGGACCAATCGCCACCCAGGCGGCCGAATGCGCCGAGGTGATATCCAACAGTGAATTCGCGCAGCTTAACGAAGCTGGCGTCTTCGGTCATTACGCTGTTCGGTCCAAGAATATCGTAGAGTCCACCGGTGCCCGAGCCGTTGTCGGGTAGTGCAGCGCGGTAGTAGTAACCGAGCGGCTTTGCCGTTGCGATTCCCTTGCCAGTTTGATCATCATCGATGGCGAGGAAGTCGAGCAGTCCCCAACCACGACCCTGATTGTACACGCTGCGGCCCTTGGAGGCGTCGAGGAGCGCGTAGGCATTGAAGCGCTTGTAGCTCGCAGTCTGTCCGATGCTCCAGCGATATGTCGGAAGAGCATGGCCAAGTGCCACGACCTTCGCGGCGCCAGTGGAGTCACGCTCAACCATCGGCATACCCCAGTTGATAACCTGGGCCGTGTTGAAGTGAGTTGCATCGCCGCCTGACGCGGAGGAGAAGAACGGGCTGTTGAGCGGCAGGCGAGCCTGCCACATGTTCTTCGTCAAACCGTCTGCTGGCGTATTGCCGGCGCCAGTCCACACGATCAACCCGTCGCTGTTCGCCTGGAAATCCTTGCCCGCGCCGCAGGAGCCCTGCGCCGCGGTCGGAAGCTCACCGCAGCTCGTGATGAACTTGCGTCCGTAGAACGTGCCGTATGTCTCGCCCTGACGGACGAAGAAGAGCGCGTTCGTTCCCTGCGCCGCCGCGCCGGCCGTAAACGCCGGAACATTGAGCTGGGTGATCTTGGACTTCGCGCGATCATAGCTAAACCGCGTGGCGTAGCTGAAGTCCTTGGTGGTGATCCAGGGGATGTTCAAAGACGCTTCGAATGACTGGCCCGCAAGCACACCGGCGTTCTGGTACTGCTGCGAGTAGCCGTAGAACGACGCGACGGGGACGACAAGGATCTGATCCCGCGCGTTCGTCTTGGAAGACGTGATGCTAAAGCCAACCTTATGGAACAACTCGCCGTCGAGACCGAGCTCGGTCTCGACTACTGTTTCTGGCCGCAGGTTGCGGTTACCCAACGTTACCGGGTTACCGACAGTTCCTGAGGCGAGAGCGTAGGTCTCGTACTGCGAGACGAACGCCGGACGGTTACCTGCAGATCCGACAGATGCACGCAACTTGAATTCGTCGAGCGCCGGAATGAACCACCACGGCTCCTGTGAGACGCGCCACGCGGCCGACCCACGGCCGAATGTTGCCCAGCGATGGCCGGATCCGAAGAGAGAGCTCGCATCGCGACGAACCAGGCCGCCGATGATGTAGCGATCCTTCCAGTCGATGTCCTCGCTGAGGTAGTAGCCGAGACCCCGAATTGTCTGAAGCGATGAAGTAACGGTCTGTGACGGCGTGCCAGCCGGCGTCGAGCCGATGTTGGCGGCGTTTGGCAGGCCAACTACCGCCAACCAGTTACCGTTGAGCGACTGGTAGTTGTAGTCGGTGCGGTCGAACAGGTACCGCACGCTGGTGCGCGTGTTGAAATCAGTCAGGAACGTGTGCGTCGCGGTCATGTCCGCGCTCGCATTGTACTGCGCCTGATTTTCGGACCGCCGGTTGATCAAACCGGAGTTGGATGTGCCCGCCGGGCCAGTAGTCGTGCGATACCCCTTGTCCTGGAACGACAGCGCATTGGCGGCTGTGCCGTCATAGCTGAAGTTGAAGTTCATGGACAGCCACGTGAGTGGACGCCACTGCGCGGTTGTACCGCCGGTGAAGCGGTTCGTTGCCGTGGTCTGGGCGTAGTTCTGAAGCTCGTACAGCGGGTTGAAGTTCTGCGATCCGCCACCCTGAAGATTGGGACGAATGTAGAGGCGGCCAAACTGATCGACTGCATCGAGATTCACGATCGGGGGCGTACGGGAGAGGCGGAAGAATGCAGCACCGCCATCCTCTTCCTGAAAGCCGTCCTTGGTGTCGTGTGCGAAGGCGCTCGTGAGGTCGAAGTTCCAGCTATCCGTCGAGCGGCTCGCATTCAGACGCGCAGTAGCGCGCTGGAAGCCGCTGAGGAACTTGATGGCGCCTTCCTGGTGCGTATAGTTGCCGCTCGCGAACATCGTGTTCGGGCCACTCTTGCCCCGTAATTCTACGTTCTGCTGAACGTACGGCTTGGGCTGCACAAACTGGGCAACCGCATCGTAGTTCATGCCAGGCCATTTGTCGACCTGGAACGTGTTCTTAAGTGCGGAACCCGTCACCGTCGAACCAGGATCAACCGGGAACGTTGGCGGTGACTGCGCGAAGACGTCTGGATATGCGTTGATGAAATTCGCGACGCTTGCATAGTCAACCGATCGCGCGCAGCTGTTGGCCGCATACGTTGTCGCGGCCGGGAGCGCGTAGTTGCCCGACACGGTTACGCAGAAGCGTGTTCCGGTCGGATCCATGCGCATCGCAGTTGTCTGCGCGATTGGGAGCTTGTGCTCGATGTCGCTCGATCCATACTCGGTGCGGAATGCAGAGCGGAAGCCATCAGCGCCGCCCTTGCCACTCTTGGTCGTGATCGATATGACGCCGTTACCGGCGCGCGTTCCGTACAGCGACGCCGCGGCGGCTCCCTTGATGACTTCGATGTTGTCGATGTCATTTGGATTGATGCCGGTGAGACCACCACCACCCGTGTTGGCCAGCTGGTCGCCAAGAATGATTCCATCCACAACGTACAACGGTGCGGTACCGCGGCCGCTCGATGCGATGGAAGTCGGGGCGCGCAGCAGAACCGCTGGCGGAGCACCCGGTCGGCCTGAAGCCGAAATGATGTTCGCTCCCGGGACCTTGCCCTCGAGCGCCGTCAATGGATCGGTGGCCGAAACCTTTGTCAGATCCGCTGCATCAACACGCGTGATGTTGAACGCGAGCTTCTTCTGCTCCGTTCCAGCCGTCACACCGGAGACGATGACTTCGCTGAGCCGATTGACGTCCTGGCGAAGCGTGAAGTCGATGGTCTGCGAAGTGGCCGTCGTGATTTTGCTACCGGGTGTGAAGCCGATCGCGCGAGCGCGGACGGTGACGCTGGTAGCCCCACGCAGCCGCGCGGGTGTGAGTGTGACCGAATAGTGACCCGTCGCATCGGTCGCGACAGAGACGCTCAATTCGTTGATGTACACGTTCGCATTCGAGAGCTTTTGCCCCTGCTCCGAAGTAACGGTTCCGCTGATAACCACCTGAGCCTTGGCTGTTGCAAAGCCGCTCACAGCTAATACTGCAATAGCGAGCAACCCTTTTCGCAAAGCCGGCATCAAACCAGTAGTGCGCCTCATTCCACTCTCCCTGCAGATGGGTTCCATGCGACACTCGACAGCCGCGCAACGACAGACCAACGATTCAACGGAAATCCTCCGGAAACGGGTTGCGGTTAGAACAATCCAACGGAACTATCACCGGGTACGAGAGTATCTAGGCAACTGAGACAGACCCTCAGTAGCCAGACGCTCGTCACCCGGCCAGAGACCTGACAAGTCCCTGGACGCTTTCGTGCTTATTACATTTTTATTCAGCCCCTACGTTACGACATAACGGGTAGGTGTCAATGAAAGAATTATTGACACCGTATTAAGAACACGTTAAAGATTTAGGGACTTTGCGGCCCGAATTGTACGATTCGCGCGCTTCACTGCACCGAATGGGTCCTTCGGATCACGCTTCGCGACGGCGATAATCTCAACGATCGTAGCACGTAAATCGCGGCAATTTTGCACCCATAACGAATCGAAGGAATCGAGGCCGCTGCCGTACACCCGGCGCGCCAGGAGCGCGGCATTGTCCAGCCGGACTCGCTGGGCGTATAGCGGGGAGATCGTGGTGAGCCGCGGGGCAATGCTATCCACCAACGTCATACGGGCCGCGCCATAGATGACCTCGCGCACGGCAAGCCTGGCAGCGCGATCGGTTGGGTGCGCCTTGAAGGCGGAATCCAGCGTGTGGCTCAGACTCGCCCAGAAGGCTCCCAACAGCTTGTCGTCCTGCCACCGTGCATCGACACGCGCCGCTGCGGCTGAGTCCCCGCGCGATCTGAACAGCGCCGCCGCCCCCCTCGCTCCAACAAAACTCGCGAACGACTCGTTGAATGGCACGGAGCCTGGTGCGTAGTAGGTGTTGTGCGTCACCTCGTGAATCACCGTATTCGCCAGGTCCAGCGAGTCGGCGCGGAGCGCGGTGTTCAGCAGTGGGTCGTTGAAGAAACCGAGGGTGCTAAAGGCGGCCGATGGCCGGATTTCGACGTCGAATCCCTGGGACTTAAGATCCGCAGCGGCGCGTTGGCCGGCCGCGAAGTCGAAATAGCCCTTGTACGGGACTCGGCCGACGATCGGAAACCACCAAGTGTAGGGAATGAGCTCGTCGCGATAGGCCGCGGAGAGAACCAGCACCAGCGTGTCATGCTCGACGTAGGAGTAGGTGGTGAAGCTCTGCCCTGTATTGAGTCCCAGCGAGTCGTGGGCAAAACGTCGGGCGGCTTCGACCACGGTCAGCTTGGCCTTCAGTTCCGGTGTCGTTCGGGGATCAGCCAACATCGCGGATATTGGCTTCCTGCGGCTCAGGATCTTGGCCTCTTCCCATGCCCCGCGGCTCAGATAGCAGGCCGTGGGTCCAACCATAATGAGCAGCGCGCCCAGCACCATGGCGCCAGTCACCAGCACCCACTTCAGGACTGGCCGTCGCCTCCTCTGCCCCGCCCCTTCTAGCGGCATCGCCCGGTGCCTATCCTTACTGGGTGTCCTTCGTTCATCTGCACTGCCATTCGGAATACTCCCTGCTCGACGGCGCCAACCGCGTCGATGACCTCATCGCCCGCGCGCTCGAGTTCGAGCAGCCGGCGCTGGCCATCACCGACCATGGAAACATGCACGCCGCCTGGGAGTTCCAGGAGAAGGCGAAGAAAGCTGGGGTCAAGCCCATCCTCGGGATGGAGGCATACGTAGCACCTGGTGACCGGCGATCGAGACAACGGGTCGAGAGTTCCTCGCAGTCCGGACAAGCCGGCAAGTCCAGAGCGTACTATCACCTCGTCCTGCTGGCCCAGAACGCGACTGGGTACAAGAATCTAGTCAAGCTTTCGTCGCTCGGTTACACGGAAGGTTTCTACTCCAAGCCGCGCGTCGATCGGGAGCTTCTCGCCCGCTACAACGAGGGGATAGTCGTCTCATCAGCGTGCATGGCCGGAGAAGTAGCGACACATCTGCTGAACGACAACTGGGACGCTGCGCGCGAGGCCGCTGCTTGGTACGCGGAGCTCTTCAAGGGCCGCTATTACCTCGAAGTGCAGGCGCACGACAGCGGAAACCAGGCGCAACTCAATGAGCGCGTGTTCACGCTCGCCGAGGAGCTCGGTCTTCCGGTCGTGGCGACCAATGATGCGCATTTTCTGAAACACGACGATCATGCGTCGCACGACGTGCTGCTCTGTATCGGACTGGGAAAGACAGTCGCGGATGCGAATCGCATGCACTACGACGACGGCCTCTACTTCAAGAACGCAAACGAGATGCGGGAGCGTTTTCCGGAGCGGCCGGACGTGCTCGAGAACACGCTACGCGTCGCCGAAGAAACCGGAATCACGTTCAAGAAGAAGTACCACGTTCCATCGTTCCCGCTACCGGCTGGTGTTACGAGCGAGAACGATCTGCTTGTCAGATTGAGCGAGGAGGGCGCGCGCGCGCGATATGGCAATCCGCTTCCTCCCGAAGTCGAAGCGCGCATGCGCTTCGAGCTCGATGTAATTACAAAG
The DNA here is from genome assembly GCA_003136975.1 of Gemmatimonadota bacterium. Taxonomy (GTDB): domain Bacteria; phylum Gemmatimonadota; class Gemmatimonadetes; order Gemmatimonadales; family Gemmatimonadaceae; genus Fen-1247. The sequence continues at coordinate 259 of PLEG01000199.1, read as the reverse complement.
ACTGGATACGCTGGCTACTTCCTGATCGTGTACGACTTCATCAAAGCCGCGCGCGACATGAACATTCCGGTTGGGCCGGGTCGCGGATCGGCGGCTGGCTCACTCGTAGCGTATGCGCTCAAGATCACCAACGTCTGCCCTCTCAAGTTCGATCTGCTGCTCGAGCGATTCCTGAATCCGGAGCGCGTGTCGATGCCGGATATCGACGTGGATTTCTGCTTCGAGCGGCGCGGCGAGGTCATCGACTACGTACGCCAGA
>PLEG01000024.1 GCA_003136975.1 Gemmatimonadota bacterium | reverse complement strand
GCGGGAATTCCGCAGGCGGACGTTGCCATCGGACTGTTTCGCGGAATTCCGCTTGGCGTGACGAACGTCGGTGGAATCGATCTACTCGCAAGCGCCAGTTATCTCCCGTCCATCAACGCGTCCGGCGTGCATATCACCACACCGAATGGATCGTTGAAATTTGGCGGCGGAGTGCGTGTCGGAATCGTTCAGGAGAGCATACTGTTTCCGGGTATATCGGTGACGTATCTGCGCCGCGGATTGCCCACTGTCGATCTGCTCTCGAGCAACAGCGGCGGCGACACACTGCATCTCAGCAACGTCGGCATAACCACTGATTCGTATCGTCTCGTCGCCAGTAAGAGCCTCCTATTTCTGGGCCTCGCCGCCGGCGTTGGGCAGGACCGGTACAGCTCGAGCGCGACGGGCAGTGCGTACGTGGCGGCCCGTAGCATCGCGGGTATTGGAACTGCCGCGCAGAGCGTCGGACCGATCTCGATGAAGCAGAACATCACGCGCACCACCTACTTCCTCGATGGGACACTCAACTTTCTCATCATCAACATCATCGGCGAAATCGGCCGCACGAGCTCGGTGAACATACCGACATACAACTCGTTCGCTGGCTCGGCTGCTGGAGCCGCGCAGACCTTCGGCGCGCTTGGCGTTCGACTCGGACTCTGATCCCATGACGGATGCGCGCGACGAAGAGTTCATGCGTCGCGCGCTGGCGCTCGCTGAGCGCGGCTGGGGCCAGACTTCGCCCAACCCGATGGTCGGTGCCGTCATCGTACGCGACGGCAAGGTGGTTGGTGAAGGCTGGCACGAGAAGTACGGCGAAGCGCACGCGGAGGCAAATGCACTCGCTCGTGCCGGTACGGCAGCGGAAGGCGCGACGGTGTATGTCACGCTGGAGCCGTGCAATCACACTGGCAACACGCCGCCCTGTGCCGATGCGTTGATCTCGGCGAGAGTCGTTCGCGTCGTAATCGCGACTCGCGACCCTGGGATCCAGTCCGGCGGTGGCGCGGATAAACTCCGGGCAGCTGGAATCGAAGTCGAGATCGGACTGCTGGAGCCCGAAGCGCGCGAGCTCAACGCGTCGTTCTTCCACTCATTCGTGTCGGACCGGCCGTGGGTCACGCTCAAGCTGGCGCTCTCGATCGACGGCGCAATCGCGGACTCTCAGCGCGGCCGGGCCTGGCTGACGAATGAAGATTCGCGCGCCGAAGTTCATCGTATTCGCGCAAACGTGGATGCGATCGCCGTTGGTGCGACGACCTACGCGACAGATCACCCGAAGCTCACCGTCCGCGGGCCCATCCAGCCGCGCGTCGCGCCAGTGCGGGTGGTGTTCGTTCCCGACGGGACTTTATCGGCTGGTCGAACGTCCGTTCTGGAGGATGTGAACGGAGTTAGCTTCGTCCGAGTCGCTGATCTTGCGGCATCGCTGCGCGCCCTTCGAACGCGCGGAATCCGATCGTTGATGGTCGAGGGTGGCGCATCGATTGCGTCGGCGTTTCTCGACGCGGAGTTGGTGGACAGGCTGGTTATCTTTCAGGCACCGATCGTACTGGGCGGAGGTGCGCTCGCGGCGTTCGGGGCCACCTCGCCCCGTCGCGCGGCCAACGTCCGCCGGCTACCGGTACTCCGCCGCCAGAGCTTTGGCGATGACTTGATGACCATCTACGCCCTCCACGCTGTTTGAATGTTCACCGGACTGATTGATGAGGTCGGAACGATCGACCGCGTCGCTGATACCGACGCTGGCCGCGAGTTCCGGATTCGATGCGGTTACGATTCGCTCGCCGCGGGCGAGAGCGTCGCGGTGAATGGCGCCTGTCTCACGGTTCGCGAGATGGGCGAAGGCTGGTTCACCGTTGCGGCGATCGTCACGACGCTTGGACGTACCGCGGTGGATGGTTGGTCGGTCGGCACGCGAGTCAACCTCGAGCGCGCAATGCGACTCGGCGACAGGCTCGGCGGTCATCTGGTGCAGGGTCACGTGGACGAGGTCGGAATCGTGCGCAGCGTTCGGCGTGACGGCGACGCCGTACTGATCGATGTCGATGTCTCCGCTGACACTTTCGCATCGCTCGTTCCGCTCGGATCCGTCACTATCGACGGAGTGAGCCTCACTGTCAACGCGCTCCCGGACTACCGCGTTCTTCAGATTTCACTTATCGAGTTCACGCTCAGTCACACCACGCTCGGCGAATTGCGCGACGGCGGACGTGTGCACATTGAAGGCGACATGATTGGAAAGTACGTGCGACGGCTGGTCGCCCCTTACACGGAGACGGTCGATGCCTAACACAAAATTTGGAACGGTCGAGCAGGCGCTGCGCGATATAGCGGCCGGCAAGATGATAATCGTTGCCGACGACGATAACCGTGAAAACGAAGGCGATCTGATTTGCGCCGCCGAGCATATCACGGCTGAGGGTGTGAACTTCATGATCCGTCGCGCGGGCGGGTTGATTTGTCTGGCGCTCACCGGAGAGCGCGCTGACCATCTCGATCTGCCGCAGATGAGCGAGTTCAATACCGAAGAACAGCGAACAGCGTTCACGGTGAGCATTGACGCGGCACCGCGTTTTGGTGTTACCACTGGCATCAGCGCTCAGGATCGCGCTACCACGATTCGTGTTGCAGTAGATCCGACAACGCATCGCGACGACCTGCGACGACCGGGTCATGTCTTTCCGTTGCGTGCCCGCGAGGGCGGCGTGCTGCAGCGTGTGGGACACACCGAGGCCGCCATCGATCTCGTGCGGCTTGCGGGGATGCGTCCGGCTGGCGTGATCTGCGAGATACTGAATGAAGACGGAAGCGCCGCGCGACGGCCGCAGTTGGAGATCTTCGCGCGCGAGCACGGTCTGACTTTCATCACGGTTGCGCAGCTCGTTGCGTATCGCCTGCGAACCGAGCGGTTGGTTCATCGAATTGCTGAAGCGCGGCTCCCAACGACTTATGGGGAATGGCGCATAATCGGCTATCACAACGATGTTGATCAGCACGAGCACGTCGCATTATTGCACGGGAATGTGCAGGGGGAGTCAGGCGTGTTGGTTCGCATGCACTCCAAGTGCTTGACCGGTGAC
>PLEG01000021.1 GCA_003136975.1 Gemmatimonadota bacterium | reverse complement strand
GCAGGAGCGCGGCATCACCATTACGTCGGCCGCAACAACGGCTTTCTGGCGCCGGCATGGCCAGAGCGACGAGAAGGGAAGTGGGCCTGAGTACCGCATCAACATCATCGACACGCCCGGGCACGTTGACTTCACGGTAGAGGTCGAGCGTTCGCTTCGCGTGCTCGACGGCGCCGTGACGCTTCTCGATTCGGTTGCCGGCGTAGAGCCACAGACCGAGACGGTCTGGCGTCAGGGTGATCGGTATGGCGTTCCGCGCCTGATCTTCGCCAACAAGATGGACCGCACGGGTGCCGACTTCGACCGCTGTCTCCGCATGATCCGGGACCGGCTGTCCAAGGAGTCGTATCCGATCCAGCTTCCAGTGGGCTCAGGCGACACGTTCACCGGTCACATCGATGTGATCGAGCGCAAGCAGTACATCTTCGACGACGAATCGCTCGGCAAGACGTTCGCTGTTGTGGAAGTTCCGGAGCAGTTCAAGAAGGCGATGGAAGAGGCGCGCCACGCAGTGGTCGAAGCGGCCGTGTCGCACGACGAGCCGTTGCTCGAGAAGTATCTCGGCGGCGCAGAGCTGAGTGACGAGGAGATTCGTCACGCGATTCGTGTTGCGACCATTGGTGGCCACATGGTGCCGGTTCTGTGCGGCGCCTCGTTCAAGAACAAGGGTGTGCAGGCACTTCTCGATGCAGTCATCGATTACATGCCATCGCCGCTCGACGTTCCGCCTGTGGAGGGACATCTTCCCGACCACAACGAGATCATCGAGACGCGCGAGGTGTCCGACGACGCTCCGTTCGCGGGATTGGCATTCAAGATCGCGACCGATCCATTCGTCGGTAAGCTGACGTTCTTCCGCGTTTACTCGGGCGTGCTGCAGAGCGGCTCGTACGTGTACAACGCAACCAAGGGAAAGCGTGAGCGTGTAGGCCGTCTGTTGCAGATGCACGCGAACAAGCGCGAGGAGATCGAGGAAGTTCACTGCGGCGACATCGCAGCGGCCATCGGACTTCGCGACACGCGCACTGGCGACACGATGACGATGGAAGACCGACCGATCGTGCTCGAGGCCATGAAGTTCCCGAACCCGGTCATCGACGTCGCCATCGAGCCGAAGACCAAGGCGGATCAGGACAAGCTCGCGATCGCGCTGCAGAAGCTCGCTGAAGAAGATCCGACGTTCCGCGTGCACTCTGATCCGGAGACGAATCAGACCATCATCTCCGGAATGGGCGAGCTGCATCTCGAGATCATCGTTGATCGTATGCAGCGTGAGTTCAAGGTCGATGCAAACATAGGTCGGCCACAAGTCGCCTATCGTGAGACGATCAAGAAGCGCGTTGACAAGGTTGAGGGAAAGTTCATTCGCCAGTCTGGCGGTAAGGGCCAGTACGGACACGTTGTGATCAACGTGATGCCGGCTGAGCAGGGCCAGGGATTCGTGTTCGAGGACAAGATCGTCGGCGGTGTGATTCCGCGCGAGTTCATCAACCCGATCGAGGCTGGAATCAAGGAAGCACTCGAGGGCGGTGTCATCGCGGGCTACCCGATGGTGGATGTCAAGGTCGAGCTGGTTTACGGATCGTACCACGACGTTGACTCGAGCGAAATGGCGTTCAAGATCGCGGGCTCCATGGCTGTCAAGGAAGGCGCACGGAAGGCGGGCGCCATCATCCTCGAGCCGATCATGAAGGTCGAAGTTGTATCGCCGAACGATTACATGGGCGATGTGCTCGGCGATCTCTCAGCACGACGTGGCCGCATCGGCGGAATGAATCAGCGCGGCGAGGCGCAGGTAATTGATGCGCAGGTGCCGCTCGCGGAGATGTTCGGATACTCGACCAAGCTTCGCTCGATGTCGCAGGGTCGCGCTGTTTATTCGATGGAATTCAGCCATTACGACGAAGTTCCGAAGTCGGCGGCTGAAGAGATCATGAGCAAGGTGAAGAAATAACGCGCACGTGGCATTTGTAGGGGCGGCCCCCGTGGCCGCCCATCTTGAAATCGCACGACGAAACGAATTAACGAACCGAATAAAGGAATAACGGATCATGGCGAAGGCGAAATTTGAGCGTACGAAGCCGCACGTAAACGTGGGAACGATTGGCCACGTGGATCATGGCAAGACGACGTTGACGGCGGCGATAACGGCGATCCAGGCGGCGAAGGGATTGGCGAGCAAGGTGGCGTTTGACCAGATCGACAAGGCTCCGGAGGAGAAGGCACGCGGCATCACGATCGCGACCGCTCACGTGGAGTACGAGTCGACGCTGCGTCACTACGCGCACGTTGACTGCCCGGGCCACGCCGACTACGTGAAGAACATGATCACCGGAGCGGCCCAGATGGACGGCGCCATCCTGGTGGTCTCGGCGGCCGATGGCCCGATGCCACAGACGCGCGAGCACATCCTGCTGGCACGCCAGGTGAACGTGCCGTACGTGGTGGTGTTCATGAACAAGGTGGACATGGTCGATGATCCGGAGCTGTTGGAGCTGGTGGAGCTCGAGGTACGTGAGCTCTTGAGCCAGTACAACTTTCCCGGTGACGAGACGCCGATCATCAAGGGCTCGGCGCTCAAGGCACTCGAGTCGGGTGATCCCAATAGCGAGTACGGTCAGAAGATCGGCGAGCTGATGGATGTGCTGGACTCGTACATTCCGCAGCCGAAGCGTGACGTCGAGAAGCCGTTCCTGATGCCGGTCGAGGATGTGTTCTCGATCACGGGTCGTGGGACGGTGGCGACGGGCCGTATCGAGCGCGGCCGTGTGAAGGTGGGCGAGGAAGTGGCGCTGGTGGGCTTCAACTCGGACAAGAAGACAGTGGTTACGGGCGTAGAGATGTTCCGTAAGCTGTTGGACGACGGTCAGGCGGGCGACAACGTGGGCTTGCTGCTACGTGGCGTAGGCAAGGAAGACATTGAGCGCGGTATGGTGTTGGCCAAGCCGGGCTCGATCACGCCGCACACGAAGTTCCAGGCCGAGGTGTACGTGTTGACCAAGGAAGAGGGCGGCAGACATACGCCGTTCTTCAAGGGCTNNCGTCCGCAGTTCTACTTCCGTACGACGGATGTGACGGGATCGGTAGAGTTGCCGGAAGGGATGGAGATGGTGATGCCGGGCGACAACGTTCAGATGACGATCGAGCTGATAACGCCGATCGCGATGGACGAGGGACTCCGGTTCGCGATCCGCGAAGGTGGCCGCACAGTCGGTGCTGGCGTCGTCGCGAAAATTCTGCAATAACAGGACAGAATCATGGCTGGCAAAATTCGCATTCGGCTCAAGGCCTTCGATCACGCAGTGATCGACCAGGCATCGGCTGACATCGTGCGCACGGCGGAGAAGACTGGCGCATCGGTTTCAGGACCGATCCCGCTCCCGACCAAGACGCAGCGTTGGACGGTTCTTCGTTCTCCGCACGTCGACAAGAAGTCGCGCGAGCAGTTCGAGCTCAAGACGCACAAGCGCCTGATCGACATTCTCGATTCAAAGGCGCAGACTGTTGACGCGCTGACGAAGCTGGATCTGCCGGCTGGTGTGGACGTCGAGATCAAGGTCGAGTAGAACAACAATGATTGGAATCATCGGTAGAAAGCTGGGCATGACCCAGATATTCAATGAGCTCGGACAGCAGATCCCTTGCACGGTTGTAGAGGCACCACCGAATCCGGTGATCTTCGTAACCAACAAGGAAGAGTCCGGCTTCGCGTCAGTTCAGCTCGGCTTCGGTACTCAGCGCCTCGCGCGCGAGTCCAAGCAGGGCGAGCGCACGCCACGCGGTCGTCGCGCGAACAAGGCTGAAATCGGCCACGCGATGAAGGCGGGTCTCGATGCACCTCCGTACACGCTGCGCTCGTTCCGCATCGACGACGCACCTGGCAAGGAGCCTGAGATCCCTACGTATAACGTTGGCGACAAGATCGATGTGTCGATCTTCGCGCCAGGCGATACGGTCAAGGTCACTGGCACCACGAAGGGTCGCGGTTTCCAGGGTGTTGTCAAGCGTTGGGGCTTTGGTGGCGGACCGAACACTCACGGTAACACCAAGCACCGTCGTCCTGGCTCCATCGGACCCGGCACGGATCCGTCGCGCGTCATCAAGGGCAAAAAGATGCCTGGTCACTACGGTGACGAGCGTCACACGCAGACACACCTTCGCATTGAGAAGATCGATGCAGAGCGCAACCTGATCTACATCCGCGGCAGCATTGCAGGTCCCCGTAGCGGGATCGTGATGATCCGCAAGCAGGCTTAATCATGGCTGATACAGAAACGACAGAACAGGAAGTGACGGCGCGCAGCGCAGCGGCTTATACCGCTGGCGGCACGCAGCGCGACGCTGTGACGCTGCCGACCGATCTGTTCGATGGCACGATCAATTTCCCGGTGATGCACCACGCGGTGAAGGCGTACCTCGCCAATCAGCGTCAGGGCAATGCATCGACCAAGACGCGCGGCTTCGTCATCGGTGGTAATCAGAAGCCGTGGAAGCAGAAGGGCACTGGCCGTGCTCGTCAGGGCTCGACACGCGCTCCGCACTGGGTTGGTGGTGGTACGGTATTCGGTCCGTCGCCGCGTGACTATACGATGGCGACGAACAAGAAGGTCAAGATTCTCGCCCGCAAGAGCGCATTGAACGCTCGCGCTTCCGAAGATTCATTGTTCGTCATCGACCGGTTCGACTACGACGCGCCCAAGACGGCGCAGCTCGTTGGTCTGCTCGAGTCGCTCGGCATCAACGGCAGAAAGATCCTGATCCTGACCGACGGCGTTAACAAGAATGTGTATCTCAGCTGCCGCAATCTTCCGAGCGCGCACGTGATGCCATTCTCCGATGCTTCGACCTACCACATTCTGTGGAGCGACATCGTGCTCGTCGAGTCTGGCGCTATTGGCCAGTCTCTGGCTCCTGTCGCCGAGGGCGAGAAGCCCGCGCGCAAGACGGCAGCCAAGACAACGGCGAAGAAAGTGCCGACTGCAAAGAAGGCTGCCGCCAAGACGGCGGCGAAGAAGGCTACGGCCAAGAAGACCTCGGCCAAGAAGGAGAAGTAAGACATGGCTACACTATTCCGCACCGTCGTCCGCCCGATCATGACCGAGAAGACGTCGGCCGCGTATCAGGATCGCCAGGAGTACACTTTCGAAGTGGCTTCTGACGCTAACAAGACGGCGATCAGAGCCGCTATCGAGAAGCTGTTTGGCGTGAAGGTCACCGGCGTTCAGACGATGAACTGCCGCGGCAAGACTCGTCGCGTTGGACAGTCCATCGGCAAGCGCGCGAATTGGAAAAAGGCCATCGTGACGCTGAAGCAGGGCGACACGATCGACATCTTCGAGGGTTAAGCAGCCACCATGGCAATCCGTCAGTTCAAGCCGGTCACGAAGAGCTCGCGTTTCCGCTCCGTGTCAGACTTCGCCGAGATCACGCGCAGCACACCTGAGAAGTCGCTCGTCGAGCCGCTTCCCAAGTCGGCTGGTCGCGACAATCACGGTCACATATCGATGCGCCGCCGCGGCGGTGGTCACAAGCGTCAGTATCGCGTAATTGATTTCAAGCGCAACAAGTCCGGCATGCCGGCGGTTGTCGAGCATATCGAGTACGATCCCAATCGCTCGGCGCGTATCGCGCTGGTGCGGTATGAGGATGGCGAGAAGCGCTACATCCTG
>PLEG01000179.1 GCA_003136975.1 Gemmatimonadota bacterium | reverse complement strand
CGAGCATCAGGACTACTACACCCGCGTAGTCACCCTGGAAGTGAATGCCGTTGGGGCCCCAGTAGTGATTGAGGATTCCGGTGAATTCCGGAAGATACGCGTTGAATATCTCCTGCGGATTCTTGCCATAAGACGTTGCGCGTTCGTACGTGCCGATGCCAGCCGCACGCGGCGACCAGCCCACATACTCACGTACTGGTAAAAACTGCACCGCACCGATAGCGAGGCCAACGCCGACGGCGATAAGCGCTCCGACGAGTCGCTTGATCGCGAGTCTGCTGTCGGCGTTGCCATCGCGAACGAGCCCGACAGCCAGCACGATTGCATACGCGCCAGCCGCCAGCAGCGAATACTCGAGCAGCTGCGGATGCGGTGTGAGAATGTCGAGACCGACTACCGCTGCGATGGCGCCAAGCGCCCAGAGCCGGCCGTCGCGAACCCACGCGAGGATCGTCCACAGCAGCAGCGGGAACAGCGCGGCCACGAACAATTTTCCGTCGTGTCCCGGCTGCACGTACGTCGCGATGTGGCCGCTCATCATGTACGCGAGGCCACCGACAAGTGCGCCGGCAAAACCGAACCCCGCGCGGCGCATGAACAGATATGCGAAGGCGCCGGCGAGAAATATGTGAATCATGAAACCCCACGTCATGGCGACGTCCGTGGGGAGAACCATTCTCAGAAGGAAGGTCGGGTAGAAGATGTCGCCGTGCATCGCGGCGACAAATGGCATTCCGCCGAACTGGTACGGGTTCCACAGCGGGAACGATCCTGTCGCCTTCAGCGTGCTGGCCGCGAACTCCCTGAAGGCATACCCGGCGATGTACTGGTCGCTGCTTGGGCCGACCAGAAACTTGCCAGCGAGCGCAGGCATCCCGAGCGCGAGCGTCCCGATCGCGTAGGTGAGCATCGCCCATAGCGAAGCAAAGCGAGGCTCATAAGAGCCGATCACTGGATCGGAGGTGACGACTCGCTTGGCGGCCGGTGCTGCGGTCATTCTGAACGGGTTGGAGGTCTGAAGTGGCCTGCCGCCAGGGCGACGAGGCCGGGAATCACTTCCAGCACGGTGAGCCACAGCCGGCTGATCACCGCGACGATAACCGCATCGCCGTAAGTGGTAAGTCCGAGCAGTGGCAGTCCTTCCCATATCCCTGCCTCGCGGACACCTATGCCTGCGGGCGCGATGAGGGTGATGAACCCCACAATATATGCAGCCGTGTATGCGGCAATGTAGAGTACGACTCCACCGTGCACGGCGTTGTTGCCGAGGATCGCGACCGCGAAGAGCCGGAACGCCACTCCGTACGCGCACCACGCGAAAGCAGTTCCGGCCAGCGACCACCAGACGGTCTTCGCGGGGATCACCGGAAGCGGAATGTCCCGCTTGGTGACCTTACATGCGAGCCGGATAAGCGCCGGCAGCCAGAGCGGCGCGGCGAGCACGCCACCGATCGACACGACGGCGACCACGGCAAATACCGCCGCGTGGGGAACCAGACGCGACGCAAAGATGAGCACGAGGACAAGCCCCGAGACCAAATTGAAGACGTTGACGATTATCGACGAGCCCGCAGCCGCGACCGGAGACGCGCCGGTCTCGCGCGCCATCACGCCGAGCGCGGCAAGTGACCAGAGATTTCCAGGGATATACTTGCCCAGACTCGCAGCGAACCAGATCCGGGCAGCTGTCCACCACGGAAGCTGCGTATCCCACGCCGCGAGCACCCGGCGCCACGTTTCGATCAACACGGCGTAAGCGACAAACACGAGCAGCGACGCTTCGATGAGGCGCAGCCAATCGACGTTGAGAGTCACCACGCGTCCGCGAATCATGTCCCAGCGCTTTGATATGGCAATGCTCGCAAAGACGATTACGAGAATCGCGAACGCCGATTGGGCAACGCGCATCCATTTACTTCGCATTGCTGTCCATCGCGTCCCGGTAAATCTGTGCGTAGTGTTGGGAAACCGCGCTCGGCGAGAATCGCGCAAGCGCAGCCAATCGGCCGGCGCGTCCAAGTCTCTCTCTCCGCTCCGGGTCGGCCACGATCTTCTCGACCGCAGCGGCGAGCGCGGCGACGTCACCCGAAGCAACCAGCACGCCGGTGACATCGTTCTCGATGACATCGGTCAGTCCGCCAGAGGCGAACCCAACTGGTGGTGTCTCACACAACTGCGCTTCAGCCGCGACGAGGCCGAGGCCTTCGTCGACGAACGGCGCCACAAGTGCGGATGCGCGCGCGAGCAGTGCGGGAATATCAGTGTGACGTACCTGACCGCGCCAGAGTATGCGATCGGAAAGTCCGAGGCGTGCGGCGAGCTCGACGAGTGCGGGTCGATCGGGTCCGTCACCAATTACGTCGAGCACGATACTCCGCCGCATTAGCGCGAGCGCCTGTATCGCTGCCTCAATTCCCTTCTGCGCGGACAGGCGTCCAACGAACACTATGCGGTTGATGTCCCTGTCGGTGCTCGGGCCGAATAGAGAAACCGCGACTGGCATTGGTGCGACGATCGGCGTGGTGCGGCACAACGGCGCGGCCTGACGCGCGAGCCAATCGGACACGCAGGTAACACGTGCGGAGTGCCTGAATACGTAGCGTGCGAGCGGACGTGCTCGAGGTCTGCCCTGCAGCAGTCTCAGGTCGGTGCCGTGCGATGTCGTGACCAGCGGCACTCCGCCCAAGCGACACGCTGTTGCCGCGGCTACGCCGCTGGGGAACCACCAGTGCGCGTGAACGACATCTGGCTTCCACGCCGAGATCTGCGACCGAACAGCGGCGGTCTCGGCGATGATCAGCGACGCTAGCGCGACTTTCGCGGTGATGGAGCGTGATACGTCATCGGCCATCGTGCCGCGATACGCGAGTGTCTCGTATGTTCGCGGAGCGTATCGAAAGCGCGTGACCGGGATCCCCTGAATTACGGCTGATGCGTCCAGTCCCGGCGCTGACGGCGCGACCACGCGAACTTCCACGCCCTGGTCAACGAGTCCCACCGCGAGCCGAAGAATGAAAGAGCCCGCGGAGTCGCCGTCGAACCGTGGGAATGAGTGCGTTACAAAAAGTGCTCTCACGCCTCAGCGCGTCGAGTCCGTATCGCGCACGAGCACTTCTTCCACGCGCCTCCGCAACTCAGCAATTTCCGCGCGCTGAGCCGCCATCAGCTCCGCAAGCAGCCCGGTCGCAAAGAATACACTTCCCAGCAGGAGGCACACTTCCACCAATGTGAGCAGCGGACGGAATCCGACGCCCGCGATTATGCGATACAGAACCGCGACGATCCCGGTGAGCACTCCAACAGAGAAGAGTGATGCGCCGAGCATCCCGAATAACAACAGCGGCTTGCGCGCAAAGCGCAGCTCGAACCAGACCGCCAGCATGTCGAGCACGCCAACCGGAATGCGGCTAATCCCGAACTTTGATTTGCCCGCCATCCGCGGATAGAGCGGGATTGGCGTCTCGCCAACGGTAAAGCCGCGATGCGCAGCCACTACGATCATGTAGCGATGCCAATCAGGGCGCACCGGAAGAGTGGCCATGATCTCTCGGCGATACGCCTTCACCGAATTCAGGTCCCGTACTGGCACGTCGAACAGGCGACGACTCAGCCCGTTGTAAATCCCGGAAACGAAAGCCTTGTCGTACTCGCCTTCCTTGCGGCCAGTCATCATGTCGACCTCGCCGGCAAGAATCGGATCGACGAGTTTGGGGATGTCTTCCGGCTTGAACTGGAGATCGGCCGGATAGAAGACGAGCACCTCCCCGCGCGAATGCATGTATCCGGTGCGCAACGCGTCGGCGATTCCGCGCCTGTTGCGGTGTCGCACGGAATGAAGAAAGGGATACTCGGTCT
>PLEG01000328.1 GCA_003136975.1 Gemmatimonadota bacterium | reverse complement strand
GTCTCCGAGCGCGTCGCGGACTTCCGCCACGGTACTCGGACCGCGCTCCCAGAGCACGGTCATGAGCTCGACCTCTCGCGGAGTGAGTCGTTGCATCCGTATCTGCTCCTACTAAGAGTCTAGTACTATTGCGATAGTACTACCTTTTGCCACCGTCGTCAAGAGCCAACTTTAGCCGTCTCAAGCACGGATAGAAATGTCCCCTTTAGCCGGATCGAAAATACGCGACTGGCGTCGTTCCGCCGAGAATAGCCTGCGCGCCACTACTGCAGCTCAAACGAGAATGACTGCTGCACCAGTTGCCGGACAGGAGTCCCTTTTAGCTCCGCAGGCCGGAACCGCGCCCGGAAAAGCGCACTCTCGACAGCCGCGGAAAAGAGCGAGTTTACAGAACCCACTGTGCGAAACGACCCAGCCTCGACGCGTCCCGTGCTATCGACCACGAATTGCGCCACCACGGTCCCCTGCGCCCCGCTCACGCGCAGCGCTTCGGGGTAGCTCGGCGCGAGCGTTCCGGCCAGCGGCGCGGCTTGTCGATCCACTTGTTCGGCGGATAGAACGTCGATTGAAGCGAGGCCGTCACCAGTTATACCGTGGCGCTCACTCACGCCATTTCCGAAGTCTCGAGTGCTGACAATCGGCGGAGCGTGTCCCTCCCGCGAATCGATCGCGAACGAGAGAGCCGGCAGTAGGGGCGCCATCGACCGTGCCTCGATCGTCCCACGATCCGGTGCGTTCGCGTTGCGAGCCGGATTGGCGTGCACGCGCCGCGTCGGCGCCTCGGGCAGAGCGAGTGGAATGGGAATCATTCTTGGCGGTTCAGTCCCTCGCAACGCCGCGTGTGCGGTGGCATGAATCGCGCCGAGGATGAGCGCGCTGTGCAGTGCGATGCTCGGGATGGCGGCGGTAAACGATCGGCGCCTACGTGTTCCGGACTCCAGCAGATGGGTAACCACAATTACCTCGCGAGGTGAGTGCCTATCGCGAAGCTACGTGCGCCAGATTACGCGTCGATGCCGCGCACATTACGACCGGTACAGCAAATCATTAAGCCTTGATGACGACGTTAATCGGCATCTCGCTCGCCCGTGACGTTCGTAATAGTAAGCTCAGTCAGGTTGCCCTCGGTCGCTCTCCCGCTACCTTATCGCGGCATGAGACTTCACATGCGTTTCACGGTATCGATCGCTGTGGCCGCCCTGATGACACTTCCGCGCAGCGAGTTCGCTCAATCGCCGCCTCACACGCGCAACGTCGTGCTCATCGTGACCGACGGCCTTCGGTGGCAGGAATTATTTCGCGGCGCGGACCAGTCATTGATGAACCGGAAGTACGGCCACGTCCAGGATACGATCGCTCTTCGGCGCGCGTTCTCTCGCGACGACACGGACTCTGCGCGCGCGGCGCTGTTCCCATTCATTTGGAACGTCGTCGCCAAACGCGGCGAGATTTTTGGGAATCGCACGGAGCAGAGCGAAGCCGATGTCACCAACGGCTTCAAGTTCTCGTATCCCGGTTACAACGAAATGATCACCGGTCATCCGGATTCGCGTATCAACAGCAACAACGCTGGCCCAAATCCCAACCTCACCGTGTTCGAGTGGCTCAACACGCGTCCTGGCTTTGCCGGCAATGTCGCCGTTTTCGGAACGTGGAATGAATTCGCGGACATCTTCAATCGCGCTCGCAGCCATCTTCCGATTTGGGCTGCCTTCGATACGCCGCCCGCTGCGACGCCCGCGACCGCGCAGGATTCCCTTCTCGCCAAACTGTACGGCAGTACGACGCGCATCTGGGATGACCTCGCGTACGACTCCTTCATGCAGGCTGAGGTGACCGAGTATGTAGTGCGCGAACATCCGCGTGTTTTATTCGTTGGCTATGGCGAGACCGACGAATGGGCGCACGCTGGACGATATGACAAGGTGCTCGAGTCCGCGCACCAGTTCGATCGGTTCGTTGCCGATTTGTGGAACCGGGTGCAACAAATTCCTCAGTACCGCGACTCGACGACGTTCGTCATCACCACAGATCATGGTCGCGGCAGCGGCCTTGAGAAATGGACCGACCACGGAGCGGACGTCGATGGCGCAGAGGCGATCTGGATCGCCGTCATCGGCCCGGATACGCCCGCCCGTGGCGCGCGGGCACACGTTGCACGCGTTACGCAATCGCAGATAGCTGCCACGATCGCGAGCTTGCTGGGAGAGAACTATGCAGCCGCGGTGAAGGGCGTTGCGCCACCTCTTGCCGTGCGCTGATTTTGTGCGAGGACGCGCTGGTGGCCGACTGCATACTTATACGCCTGCGAGGCATGTAAATCCACCACCGTCGCGGGGGTTAACTAACGTGTGCGACAGTGCGACATTTCAATCGATGGACAACCTCAGCCGTACCTAGCATGACAGCCGTCGCCAACGATACCGGATCCGCGCCAACCACGTCCGCCGATTTCATAGCTCTCGAAGACGAGTGGGGCGCGCACAACTATCATCCGCTCGACATCGTCATCGAGCGAGCCGCCGGATCCTGGGTCTACGACGTGGATGGCAAGCGCTACCTCGACTGCCTGAGCGCGTACTCGGCGGTGAACCAGGGTCACTGCCATCCGCGCATCCTCGCAACCATGGTGGAGCAGGCCCATCGCGTCACACTCACATCGCGAGCATTTCGCAACGAGCAGCTCCCACTGTTCTGCGAGGAAGTTGCGCAGTTGTGCGGAATGGAGTCCGTCCTCCCCATGAACACGGGCGCCGAGGCGGTCGAAACGGCGATCAAGGCTGCGCGACGCTGGGGCTACGAGAAGAAGGGAATTCCCGACGGCCTCGCGGAGATCGTCGTATTTGAAAACAATTTCCACGGCCGAACCACGACCATCGTGGGCTTTTCGTCGGAGCCGTCCTACCGCGCGGGTTTCGGTCCGTTCACGCCCGGATTCAAGCTGATTCGCTTCGGCGACATCGACGCGCTGCGCGCCGCGATCACGCCCAACACCTGTGCCGTGCTCATGGAGCCGATCCAGTGTGAGGCTGGTATCCTGATTCCGCCGGATGGATACCTGCGCGCGGTGTCGGACCTCTGTCGCAGCAACAACGTGCTGTTCATGGCGGACGAGATCCAGACAGGACTGGGCCGCACTGGCCGGATGTTCGCGTGCGACCACGAGGACGTGAAGCCTGACGTGTACATACTCGGCAAGGCCCTCGCTGGCGGCTTCTATCCGGTTTCGGCGGTCGTGTCGTCGCACGAAGTGCTCGGCGTATTCAAGCCCGGCACCCATGGCAGCACTTTCGGCGGGAATCCGCTCGGATGCGCGGTCGCACGCACCGCTCTGCATGTGCTCGAAGACGAGCAACTTGTCGAGCGCTCCGCAGAACTCGGCGCGTGGTTCAAGGCCGAGGTGGCATCGATCAAGCATCCGCAGATAAAATCCGTACGTGGACGCGGCTTGATGGTCGGAATCGAGCTGCACGTTCCCGCCCGGTCTTACTGCGAGGCCCTCATGGATCTCGGCATGCTTTGTAAGGAGACTCATGACCATGTGATCCGCCTCTCACCGCCACTCGTGACTTCGCGCGAGGACCTGGAGTGGGCGTTGGTCCAGTTGCGCGCGGTATTCGCCCGGAGCTGATTCAAGGCTTCCAGCCATTCACAGCCCCGGCCGACCGCCGGGCCTGTTTAGGCACTCCGTTCGAGCGGAGTGTGGTCATTTTGACCGATCAGCGAATACGTTACCTATCGTTCGGTCATCCTGTCCTACGACAGACCCGCAGAAGACCGATCGCTGAGGAAGTGACCTTGTCAACAAAAGCCCGCCAGAAGTCCAGCTCCGCCACATATTCTGAAGAAACCGACCCGGCGACGCTGGTCGGTGCTCTGGCCGATATCGCCGTTCGCCTCACCGACGCGAGATCCACCGAACTGGTCGCGCAGGACGTACTGGAACGGGCACACGTCACTGTTGGTGCGACGGAGCTCGCCGTCTGGCTCGAAGTGGGTGGAAAGCTCACCCGGACCTGGGGCGCTGGACCGAACGAAGCGTCGCTCGAGGAGGTTCACGCGGCACTCGCCGGCGCAAACGGCGTGGTCGCGCGGGAGATGCGCTTCGGCCCGCGACGCGTTGGGATACTCATGGCCCGGTTCGGTCCCGATGCGGGCGAATCAGTCGAGCGTTTCGTCGAGGCTCTCGCTGCGCTTCTCGCCGCCTTCATCGCAAACTCCGAGCGCTCCCGGAGGCTCGAGAGCGACCTGCAGATCAGGATGCGGGAAGTGCAGGAGCAGAAGCGCTTCACGGAGACAGTGCTAGATCTATTGCCGCTAGGACTGTACGTAATAGATCGCGATTATCGGATCACGGTTTGGAATCGGAAGCGCGAAACCGGCATGCAGGGTGTGTCGCGCGAAGAAGCAATCGGCCGGACCATCTTCGAGATTCTTCATCGCCAACCGGAAGACGTGGTTCGTCGCGAGTTCGACGAGGTTTTCGCGACCGGTAAGACCCAGCAGTTCCAGACTGAGTCCAGCGCCAGCGGCGCGCTCCGCACATATCGTCTGTCCAAGATCCCGATTCGCGACGCAGGCGGTACGGTCACTCACATCATTACAATCGGCGAGGATATTACCGACTGGGTCGAAGCGCGGGAGACAGTCGCGCAGAGCGAGAAGCTCGCCGCCATCGGCCGGCTTGCGGCTGGAATCATGCATGAGATCAACAACCCGCTCGCGA
>PLEG01000167.1 GCA_003136975.1 Gemmatimonadota bacterium | reverse complement strand
TGCCCACGTCGCGCATGAACTCGATCGCGCCCAGGTTCAGCAGCCAATCGGCGTTGTTGCGAAGTTGCGCGCCATTGGGACCATCGAAGTCGAGAAAGCGCGCGAGCTGCGCGCCAATCGCTTCGGCGTTCGCGATCACCTGATCAACGGTCTGAAGGGTACGCTCAGCGGTCTTGCCGCTCGGGTCACCGATCATCCCGGTGCCGCCACCCACGAGCACGTACGGCCGGTGGCCGTTTCGTTGTAGATGGACGAGGCCCATTATCGGAACCAGGCTACCCACATGAAGCGAGGACGCCGTGGGGTCAAAGCCGGCGTAACCTGAGACGGGCCCAGCCGCAAGCATCCTGGCGGCGCCGTCGGTGTGCTGCATGAGCATCCCGCGCCACGCCAGCTCGCCCAGAAAATCGGATTCAGACATCGCCGGTAATATAGATAGTCGGTCGCCCCGCGGAGCTTAAATTCATCCCATGGCTGGTAGAACCAAGAAGGCACGGACGCTCCCTATCTGGAAGCGCCACCCAACAGCTTTTCGCTTTGTCCTCGTCTTCATGATCCTTGTGGTGACGTTCGGCGTTGGCCTCATGTACAGCGCATGGGTGCTCGTTTGCGCGGGCGATCGGTGCCCGTCCATTCAGACGCTGGATCAGTACACACCCAAGCAGACGTCCAAATTGTTCGCCGTGGATGGCCGCTTCATCGCCGAGTTGGGAACCGAGCGTCGCACGCTCGTGAAGCTGAGTGAGATTCCCAAGGTCGTGCAGGACGCGTTCGTCGTGACAGAGGACAAACGCTTTTACCAGCATTCCGGAATCGACTGGTACCGCGCGGCAGGCGCGCTGGCGCACAATCTCCGCAGCGGTCGCTATGCTCAGGGATTCTCGACGATAACCATGCAGCTCGCGCGGAACATCTTCCCCGAGCGCATCTCGCGCGACAAAACGATAATCCGAAAGATCAAGGAAGCGAAAGTCGCGCGCGCGATCGAATCCAAGTACAGCAAGGCAAAGATCCTCGAGCTGTACCTGAACCAGATCAACCTCGGCAATGGTGCATACGGCGTCGAGACTGCCTCGCAACGATACTTCGGCAAGTCCGTGCGCGATCTCAACATCGCGGAGGCAGCGACGCTGGCGGCCATGCCCAAGGCGCCGGAGCGCTACAATCCGCGCCGATATCCTGATCGTGCAATTCAGCGCCGTAACACGATCATCGAGCTGATGCGCGAGAATGGGGCGATCTCCGATGCCGATGCGAGTCTCGCAAAGGCCTATCCGCTTCGTCTCGCAACCAAGGTCGAGTCCGGTGAGACTGCTCCGTACTTCGTCGAATGGGTGCGCCAGCAACTGGACCAGCAGTTCGGGCGGCAGTTGTACGAGCAGGGTCTCAACGTGTACACCACGCTCGATCTGGACATGCAGACCGCCGCCGAGCGCGGGCTCGAGCGACAGCTGCGCGCGATCGAGGGCGGGAAATTCGGCGCGTACAAGCATCCGAGCTATGAGGAATACATCGCGACGCTCGCCACCGGAGAATCGGGAACCGGCGTCTCGCCGTACCTGCAGGGCGCGTTCGTGGCGCTCGATCCGCGCACGGGCGGCGTCCGCGCACTGATCGGCGGCCGAGACTTCTACGATTCCAAATTCAACCGTGCGACTCAGGCTTTGCGACAGCCCGGTTCGACGTTCAAGCCGATCGTCTATTCCGCGGCGGTACAGAGCGGCAAGCCCGCGTCATACATCATCGACGACTCGCCCGTGTCCGTGCCGCAGTCAAACGGAACACCCTGGCAGCCGCAGAATTACGATCTCAAGTTCGAAGGACCGATGACTATGCGCCGCGGACTGTATCAGTCGCGCAATATCATCGCGGTCAAGACCGGAATGGAGCTCGGACCTCAGGCGGTGATCAACGAGGCGCGAAACTTCGGCATCACCACGCCGATTCCGCCATTCCCGTCGATCTACATCGGTTCCGCCGACGTGATCCCATTGGAACTGATAGGTGCATATACCGCGTTTGCGACGCTCGGTGTGCGCGCGCAACCGAACGGGATCCTGCGCGTCGAGAATTCACATCATCAGGTGATCTGGCAGCCAACTCCGCCGCGCACGCAGGTGATGTCGCCGGAAGAGTCGTGGATCATGGTGAGCATGATGAAGGACGTCATCCAGCGCGGCACCGCGTACGGCTCGGTCTGGGATGCGGGATTCCACGTGCCCGCTGGCGGCAAGACAGGCACGACCAACGACGGAACCAACGTCTGGTTCGTGGGCTACACGGCGGACCTCGTCGCCGGTGTCTGGATGGGATTTGACCATCCCCAGACTATCAAATCGAACGCGCAGGGCGGAATTCTCGCGGCGCCGGCGTGGACCTCCTTCATGAATGAGGTCTATCGCCGGAAGCCGACTCCGCCCGACTGGCCCAAGCCGTACGACATAACGACCCGCGAGATCGATCCACACACCGGATTGTTGTGGACGCCGGATTGCGGCGGGACAGCGGTCACGGAGTATTACATCCCCGGCACCGAGCCGGTGAACGAATGCTCCCCGTACTCAGTTCCCGCAGCTGTCGTACCCGGTGCGCCGCCGCGCCCGGACACGACACACCAGCGTTGATGGCCTTCAGCTTCGTGTGAATCACGTTCGAACACTCGTTCGATATACCTTTCGCGACCATCGGGCCCCTCGCGGGCGACCGCTCCCATCCCTTAGTTTAGAACATGAGCACGCACAAAATCTGGCGTGACGGTGGTCTCGTCGACTGGCAGGATGCGACGATTCACGTCATGAGCCATGTAGTTCATTACGGCTCGTCGGTTTTCGAGGGCATTCGCTGTTACAGCACGCCGGATGGCCCGGCGATTTTCCGGCTGCAGGATCACATGCGGCGGTTCCTGGATTCCTGCCGCATCTATCGTATGCCGATGCGCCATTCGATCGCCGAGCTTTCGGCGGGATGCAGCGAGGTCGTCGCGGACAACGAGCTGCAGGCCTGCNNCCTGCTACCTTCGCCCGGTCGCTCTGCGTACTGGCGAGGAGATGGGCATCCTGCCGCACAAGGCGCCGGTCGAGACGTTCATCATCCCGTGGGTCTGGGGCCGATATCTCGGGCACGAGGCGCTCGAAGAGGGCGTTGACGTGTGCGTGTCGAGCTGGCGTCGTCCGGCACCTGGCACGATGCCGACGCTAGCGAAGGCCGGCGGCAACTATCTCAACTCGCAACTTTCAAAGATGGAAGCGCGAGCCGATGGCTACGCTGAGGGGATAATGCTCGACTCCTTTGGGTTTGTTGCCGAGGGGAGTGGCGAGAATCTGTTCATTGTGCGCGACGGAACGATTTACACGCCGACAATTAGCTCGTCGATTCTTAACGGAATAACACGCGACTGCGTGATCCGGATAGCGAAAGATCTGGGATACCCGGTTGTCGAGCAGAGTCTTCCGCGCGAGATGCTGTACATCTGCGATGAAGCCTTCTTCAGCGGCACCGCCGCGGAGCTGACTCCGATCAGAACGGTGGACAAGGTGGAGGTTGGCGCCGGTAAACCCGGTCCGATCACGCTCGCGATTCAGG
>PLEG01000229.1 GCA_003136975.1 Gemmatimonadota bacterium | reverse complement strand
CCGGCGAACGGCTTCTCGTGCAGCAGGCACTGCAGGCCGTACTTCGGGGCGACGCGCCGCAGCGTCTCCATGATGATCATCTGGTGATCCGTGGCGACGTTCGCGTTCTCGAAGACGGGCGCGAGCTCGTACTGGCTCGGCGCCACTTCGTTGTGCCGCGTCACGATCGGAACGCTCAGCTTGTACAGCTCGTGCTCGACTTCCGCGATGCATGCCTGCACACGCTCCGGAATCCCGCCAAAGTAGTGATCCTCGAGCTGCTGTCCGCGCGATGGTGGTGCGCCGATTAGTGTACGTCCCGCCATCACCAGGTCCGGCCGCATCGCGAACAGAGTGCGATCGATCAGAAAATATTCCTGTTCCGCGCCGAGTGTGGTGTAGACGCGACGTACGCTTTTGTCGCCCATCAGCTCGAGCAGTTCGGACGCCTTCTGCGAGAGGATGTCGGAGCTACGTAACAGCGGCGTCATCTCGTCGAGCGCTTCGCCATTGTAGCCGATGAATACTGAAGGAACGCACAGCGTGCGCGCGCCTGCACTCTCGACAATGAAGACGGGGCTCGCTGGATTCCACGCGGTGTAGCCGCGCGCTTCCCATGTTGCACGCAACCCGCCGGACGGAAAGCTCGACGCGTCCGGCTCGCTCTGGATCAACTGAGCGGCGGAGAACGACTCCATGGGCTCGAGCTCGTCATCGAAGGTCAGGAAGGCGTCGTGCTTCTCGGCGGTGAGTCCAGTCTGCGGCTGAAACCAATGGGTGAAGTGCGTCACGCCGCGCGAGACAGCCCAGTCCTTGATCACCTGCGCGACGGTCGGCGCGATGTCCCGATCGAGCTTCTTTCCGCCACGCACGGACGCGAGAAGCTTGGTGTACAGCTCCTTGGGCAGCTTTTCGCGCATCTGGCGCGCGCCAAAGGTGTTGATGCCGAAATACTCCGAGGTGCGAAGCGGCACAGGTGCGCTCGACTCATCGGTGATACGGGCGGAGATATCCTGGACAGCTAGCTGGCGGGCGGTGGGCATGGAAGGGATTGGCGAACGTTGCCGAGTTAAGGATGAAATTGTATAACTTGCACAATCTGGGTAACAATCTGCATATTTAAGCCATCAATCGCAAGGAAATGAGGATAAATAATGCAAAAATCGGAAATATTGGACATCACAAAGAAGCAAAGTGTCCGATTTCTCAGGCTCCAGTTCACCGATATCCTGGGCATCAACAAAAACGTCGAAATACCCGCCTCCCAAATTGAAAAGGCGCTCGACGGCGACATGATGTTCGACGGCTCCTCAATCGAAGGGTTCGTCCGCGTCGAGGAGTCCGACATGCTCCTCGTCCCGGATCTCTCCACCTTTCAGGTCTATCCCTGGGGCGACCCCGACGCCCGCGTCGCACGACTCATCTGCGACGTCCACACCCCCGACGGTGCCCACTTCGAGGGCGATCCTCGCTGGGTGCTCAAAAGGGTCCTGGCTCGCGCGGAATCCATGGGCTTCCGGATGAACGCCGGTATGGAGGCCGAATTCTTCATGTTCCGGCCAGGCGTCGAGGGCGACGCCTCCACCGCGACTCACGATGTCGGTAGCTATTTCGATCTTGCCCCATCAGACCTCGGCGAAGATGCTCGGCGGGCGATTGTAATTGCGCTCGAGAAGATGGGCTTCGAAGTGGAAGCAGCACACCACGAAGTGGCTCATGGCCAACACGAGATCGACTTCCGATACGCCGACGCACTACGCACCGCCGATAACATCACAACCTTCCGGTTCGTCGTTAAGTACGTCGCACAACAGTTCGGACTCGTCGCGTCGTTCATGCCAAAACCGATTTTTGGCCAGAGCGGAAGCGGAATGCACACCCACCAGTCACTCTTCCGCGGGACCGAGAACGCCTTCTACGACGCAAAAGGCCAGTACGAACTGAGCGAGACAGCACTTCACTACATCGGCGGCCTGCTCAAGCACGCGCGCGCCTACACTGCAATCACAAACCCACTCGTCAATTCATATAAACGGCTGCTCACCGGCTATGAAGCGCCAGCGAATGTCGCGTGGTCCATGCGCAACCGGTCGCCGATGCTGCGCATTCCAGCGCGTCGCGAAGTCGGCACGCGCGTCGAACATCGCGCCCCAGACCCGTCCGCCAATCCGTACTTGGCTCTCGCCGTAATGCTCGCGGCCGGACTGGATGGAATCGAGACACGCGCAGACTATCGTGAGCCCGTCAACGAGAATATCCGCGAGATGTCACACCGCGAGCGTCGGCGCCTGCGAATCGATGACTTACCCCACGATCTCAACGAAGCCTGCGACGAGCTCGAAAAGGACGACGTGATCCGCGACGCACTCGGCCCACACGTAACTCGTCACTTCCTCGCCGCAAAGCGCGAGGAATGGAGTGAGTACATGACGCAAATCAGCAAGTGGGAACTGGATAACTATCTGGCGAAATACTGAGGCTCGTTGCAAATCGTCGTCCTTAAGAGTCGTCATACCGGCCTTCGGCGGGATGACGACTCTTAAGAGCGCGGCGTTTCCCCCAGCTCTCGGCAGGCCGGGACAATAACTATCCTGCGCATCCCTCACATCGTCAACGCGAGCCGCGTACTGATTGCGAATGTTCCCACAATGCGCTCTCCGCTCACGCGTGTTATCACAACCTTGCCTCGGCTTCCGGCGAGATAAATCAATCCGATTCGCATCGGCATGGTGTCGTTGAGCATCTGCGGACTCACGCCGAATAACGCGGCTCCAGCACGGAAGGGTGCGTTCACGCGTGTTGGGAGTCCCGGTCGTACCTCGTATACGCGTGGCTTCGCCAATTTGCCCGTGGGAGCGTAGAGCATCACGACGAACATCCGCCCCGCCGAATCAAGTGGCGGCATTGGCTGCTCCGTGCTCCGAGGGCCACACCAGATCTCGTGCGATTCGAAACCATTGGGCGCGATGTTCAACGTTGCGCCGCGTATGTACGTTGTTTGCGCGCTGTCGGCCGGATGGAACACCGCGGCGCCATCCGCGAAGACCTGGCATGATCCGTTCTCGCGAAACTCGCCGGTGACTTGCACTACGGACTTTATTGAGCGGGGATTGGACTGCGCATGAAGCGCCGCGGTGAAAATCACGAGTGCGCCTGGCACTCCAGTCCAACGGAACGGCAGGCATAGCAACGATTGGCTCTTGATCATTTCCAAACATTGCGCCGATCGCTTGGCGACAGCGCGCGCAGCTTCACGCTCGTTGGCGCGATTTACTACAAGAAATCAGCAGCGATCCGGCGACCCGCGTACAAACCCACACCGGTGCCGACGATCGACAGTGAGAATGCCGTCATCGTTCCGATGAATGCGCCCAGCCACCACCCAACCGAGCCCCCTACGAACGAACCCGTAAAACCAAGAATCTTCGCCATGCGAGCTGCCCTCCAGATCGAGCGGTCGCCAACTGTGTTATTGGCGTTGTTGTAGAGACGCCAGCCGAATGTCTTCCGTAACGCCGTCCGCACCGTGGCCCGAAATTCACCCTGAAGCCCGCATGGCCCACCCGGCAGTCAAGGGATAGATTCCCTCGCAATGAATCCGTCGCGCCAGGACCAGGCGTACTCCACACGACCACCTACGGCTACATCGGGCGATGACCCTTCCGTCGTCAAGCGAATTGCCGAGGGCGACGAGTCGGCTCTGTCCACGCTTTACGACCGCTGGTCACAGCCTGTCTATTCGCTGGTGGCTCATCTCCTTAAGGACGCCGATGGCGCCGAGGACGTCGTGGAGGAAACATTCTGGCAGGTGTGGCAGCGCGCAGCTTCGTATGATGCGTCGCGTGGCACGGTCAGAACGTGGATTCTGACCATCGGCCGCAGCCGCGCTCTGGATCGCATCCGTAGCCGCAAGCGCAATCGCGAGGATATCGCGACTGATCTGAGCTTTATCCGCGATCCCCGGTCCGATCCGGCGCAGGAGGCCGAAGGTGCCGAGCGAAGAGAGTTGGTGTATTCAGCATTGTCGGAGTTGCCCGAAGATCAGCGACGCGCGCTCGAGTTGGCGTACTTTCGCGGGCTGAGCCAGTCGGAGATCGCCGATTTCCTGAGCGAGCCGCTCGGCACAATCAAGACAAGAATGCGGCTGGGAATGCTGAAGTTGCGTGACAAGCTGATTGGATTACGA
Organism: Gemmatimonadota bacterium; assembly: GCA_003136975.1. GTDB lineage: Bacteria > Gemmatimonadota > Gemmatimonadetes > Gemmatimonadales > Gemmatimonadaceae > Fen-1247. The sequence continues at coordinate 1,517 of PLEG01000229.1, read as the reverse complement.
GAGAGCAGAGTATGAGCGACGACAACGACCTGGAAAATGGACCGTCGCATGCCGATGACGCCAACCACGGAGTGGCGCCACAGCAGCCGGATTCTCCTCTGCCCATAGATGAATCCGAGCCGCGCTATGACGTATCAGGCGCGGCGCTCGGAGCACTCGCTTCCACCGAGGAGGCAGACCTTTATGCCGCCGCCGCGGTAGATCCGTCCGTTTCCGCCGACCTCGCCGCCATGGAAGCTGTTGCCGCTGAGCTCGCTCGGCTCGCGCCAGCTGCACTCATGAACCGCGGCCGTTCGGCGGGCATCCGCTCGAGACTCGTTGCGCGCGCCGCAGCGACGCACGCAGGCCGTCCGGTGGCCAAGAGCGCCACGTCAGAGAGCGAGCAATCATCGTCGAGATCGGCCGCAAGATCTGCTGCAATGCCCGCTCATCGTCCGCACACACCCGCTTTGTCGGGCAATAGTGCATCTTCGACGAGGCCTGTTACGGGGGCACATTACATCCCGTTCGAGCCGCGCTCGCGTGGTGCCATGAGCCGCACCATCGGTACATTCGCGATTGCCGCTGCCGTTCTGATCGCTGCGTTCGGCATCTACACGTGGCGAACGCAGTCGCACACCGGAAGCGCTGCCACAGCATCAGTCGTACAGGATTCGAGTCTCGAGGCGCAGGTGGCAAGCTTGCGTGCATCCGTCGCGCAGAAAGACAGCCTCATCGCGGCGCTAACTGGCATGCACACTCGCGTGATCGACCTGGTCGCCTACAACAACTCCGCTGATCCGATGGCACGCGTCTTCTGGGATCAGAAGACGCAGATGTTCATCATGTATGCGTCTAATCTCAAACCTCCCGCGAGCGGAAAGACGTACCAGGTGTGGCTCATCGCTCGTGGGGGCGCCCCGGTGTCGGCCGGCACTTTCATGCCCGACTCGGCCGGATCCGCCGTGATGGCCACGAACCATCCCATGGAGCCAGGTACTCTCCGCCGGATCGCTGTCACCGAAGAGCCGGAAGGCGGTGTTGCCGCACCCACCGGACCAGTCATGTTCGCCGGAGTCGGTAGGTAGTTTCCTTTAGAACGATCGTTCGGGGGCGGCTCCGACCTCGTGTTCGCGCATTCCGCGGATACGCTGGATCCCCTCGAGCGCGGACATGCAGAACATCGCCCATGCTGTCCCCACGATAGCTCCCCCTATCACATCTGACGGATAGTGCACCCCGAGATACACTCGGCTGGTGCAGATCGCGATCACCACGATTATCGCGATCACCTGGGTTATCGCGCGAACGGATCGACGCCGGGACAAGCGAGCCGCGAGATAGGCGATGGTCCCGTAAACTATGACCGCGTTCATCGCGTGTCCCGAAGGGAAGGAACTGCTCACCACATTCGTGGCCCATGGGAAGATGTGCGGCCGCGGACGGTGATAGTGAAGCTTGAGAAGGAGGTTCAGGGCCAGACCGCCAATCGTTGCTACGACGAGTAGAAGCGCCGGCTTTTGCTGGCCCGTGAGGGC
>PLEG01000323.1 GCA_003136975.1 Gemmatimonadota bacterium | reverse complement strand
GTCGTGGGAGCGGCGTTGCTGGTTGGTGCCGCGGGATACGCTAAGAGCAGGATGAAGCCGGGGCTCGATGGTTCCGGTGCGCAGGCCGCGATTCCGGAGCCTCCGCCTCCGCCGGACAACGTTGCGTTCAACGGAACTACCGCAAGGAACGACGCCCGGCGATGGCGCAGCGACGCTCAATTGGTCTGGGTCGATATCCAACAGACCAATACCGCGAACGCTGCGGGGATGCGACCGTATTACGTGCTATATCAGTTTGTGTCACCGTCGGATGGACGGCTCATGAGCGTGATAGATGGCTCCGCTGGCCGCACGTACTCACCGGTCAACGTCCCTATTCAAACGGCGATCTATCCGATTGTAATGCCATTCATGGATCTTCCGGAAGCGATCAAGATCGCGCGAGCAAGTGGCTTCTCGGGCTCGTTTGCGCGCGCGTATCTATACTGGCGTCCGATCAAGGGCAAGCCAGTGGTACTCGTGTGGACGATCTATCCGTTCACGCAGGGCGACGGCGCAACGCAATACAACGTAGATGCGCAGACCGGGGTGATAGTTCCCATTCCTCAGCTGATGAACTAGCGGCGTTACTTGTAGCCCGCGGCCTGCATTGTGAACAGCTCGTTGTACAGGCCGCCGTGTGCGAGAAGTTCCTCATGTGACCCCTCTTCCTCGAGCTGACCGTTTCGCAGCACGACGATACGATCGGCCATGCGCACGGTCGAGAAGCGGTGCGAGATCAGCACCGCCATTCTCCCGGCTACAAGCTCGGAAAACCGTAGAAACACCTCATACTCCGCGCGTGCATCCAGCGCCGCCGTCGGCTCGTCGAGTATCAGTACCTGCGCAGCGCGCAGATACGCGCGTGCAAGGGCGACCTTCTGCCATTCACCACCGGATAGATCTACTCCGTTCTCGAATCTGCGGCCGAGCATCTGGCGATACCCGTCCTTGAACTTGGGCAGCAGCGACGCGGCGAGCGACTGTTCTGCGGCGTTCTCGATCAGTGTCGGGACCGGTTGGTCCGTTCCTTCGAGCGCCTGCTCCACCGCGTTGATTTCACCTACACCAATATTCTCGTCAAAGCGCATGTCGTAGCGCACAAAATCCTGGAAGATCACGCCGATCGTTGCGCGCACTGAAGCGAGGTCGTACTCGCGCAGATCGCGCCCGTCGAGCAGGATTCTTCCTTCGCTGGGATCGTAGAGCCGTGCGAGTAGCTTTGTGACAGTCGTTTTTCCCGCTCCATTCTCGCCGACCAGCGCGACGCGCTCGCCCGGATTGAGCGTGAGATTGAGCCCACGCACCGCCCAGCGCTCCTCGCTGCCGGGATACTGGAAGCCGACGTTTTCGAAGACGAACCCCTGGCGAATCGGCGCCGGAACCATTGGAGCGTGGAGGCGGCTGGAGATGGTCGGCTTCATGTCGAAGAACTCGAACAGATCACGGAGGTAGAGTGCTTGCTCGTACACGCCGCTCGCCGCCATTAGCATGCTCTGAATCACATCGCGCCCGCGACCAAATGACGCGGCGAGGAACGTCAGAGTGCCGACGGTTATTTGGCCGCGCACGGCGCTGAGAATGATTATTACGTACGCGCCGTAATATCCGAGCGTCCCAAGGAAGGAGAGTAGCGTGCTCACTACGGCTCGCCGGATTGATAGCTTCTTGTTCTCGTCGTAGAAGCGCTGCGAAAGCTCGTCATACTTTCGCGTGAGCCAGCCGGCGAGGCCGAACATATGGACTTCCTTCGCGGTCTCGTCGCTGGCGCCGACATAGCGTAGATAGTCGAGCTGGCGTCGTTCCGGAGTCCATCGGAAGAGCAGCGAGTATCCTAGCGACGCGTAGTGTGTTTCGCCCAGGAAGCTCGGAACTATGGCGATCACCAGGAGAACGAGAAGCCACGGGCTGCTGATGACGAGTGCGCCGGCGAGTGTGATGAGCGTGAGGAAATCCTGGCCAATTCCGAGAAGCTGAGTGAGCAAGGCGATGCGCCCAACGGTCTGGCGGCGCGCGCGCTCGAGATGATCGTAGAAGTCCGGATTCTCGAACTGAGCGAGGTCGAGCGTCGCCGCATGCTCCATCAGGCGGACGCTCATCTTGTTTGAGAACAGATCGCTCAACAGGCTCTCGACCAGCGCGGACACGCGCGCCATTATCTCGCCAGCGGCGACTATCATCAGCTCGATGACGATGTAGCGCCAGAGATTCTGCAACGTCCCGTTACCAGCGCGCGCCGCGATCACGCCATCAATTATGAGCTTGCCGATCCAGAACGTCGCGACGGGGATGAAGGCTCGCGCGATGCGGAGGAGCACCATCGTGAGCGCATACCCGCGGTGCGTGTGCCACACCATGCGTACCAGCGGCGGTACATGGCGCAACGCAGCGCGACGCTCAGCCCATGTTGCGTTTTCTGTCTCCGCTGCGCGACGTCCGCGACCGCCTCCACGTCCCCCCCCGACTCCGAGTGGCGCGGTCATCTACTTGACGACCGCGTGACCGGCTGTCTCCCACGCGGAGAGCCCGCCGGTCAGCTCGTGAACATCGGAAAAGCCAAACGCATCGAGCGTCGCTGCACCAGCCGCCGACCGCCCTCCGCGCTGGCATTGAACGATGATCGGCCGGTCGCGCGGAAGCTCATCGAGTCGCGTGTGGAGTGTTGGCAGCGGGATCAGAACCGCGTTCGCGATGTGACCGCGGCTGTACTCGTCCGCGTTACGAACGTCGAGGATCAGCACGTTGGCTGCCGGAGACAAACCGGACACCTCGTCACTCTGGAGCATCCGGGGAAGCGAGGCCGCGAGCGGTAACGGTGCGTCGCGATTCCGCAGCTTCATCGCCCCGAAGTACTCTGGGGCCTGCGGTTGGCCATCGAGAACACGGTCCACAAACTGCTGCTCAGTCATCGACGCGAAGGCCCAGTTCGCGATGCGCTCGTAGCCGAGCGTCGATTGCGAGGCGGAGCTCATTGCCTTGCCGCACGCCGAGCCTGCTCCATGGCCGGGCCATATCTGAAGGTGGTCCGGCAATTCCTTGAATGCCTGGATGGACGCATACAGTGACNNTGCTCGAGCAGGTCCGGGCGTCCAACGTCACCGACGAAGATGAAGTCTCCGGTTATAGCGCCGACTGGAACTTCACTTCGCGCGCCATCTGTGACCACGAACGTCAGGTGCTCCGGAGTGTGTCCCGGGGTGTGTCGTGCATCAAGGCGTACGTTTCCAATGGAAATGTGGTCGCCATCATGTAGCAACTGAACGGCAGCGTCATGCGTAAAGGAATACTGCCAATCCGCACCGCCTTCGCCCGATACGTGCACCTGCGCGCCAGTGACTGCCGCGAGTGCGCGAGATCCTGATGCGAAGTCGGCGTGGATGTGCGTTTCGGTCACCGCGGCTATTCTCACGCCTTCGTCTCGCGCGGCGCGGAGATACTTCGCCGTATCCATGTTCGGATCGACTACGATCGCCTCGGAGCTGCGTTCGCACGCGATCATGTAACTGCCCTGTGCCAGCGCGTCGTCGTAGAATCGGCGGAAGATCATTGTGGGCGTGACGGTGTAGTGTGCTGCCAGGCTGCGCACGGACTGCTGTAGCAAGATAATCCGGTCGAATTCGTCGGCAGCGGAGCCTCGGGGTCTTTCACGCCCCAAGTCGTGATCCGGTAAATTGTCCCCCATGACTCCGGCGATTGTGACTCAAGGGCTACGGAAGGTATATCCAGCGACAGGTGGACCTGCTGGGCTACCGTGGGCATCCGGATGGGGGTCCGCGTCTGGTGGCCCGCCGCGTGGCGTGTCGGAGACGGTAGCGCTCGAGGGACTCGATCTCGTGGTGAACGAGGGCGAGTTCTTTGGCCTCATCGGCCCCAACGGTGCTGGCAAAACCACGACGATCGGCATGCTCACCACTCGCGTGATCCCAACGGGTGGGGTGGCGCATGTTGCCGGCGCGGATGTAGTCCGGCAAAGCGTCACGGTGCGGCAACGCATTGGTGTGGTGCCGCAACGTCCGAATCCCGACCGCTCTCTCGACGCGTGGGAAAACCTCATCTATCACGCCGCGTACTTTGGTGTGTCTCGCAAGGAAGCCGCGCGTCGCGCAATGGTTCTTATGGAGCGCCTCGAGATCGCCGACAAGGCGCGGATGAAAGTCGATCAGTTGAGCGGCGGCCAACAACAGCGCCTCATGATCGCGCGCGCACTGATTCATGAACCGACGATTCTCTTTCTGGATGAGCCAACCGTCGGACTTGATCCGAATGCCCGTAATTCTCTCTGGGAGATTCTTCGCGACCTGCACCGCCAGGGACGGACGATAGTCATGACCACGCACTACATGCCTGAGGCTGACGAGCTGAGCGATCGCATCGCGCTCATCGACCGCGGAAGATTGCTCGCGCTCGACACGCCGGAGAATCTCAAAAAGCAAACATCGGATGGATCGCTCGAAACATTCTTCATAGCAAGGTCGGGCCGGAGATCCGATACGTGACCGAGATCGCATCGTCCTACCCCCCCGCATCGATCGCGAATCCACATCCCCCGGTTTCCGCGGGGCGTGTCTTTGTCGCGCTTCTCAGTCGCGATCTGCGCGTCGCGCGCCGAGAACTTCCGTTCTTCCTGATCAGAACGATCATGCAACCCTTGCTGTTCGTGGTTGTGTTCGGTTATCTGCTTCCCAAAATGGGCTTTACGCAGCAGGGATATCAGGCCGCGCTTCTCCCCGGAATCCTGGCACTGAGTCTCATGCTGTCATCCGCGCAATCGGTAACGTTGCCCATGGTGACCGAGTTTGGCTGGACCAAGGAGATCGAAGACCGGCTGCTCGCGCCGATTAGTATCGATCTCGTCGCGATCGAAAAGATCGTGAACGCGATGATTCAGGGAATCATCGCCGCCCTGGTGGTTCTGCCGCTCGCCCGCCTCGTAATGGGTCCGGTCGCGGGATTCACTTTCTCCCACGTTCCGGATCTGCTTCTCGTCGTAATCCTCTCGGCGGCCGCTGCTTCGGCGTTTGGCCTGCTACTTGGCGTCCTGATCAGTCCGCAGCAGATCGGCTTCATGTTCAGTCTGATCATCACGCCGATGATCTTCTTTGGATGTGCATATTATCCGTGGCGTGGGCTCGATGTCGTGCCATGGCTCAAGTACGCTGTTCTGATCAACCCGCTCGTCTATATCTCCGAGGGATTGCGCGCGTCGCTCACCCCGTCCATGCCGCACATGCCGTTTCTCGCAATCGTCACTGCATTGATCGTACTCACCGCGGGCTTTACATGGGCAGCGCTGGTGCGATTCAGGATTCGGGCGCTTGGATAACATGACTCCGCTTTCAGAACCATTCGCTCGATTCGCCGAGATATTCGCGCGTGTGAACGCAGAGCTGCCGCGCGAGTGCTTTCCGGATGCAAACGCGATGTCGCTTGCGACCGCCGACGCGCATGGTCGCCCGTCGAACAGAATCGTGTTGCTCAAGGCGTTCGACGACCGCGGCTTTGTGTTCTACACCAACTACGACAGCCGAAAGGGAAGCGAGCTTCTCGTCAATCCTTATTGCGCACTGTGCTTCCACTGGCCGCCGCTGGAGTTGCAGATACGCATTGAGGGGCGCGCGGAGAGGACGAGCGATTCCGAGGCCGACGCGTACTTCGCGTCGCGCGCACGCGCCAGCCAACTCGGCGCCTGGGCATCGATCCAGAGCCGGCCAATGGAGCATGCGGGCGATCTGGAGCGACGCCTCGCGGAGTTCGAGGCGCGCTTTGAAGGAGTGAGCGTGCCGAGACCGCCCAACTGGTCCGGCTTTCGCGTGGTACCCGCACGCATCGAGTTCTGGCGCAACCGCAGCAGCAGACTGCACGATCGCACCGTGTACGAGCGCGACGGCGACGGTTGGCGCGTCGAGACTCTGTACCCCTGATTAAACTCCGAACATGACTACTACCTCGCTCCCCGAACCCTTTGCGCAAATTGGCTCCGATCCATGGACGATCGACGAGTCGCGCGCGCTGTACAACATCGAAGGGTGGGGCAATGGTTACTTCGACATCAACTCGAAGGGACACGTAGTAGTTCGGCCCGACAAGGACGAGCGCGGGCGTGAGCTCGACCTGTTCGAGCTGGCCATGGATCTGGAAGCGCAGGGCGTTGGTATGCCGTTATTGATCCGCTTCTCCGACATCCTTCGTTCTCGCATCGCCGATCTGCATGACCGGTTCATGTCCGCGATCAAGGAATTCGAGTACACTGGCGGCTATACCACTATTTACCCGATCAAGGTCAACCAGCAGCGGCACGTGGTGGAGGAGATAGTCGAATTCGGCCAGCCGTTCGGCGTGGGCCTTGAGTGCGGCAGCAAGCCGGAATTGCAGGCGGTGCTGGGGCTTGCCGAGACGACCGGGCACGTGATCGTCTGCAACGGCTACAAGGACGAGGAGTTCATGCGCCTCGCTCTAATGGGTCAGAAACTCGGCCATCAGGTCTTTATCGTGATGGAGCAGGTGAGTGAAGTCGACGTACTATTGCAGGTCGCCGCGGAACTCGACGTGCGCCCCAACATTGGCATTCGCATCAAGCTCTTTGCGGAAGGTGCCGGTCGCTGGGCCGGAAGCGGCGGTGAAAAGTCCAAGTTCGGTCTGAGCACATCGCAGCTCGTTCGCGTGATCGACAAGCTCACCGATGCGGGCTACCTGGATTGCGTGCATCTGCTGCACTTCCACCTCGGCTCGCAGATCACCGACATCAGGTACATCAAAGCCGGTCTGCAGGAGATAGCCCGTTACTACTCCGAGCTGCGCAAAATGGGCGTCGACGTAACCCACGTCGATGTCGGCGGCGGACTCGGCGTGGATTATGACGGAACTCGATCCACGTCGCATGCGAGTGTCAATTACACACTCCAGGAATACGCGAACGACATCGTGTACACGCTAGCCGAGGCATGTCGTGAGGAAGATCTGCCGATGCCGCACATCATAAGCGAATCTGGCCGCGCGCTCACTGCGCATCACGCACTGCTGCTGCTCAGCGTGATCGATGTTGAGTCGGTGACCGAAGTGGTCGCGCCGGAGCTTGTGGAGGATGATCATGCGTTGCTGCACGAGATGGCGACCGACCTCCAGACCGTGAACACACGCCGGCTGCGCGAGGTGTTCCACGACGCGACGTTCGACAAGGAGCGCGCGCAGCAGTTGTTCGCGAGCGGCGTGTTGTCGCTTCGCGGAAGAGCGCGTGCCGAACAATTACATCTTGCGATCATCAACTCGGTGGCGCGCGAAGCACGCAAGGATCGCGAGGAGTATTCCGAGATAATCGAGGACCTGGAGGCGATGCTGGTGGATCGCTATTTCTGCAACTTCTCGCTCTTCCAGTCACTGCCCGACAGCTGGGCGATCGATCAGCTATTCCCGATAATGCCGGTGCATCGTCTCGATGAGGAGCCCGTCCGGCGCGGCACGCTTCAGGACGTTACATGCGACAGCGACGGGAAGATAGATCGCTTCGTGGGCGGTGATCGCAACACGCCGCGCCAGAGTCTGGAGCTGCACCCGTTTCATGACGGCGAGCCGTACATCATCGGGATATTTCTCACTGGTGCGTACCAGGAAATACTGGGCGATCTGCACAATCTGTTTGGCGATACCAACGCGGTGCACATCCGGCTCAAGGAGCGCGGTTACGAGATCACCGACCTCGTGCACGGTGATACTGTAACTGAAGTGCTAGCCTACGTTCAGTTCCGGGCTGCTGACCTGTTGACGACATTCCGTCGCAAGGTCAGCAACGCCAAGAACATCACTCGCGACGAGGCCAACGCCTTCATCGCCGATTATCTGGCGGGGCTGGAAGGCTACACGTATCTGGAAGGAGACGCGGCCCGCTAAGCTCGCGTGGCTACGCTTCGAAGCGGCGCCCGACTTCTGGCCAGTTCACCACGTTCCACCACGCTGCCACGTAGTCGGGGCGCTTGTTCTGATACTTGAGGTAGTACGCGTGTTCCCACACATCGACGCCGAGGATCGGATGCTTTCCCTCCATGACCGGCGTGTCCTGGTTCGGCGTGCTCGAGATCGTGAGCGTGCTGCCATCCTTCACGAGCCACGCCCAGCCTGAGCCAAACCGCTTGGCGGCAGCGTCTGCGAACTGCGTCTTGAATGTCGCAAAGTCGCCAAATGACTTCTTGATCGCGTCGGCAAGTTTGCCGGTTGGCTCGCCACCGGCGTTGGGAGCCATGATCTCCCAGAACATCGAGTGATTCCAGTGGCCACCACCGTTGTTGCGGACCGTCGCCCGGATCGCTTCCGGTACGGAGTCGAGGTGCTGGAGCAGGTCGTCGAGCGNNCCTGATGATGCTTGTCGTGATGGATCTCCATCGTGCGCGCATCGATTGAGGGCTCTAGTGCAGTAAAAGCATACGGAAGGGCGGGAAGCGTAAATGCCATGACGTCAGGTCTCCGATTTGGATTTTAGGCGGGCTATGATCGCGGGCAGGATGGACAGAAAGACGATGACCACGATGAGAAGCTCAATGTGCTTGGCAACGCCAGGAAAGGTGCGACCAAGGAACAAGCCGATGAGCAGCATAGACCATACCCATGCTACTCCGCCTACGAGGTTGTAGGCGAGAAAGCGGGGGTACTGCATTTCGCCCATTCCTGCGACCACCGGCGCAAAAGTCCGGATAATAGGCATGAAACGCGCAATGATTATCGTCTTGCCACCATGGCGCTCGTAGAACTCATGAGCCCGCATTAGGTGTTTGCGGTTGAACAGAAGCGAGTCTTCGCGTGTAAACAGCCGTGGACCACTAGCCTTTCCTATCGCGTAGCCCACGGTGTCGCCGGCGACCGCGGCGACACTCAGGATCAGACCCATGAGCCACACGTCGATGTATCCCTGCGATCCCAGCAGCCCCGCTGACACGAGAAGCGAATCGCCCGGCAGAAAGAAGCCGATCAGCAGCCCCGTTTCCGCGAATATTATTGCCGCCATGCCGGTGTATCCGGCCGCCTGCACCAGTCCGCTTACGTCGCGCAGGCGGTTGAACAGCTCAGATAAACCGTGCATTCTGTGGGGATGAGTGTTGAGGGTGTAGCCAGTCGCAGGATCGGTCTGACAGACCGAGCTGAACGATTGTTCGAAAAGGCGTCCAACGCCTTCCTCGCACTCATGGGAATCGCGTGGGCCTTTTCCATTGCGACAGCGAGGGCGACCGGCGACAAAGTTAACATCGTAACGCCGGCCACAGCCGCGGTCGTCAACGGACTCAGTTCCGCTGATGCACCAACCGCGGCATACGTGACGGATGTCGTGAACCGAACTGTGGTCGCGAATATCGAGGGCGACGCGACGGGGGAGAGCGGCAAGTTGCTGGCGCAGATTCGCGGCGCGAGCGAGCGCCCTGGCATCGTTAAGGCGGCGGTAGCGGCGTCCGGCGCGTTGCAGCGCGTCGTCGATTTCAGCCTGATCACACTGCGCCCAGCGAGCGACGTTCAGCGCGGACGGCTGGGTCTCTATTTCATCGGGAACTGGCCGCGCGCGACATCCGCAAAGGGGGGGAAGGTTGCTTACAGACCGCCCAGCGGCTTCATCGAGGTTACGCCAGCGAACGAGGATACCAAGCTGTCGGAGCACTTCCGCATCCGCGATTTTCTCACCCACGACCAGACCAATGTTTGGCCCAAGTACGTCGTCGTGAGCCTGAAGCTGGTGGACAAGCTCGAGCTCGTGTTGGCCGACCTCAAGGCTCATGGCATCAATCCTGAAGGAGTGCGCGTGATGAGCGGCTTTCGCACCCCCCAGTACAATCGCGGCGGCGGCGATCCAACGGGCAGGGCGAGTCTCAG
>PLEG01000124.1 GCA_003136975.1 Gemmatimonadota bacterium | reverse complement strand
TCGAGGCGATGAAGCTGATGAACGAGATCGAGTCCGAAACCAGCGGCATCATTGAAAGCAAACTGGTCATGAACGGGCAGCCGGTGGAGTACGGGGAGGCTCTGTTTGCCGTCCGTACGGTTTAAGAAGATCCTCATCGCCAATCGGGGCGAAATTGCCGTTCGCGTCATCTGCGCCTGCAAGGACCTGGGAATTCAGACCGTCGCCGTCTACTCCGAGGCGGATCGCTATAGTTCGCACGTGCGTTTCGCCGACCAGGCAATCTGCATCGGACCGGCCAAGAGCGCGCGCAGCTACCTGAACATTCCGTCCATCATCAGCGCCGCCGAGATCACCGGCGCCGACGCGATTCATCCGGGATATGGCTTCCTCGCCGAAAACGCCGAGTTCGCCGAGACGTGCGCCGCGTCCAACATCACCTTCATCGGGCCCACCGCGGACCAGATACGCGTGATGGGAGACAAGGCGTCCGCGCGGCGCGCGATGCAGGATGTAGGAGTGCCAATCATACCCGGCTCGCCGGGACCGGTGGAAGATGTCGATGAAGCGCTGCGGTTCGCGATCGGCATTGGATTCCCCGTTATCATCAAGGCTTCGGCCGGCGGCGGCGGAAAGGGAATGCGCGTCGCGGCTGACCCCGAGGATTTCGCGCGAGCGTTCCAGCTGGCGCGCTCAGAAGCGCTCTCTGCGTTCGGGAACGGCGAGGTGTACGTGGAGAAGTATCTCTCGCGGCCGCGCCATATCGAGTTCCAGATCATCGGCGATTCGCACGGAAACGTCATACATCTGGGCGAGCGCGACTGCTCTGTCCAGCGCAGACATCAGAAGCTGATCGAGGAGGCACCCAGCCCCGCGATCACACCTGAGCTGCGCCGGGCAATGGGCGACGCCGCGGTACGCGGCGCGAAGGCGATCAACTATGTGGGCGCCGGCACCATCGAGATGTTGTTGAACGAGGACAATTCGTTCTACTTCATGGAGATGAACACGCGCATCCAGGTTGAGCATCCCGTCACCGAGATGTTGACCGGGATCGACCTCGTGAAGGAGCAGATCCGCGTCGCCGCTGGCGAGCGCCTCAGCGTGCTCGCACTTCCTCCGCTGCGCGGTCACGTAATAGAGTGCAGGGTGAACGCAGAAGATCCCGCGCGAAATTTTCAACCCTCGCCCGGACGGATCGACGTGTTCCATCCGCCAGGAGGCCCGGGCGTTCGTCTGGATACTCACGTGTACACCGGATATAGTGTGCCACCGTACTACGATTCTCTACTTGCGAAGTTGATCTGCCAGGGACGCGATCGCGACGAGGCCATCCGGCGCATGCAGATCGCCTTGGAGAGCTTCATTGTCGAGGGAGTCACGACCACCATACCGTTCCTTGCGCGCGTCATGCACAACGCAGAATTCCAGGCTGGGAATGTTGACACGAAGTTTCTCGAGCGTGAGGGCGCCGCGCTCATCGCGGAGCTCTCCTAGGACATACGGCTTTGCGGTTGGATGTATTTCTGACGGCTGGAGAACTCGCGGGAGCCGATTGCACGGGCCGCGTGGTTGCCGTTATCGATGTTCTGCGCGCGTCCACGACTATTGTCACGGCGCTTGCCAACGGCGCCCGCGCGGTGGTGCCATTTGCCGATGCCGATGAGCTCATGACGCGCGCGCGGCAGTTCGAGCGCGGTGACGTGCGACTCGCCGGCGAGCGAAGGATGCTGCCCATTGAAGGCTTCGACCTTGGCAACTCGCCAGCACAATTCACGACTGATGCGGTCGGAGGAATGACGGTGTTGATGACCACCACCAACGGAACACGCGCGCTCGTGGGTGCGCAGGGTGCTGTGGATGTGGTTGTCGCTGCGTACGTCAATCTTTCCGTCGTTACAGCAATGCTGCGCACTGCACTGCGCGGCGGAACCGACGTGGTGATTGCGTGTGCTGGCCAGGATGGCCACTACGCACTGGAAGATGCCGCCTGCGCGGGCAGGTATGTTCGCATGGTCACCAGGCGACTGTCGGGCGTCGCGATGAACGACGCGGCCCACTCATGCGCTCTGCTGGCACGTAATTACGGCGACGAGATTGGCACCGTCTTTCTGGATTCGGCGCACGGCCGCGCGCTTGCGGACGCTGGGTTCCGCGAGGACCTTGCGCTCTGTGCGGCCGTTGACGCATATCCGATCGTGCCAGTTTTCACCGAACGTCAGATAACCAAGCTCGGCATCGATCGGGAGCGATGACGTGACCGACACCGCGCTAAAGCGAGAGGTCCAGGCAATCGCCCTGTTACTGCTCGCGGTATTTCTCGCCGGCGCTCTGATGCTGCACGGCTGGAGTGAGATGCGCGGCGTCCCTGCCGCGGTGGGAAGTTTCGGATCGGTCGGTGCGCTTGCGGCGCGCGCGCTGATCACCGTATTCGGCTGGACTGGATCATCGCTGCTTCCAATCGCGCTAGCGGTGCACGCACTACGCGTATTCGGACGCATGAGCGGCGGCCGCGACCGCTCGTGGCTGATCTTCCTGCTGGGCATGGTGATCGTGCTGCCGTTCGGCGTGGCACTGGCAATGGGCGCCACGCGCGAGAGCAACGTCTTCTCGGGAATACTTGGCGGCCTGTTGGCGTTCTACACAACGGCGCTCACGGGCCCAGTGGGTGCGTGGCTCATCTTCGTACTCGCGCTTAGCGTGCTCGCGGCAGCGACGCTTTCCTGGAATCCGATTCGCATGCTGGTGGGACGTGATGCGAAGCCAGCGGCCAGCCCGGAGCAGGCCGCCGCGCTGGACGACACGTATCTACCGCCGCGTGTGCGCAAGCAAAAATTGCTTGCGCAACAACTCGAGCCAGATCCGGAAGACATGCCGGTGATCGACGAGTCGCTGTCCGCCCCTTTCGAGCTGCGCAAGGACAGGAGCCGGCGCAGGCGCGGCAAGGACTCTACGACCGCTGAAGAACGCGTGGCCGCGGAGATCGAGGCGAGCGACGTTACGCACGAGCGGTTTGATGACGAGGATCTTCCCACTCCGGATCTTCTCACCGCACCCGCCCCGCGCAACATGGATGCGAACCGGCGGGATCTTGATGCGGCCGGGCAGCGGTTGATGGATGCGCTGCGCACGTTCCGTGTTGACGGCGAGCTCGTGGGTCGTACAACGGGGCCTGCTGTCACGCAATTCGAGATCGAGCCTGCGCCGGGTGTGAAGGTGCGGCAAATCGCGAACCTGGCCAACGATCTCGCGCTCGCGATGCGGGCTCAGAGCATTCGGGTTGTAGCGCCAATCCCCGGCAGGGGCGCCGTCGGTGTCGAGGTTCCGAACCCGGTTCCGGAGATGGTGGCATTCCGCGAGCTGCTGGAATCGCCCGATTTTCAGAACGCGCGCGCCGCTCTACCCATCGCGCTCGGCAAGGATCTCGCGGGCAAGCCCGTAATCGCCGACCTCGCCAAGATGCCGCATCTGCTGATTGCGGGCGCGACGGGATCCGGGAAGTCCGTCTGCGTCAACACACTGATTACAAGCCTGCTGTACCGGCACACCCCGCGCACTCTTCGGTTCCTGATGGTGGACCCGAAGATGGTCGAGCTGTCGGTGTACAACATGATCCCGCATCTACGCCACAAGGTCGTCACCGACAACCGCGATGCAGCGGCCGTGCTCAAGTGGGCCGTGTATGAGATGCAATCGCGCTATGAGTTGCTGGCCGCGAACAACGCGCGCAACATTCAGGACTTCAACCGCAAGGTCACGGAAAAGGCGCCACTCAAGAAGCCGAAGACGCCGAACGTCGCGTTCGAGGATCTCGAGTACAAGGACGACGTGCTTCCTTACATCGTCGTGATCATCGACGAGCTCGCCGACCTGATGATGACCGTGCAGGGAGAAGTCGAGACGCCGTTGGCGATGCTCGCGCAGAAAGCGCGCGCGATCGGGATTCATCTAATCCTCGCGACCCAGCGTCCGAGCGTGAACGTCATCACCGGTCTCATCAAGGCTAACTTCCCGAGCCGCATAGCGTTTCGCGTGGCGAGCCAGATCGACAGTCGCACAATCCTTGACGGAATGGGCGCCGAATCGTTGCTCGGCAACGGCGACATGCTGTTCATTCCGCCAGGCAAGTCCGAGCCAGCGCGACTTCAGGGCGCTTACATCTCGAGCGAGGACACTGAGAACCTGATGGGCTGGTTCGAGGCGAGGAAGAAGGCGCGCAGCGCCGGATTCGCGATGGTCGACGAGAGTCCGAGCGAGAGCGACATTCTCGAGGCCGTTCGCCGGCTCGAAGCTGAACGCGCAGGCGGTGGCGACGATGGCGACGGAGACGATGGCGACCGCGACAAGCTATTCCGGGAGGCCGCCGAGATCGTCATTCAGAACCAGAGCGGCTCGACGTCGCTGCTGCAGCGACGCCTCAAGATCGGTTATGGACGTGCCGCGCGGATCATGGATCAGCTCCAGCTTGCCGGAGTACTCGGGCCGTCCGACGGGCCGCGCGGACGTGATGTACTGGTAGGTCTCGAGGACCTGGAGCGCATCGCGCCACGGTAGTGGCTAATCCGCGCGCGGCTTGACCAGGTCGCTCGCGCGGAGGCCGTGATACTCCTTCTGCTGCGCCTCCACCCACACGTCGTACACATACGGGTCGGCTGAACGAGCACTCTTGTCGTCGGCCATTTTCGCGAAGCTCTTCGTGATTCTTCCGAGAGGCTTGCCTGGAACGCTCGTTATGCGAACGTGGTCGCCCACTGCGATGCTGGTCATCCAAAAAAACTAGCGGAGGTGCAGCGCTTTCGCGCCAGTAATCGCCGGACATGCGTGAGCCGGCGTGCAGCGATTGTATGAATCGGGCGGATAGTCGCTTTCGCGCGCCGCGACTCCGGCGCATAGACTGGTCGCGTGTTGACACAACGGCAGCGTTTGGGGATCAAGGGCGAATCGATCGCGGCCCGTTGGCTCGAGGCACGCGGTTGGGCAATCATGGATCGGCGCTTTCGAAACGGTCACCGCGACCTTGATCTCGTCGCGTGCAAGGTCGAGGACGGAAACGAGGGTCGGATCGTGGCGTTCGTGGAAGTCAGGACTCGGCTTTCCACTGATTTCGGGACGCCGGCGGAGACGGTGGGGTGGAAGAAACGGCGGGAGCTGGCCCGTTCCGCCCGAGTCTGGATCGCTTCGAACAGGCGTTCGGGAGATCAGTACCGATTCGACGTGGTGGGGGTGGTGTTGAGCAAGGCAAGGGTTCAGATCCAGTACATCCCGGACGCGTTCTGGTTGCGATAGTTCGGTTGATTTTCGGGTAAGTAGTTCGTATTTTGTTCGGGGGACGGTGTCGCACGCGAGAACATTGGAAATCCGGGCGATTTTGCCCGGAAACACGAATCCGGATCCGGCAGTCTGGAGTTATCTTACATCAGCGAAAAGGAAAAAGGACCAATGGGCATTTCCACCATGCAGGAAGACAAGAAGAAGGCGTTGAACCTCGCGGTGGCGCAGATCGAGAAGAACTGCGGCAAGGGTTCGATCATGCGGATGGGCACCGGCACCGCAGGCGTGCGCGTCGACGCGATCTCGACTGGTGCTATCAATCTCGACGCGGCCATTGGAATCGGTGGCATTCCGAGAGGTCGTGTAACCGAGATCTACGGTCCTGAGTCGAGTGGCAAGACTACGCTGTGTCTGCATGTAGTTGCCAATGCGCAGAAGAATGGCGGCGTTGCGGCTTACATCGACGCGGAGCACGCGCTTGACACGGAGTACGCGGGCAAGCTGGGTGTGGACGTGGACAATCTCCTCGTATCGCAGCCTGACACCGGCGAGCAGGCACTCGAGATCTGCGAGATACTCGTGCGCTCTGGCGCGGTGGACGTTGTAGTTATCGACTCAGTCGCGGCGCTCGTTCCAAAGGCTGAGATCGAAGGCGACATGGGTGATTCGCACGTCGGTTTGCAGGCGCGTCTGATGAGTCAGGCGCTTCGCAAATTGACCGGTGCGATCGCGCGGTCGAATACCTCGGTGATCTTCATTAACCAATTGCGTGAGAAGATCGGTGTGATGTTCGG
>PLEG01000252.1 GCA_003136975.1 Gemmatimonadota bacterium | reverse complement strand
GGCGCGACGTCGTTCAAGGCGTACATGAACATCACGCGCGCCGAATTGGGCGCCGCTATTCAGGAAGCGCACAAGCGCGGATTTAAGATCACCGGGCATCTCTGTTCGGTCACGTATCGTGAGGCCGCCGCACTTGGCATCGACAATCTCGAGCACGGTTTTTTTGTCGCTACGGATTTTTCAGCTGACAAGAAGCCGGATGTGTGTCCCGGGCAGTCGGCTGGCATGGCGGCGGTGGCGAAGGTCGATCCGAACGGCGCGCAATTCAAAGCGCTGGTCGCTGACCTGATCGCGCACCATGTCGCTGTAACGTCAACGCTAACCGTGTTCGAGACTTTCACACCCGGCCAGCCAGTACCGCCCGGACTGGATGTGCTCGATCCGATTCTCAAGCAGCAGTTCGAGGAGCGGTATACCGCTACGCAGCGCAACACGCACTCCATCTATCCAGCACTCTTCGCGCTCGATCGCGCGATGGAACTCCAGTTTGCGAGAGCGGGCGGGCTGCTGCTGGCTGGCACTGATCCAACCGGTGGTGGCGGCGTCGTGCCTGGTTACTCTGACCAACGCCAGATTGAGCTTCTGGTGGGAAGCGGCTTCACGCCTCAAGAAGCCATCAAGATTTGTACACTCAATGGTGCGACATACCTCGGCAGGGCCGACCGGATTGGATCCATCGCCCGTGGAAAACAGGCGGATCTTGTTGTGATCAACGGAGACCCCGCGACGAACATCTCGGATATTCGCAAGGTAGAAATGGTGTTCAAACAGGGCGTGGGATACGATCCAGCCAAGCTGATTGCTTCGGTCTCGGGTAAGGTGGGACTCTTCTAACGTGATGCAACCGAACATCATCCTTGCCTCCGCGTCGCCACGCCGGCGCGAGCTACTCGATCTCGTCGGTATCCCGTATACCGTAGTGCCAGCCGACATCGATGAATCAATGCGCGGTGCCGAATTACCGGCGGTGCACGTCGAGCGACTGGCGCGGGAGAAGGCGCTGGCGATTGCCACGAGACATCCTGACTCGCTCGTGATAGCTGCTGATACGATCGTAGTGATCGACGGGCGAATCATGGGTAAGCCGCGTACAGAGGAGGAGGCCGCCGAGATGCTTGCGGTCCTGAGCGGGATAACTCACACGGTCGTGACCGGGATGGCATGCGCGCTCAACGGGAGGTTGGAGTCCTCCGTAGATGATGTGTCCGTGACATTCAGGACCCTGTCGGCGCAGGAGATTCAGGAGTACGTCGAAACCGGCGAACCCATGGACAAGGCAGGTTCGTACGGAATTCAGGGCTTTGGAGCAACAATAGTCCGCCGCATCGATGGCGATTATTTCGCGGTGATGGGACTGTCGCTCGTTCGGCTTGTCGAGCTCATGCAACGATTCGGCGTTCGCTACCATTTTGGTGGAGCGACGCGGTCCACTTAGATAGCCCCGTGTTGCGGGGCAGGGAAACGCGGTCATGCGGAAGTTGTTCCTTGTACTTGCAGCGTTGTTGCTGGGCGGCGGGATACTATCTCGCCCAGCACAGGCGCAGGTTGGTAGCACCACCGACATCGTAACCGGCCGCGTTCTTGGCCCCGATGGGAAGCCAATCGAGAACGTGACGGTCGCAGTGAAGTCCGCCGAGAGCGGAATCACGCGCACCAAGCGCACCGACGCGGCGGGACGTTATACGATTCTGTTCCCGGACGGCGGTGGTCAGTACCGCGTTGAGTTTCGCGCAATCGGCTTCGCTCCGGTAAGCCGCAACGTTGCGCGACAGGGTGATGAGGATCGTCTCGTCACCGATATTCAGCTCGGGACACAGGTCGCCGCGAGGCTTTCGACGGTTACGGTTACGGCGCGCAATACCGGCCGTGACCGTGGCGCTGCTCCGACTCCGGGTGAGAGTGGTCGCACCATCAGCACAGATCAGCTCGCGCGCCTCCCAGTCGACATGAGCGACATCTCAGCGATCGCCGCCATGGCCCCAGGTGTTGTGGGAATTGCCGGCAACGACACTACAGCCGCTGCGTTTTCCGTCGCTGGCCAACGATCCACGCTCAACAACACAACGCTTGATGGTCTGTCATTCGGAAGCTTCTCCGTTCCGACGGAAGGTTTGCGCAGTACGCGCGTTGTCACCAATACGTACGATCCGTCCAAGGGGCAGTTCAGCGGAGGCGAGATCGCGTCGACCACGCGCGGCGGAACGAACGAGCTGACCGGTGGCTTCACGTATTCGCGACGGGACCCGGTCCTCGAATTCGAAGGGGCCGATAGTGCTGCAGTATCGCCGACATATCTGCAGGACCAGATCAGTCTTGGTGTCGGCGGACCGATCATCAAGGACAAGCTGTTCATCTTTGGGTCTGGCCAATTGCGCCGGCGCAGCGATCCAGTTCAGTCACTACTCGCTTCGTCTCCCGCGACGTTGTCGACCCTCGGACTGGACCCGGCTTCGGTGCAGGCCTTTGAGTCCAAGGTCAACGCCCTCGGCGTTCCATCGCCGGCCATCATTCCGGATCGGCGCATTGGTGACAATACAGTTGGCCTCGTGCGCCTCGACTATTTCCTGAACGACGCAAACAGCTTGACGCTGCGCGGCGACTATCGCGGAAGCACTCAGGACCCGACGCGATCGAACCCTTACGCGCTCCCTTCCAGCGCTGGCGCGAGTACGACATCTGGCGCGGGAATAGCGGCGACGCTCACGTCCAACTTCGAGAGTGGCCTCATCAACGAGTTGCGCACCTACTACTCGCGCGACAACAATCACTCAGAAGGGTATCTCACGCTTCCAGCTGGTCGCGTACGCATCAGCTCGCCACTTGCTGATGGAACGCAGGCCTTGAGTGTAATCAGCTTCGGAGGAAATCCCGGCTTTCCACAAGCGGGAAGTTCCTCACTCCTCGAGGCAGGCGATGAGGTTTCGTATCTGAGCAAGGACCGCACGCACCGGTTGCGGCTTGGCTCGCTGTTCGATCTCAACACGTTCCGCCAGAACGTTACGAACAACCGGCTAGGCACATTCACCTACAACTCGCTCGGCTCCTTCCTCTCAGACGCACCGGACAGTTACAGCCGAACGCTGTTGTCACAGGAGCGGGCCGGGAAGACTATCGCCGGTGCGTTGTATCTGGGCGACACGTGGCGTCCCAATCGGCAGGTTCAACTCGTGTACGGATTGCGCGCGGAAGGAACCCGCATCGATGATGCGCCGGCGCTCAACTCTGACGTCGAAACGAAATTTGGGCTGCGCACGAACGACTTTCCATCCGAAGTTCATCTGAGTCCACGCGCGGGTTTCTCCATCAACCTGACGCAACCCAACCCGAATGATCCATTCGCTCAATTCCAGCCTGCGTTTCTGCTGCGTGGCGGAATCGGCGAGTTCCGCGCCAAGACTCCGACCGGATTGTTCACGTCTGCGGCGGGGGCGACCGGTCTGACGGATACCGAACAGCAGGTGTCATGCATTGGCCCCGCGGTTCCGACGCCGGATTGGCAGAGTTATCTGGCGGATCCCAGCGCCGCGCCGATGTCGTGTCTCTCTGGCGCCTCGGTCCCGCCGAACTTCTCCGCGGTCAGGCCAGCGGTAACGCTGTTCGCGCCAGACTTCGAGGCGCCGCGTTCCTGGAGAGCTTCACTCGGCATACAACATCGCCTGTTCGGCAACATCACCTTCTCGGCGGACGGAAGCTACGCGCGCGGAGTCGCGCTGTATGGTGTGCGAGATCTCAATCTGAATACGACTCCGGTATTCACGCTGGCGAACGAGGGCGGTCGTCCAGTGTTCGCGCCGTCCGCGGCGATAGTACCAACTACCGGCCAGGTCACGTCGAGCGGCTCGCGGATCTATCCGGAATACGGCCAGGTTCTCGAGTTGACGTCTGGCCTCAAGAGTGACACGAAGCAACTCACGATGTCAGTGAACGGAGCGACGCAGGGCGGAACGTTCTTCACATTCGCGTATACTCTTCAACGTACGCGTGACCAGTCGTCGTTTACCTGCTGCTCGGCCGCACAGGGTTTTGCGTCACCCACGACGGGCGGCAATCCGAATCTGACGGAATGGGCACCGGGCGATCAGGACGTGCGCAACACCCTTCAGGCCTATTTCACAAAGCCAGTGAATTCGTGGCTCGAAGTGACGGCCAACACGCGACTCAGCTCAGGCGCACCGTTCACTCCGATCGTGTCCAGCGACATCAACGGTGACGGATCGCATAACGACCGCGCGTTCATCTTCAATCCGGCCACTACCGCGGATCCCGCGCTCGCAACAGCAATGAAGCAACTGATCGCTGGTGCGCCGTCGAACGTGCGCGACTGTCTGACGTCGCAGATGGGCTCCGTCGCTGGTCGCAATAGCTGCCGCGGGCCGTGGACGCCGTCGCTCGACATGCAGGCGAACTTCAAGCCCGAGGGATTCAACCTCAATCGGAAGATGACCTTCTCGCTGATCGGTTCCAACGTGCTCGCGGGGCTTGATCAGCTTCTGCACGGCAGCAATCTGCGCGGATGGGGACAGTTCAACCGCGCAGATCCAACTTTGCTCTATGTGCGCGGTTTCGATCCCATCAAGCAGCAGTTCATCTACGATGTGAACGGTCGGTTCGGCTCGACCAACACGGCGCGCGCTGTGTATCGTCAGCCGTTCGTGCTCGCGCTTCAGGCCCGGCTCACGCTTGGCCCCGATCCACGCGATCGCTTCAGGCAGATATTCGCGGCACGCACCGACAGCTCGAGCATGGCGTCCGCGGCGGTGCAGAATCCAGTCGCGCAGATCATCGGGCTACGTGACTCGCTCAACCTCAGCGACGCGCAGATCACGCAACTGACGGTCGTGTCCGACACGCTTGTCGCCAAGTCACTCGCGCTCGGACTTCTGATCAGAGCACAGGTCGCCAAGCAAGGCTCCGGTGGCAACCCGCAGGCAATTATGTCCGCGATCCGGCCACAGATCGTCGAAGGCCGCCAGAACCTCACTTCAGCGATGGCGAAGGTACAAACGATCCTGACGCCAGATCAGTGGAAGAAGGTTCCGGAGAATGTCAAGAATCCGCCAGCCTTCGGAGGCGGACGCGGCAACGGCGGTGGTGGGCGCGGTGGCCCGGGGCTATAAGGCTCGTCGTTCCCGCGATGGATGTGAATCGATAAGACTCGTCATTCCCGCGAATGCGGGAATCCATGGCCGACGGTGATGTGATGCGCTGTCGAGGTGCTACATGGACTCCATCCACGCC
>PLEG01000300.1 GCA_003136975.1 Gemmatimonadota bacterium | reverse complement strand
TCGGCGCCGTCACCCTTGCGGTGACCGGTCTTGAGAATGCGCGTGTAGCCGCCCTGGCGTGTGGCGAACTTCGGTGCGACTTCCTGGAAGAGCTTGTCGTTCACCGCGCGCTGCTGCACGTGGCGGGCTGCAAGACGGCGCGAGTGAAGCGTGCCTTCCTTCGCCTTCGTAATGAGCTTCTCGACGAACGGCCGCAGCTCCTTGGCCTTGGCTTCGGTCGTCTCGATCGCGCCGTGCTGGATCAGCGACTGCGCAAGGTTCCGAAGCAGCGAGAGACGCTGCTCGGGAGTGCGCCGAAGTTGGCGGCCGACTTTTCTATGTCGCATCTAAAAAATCCTCAAGGGTCCAATGCATGCCGAGAGCCCGTAAGGGCAGGCCCCCGTAAGGCGCGGATACATCCGCGCCCTACTAATCGTCGTCGTACTGCGGGCGGGCACGGAGGCCCGCCGGTAAGGCGCGGATGCATCCGCGCCTTACTAATCGTCGTCGTCGCCGAGGGCGGCTTCGGCGAGCGCGGCGCGGTTCGGTGGAGTTCCCCGATCCGTGATCCGCACGCCTTCTTCTGACTGCTCGAACTTCATACCGAAGTTGAGATTCTCACGCTCGAGCAGCTCTGCAATTTCATTCAGCGACTTCTTGCCGAAGTTCTTCACGTCGAGGATCTGATCCTCGGTGCGCTTGACGAGGTCGCCGAGCGTGCGGATCTCGCTGTTCTTGAGCGAGTTGACCGAGCGCACGGAAAGCTCCAGATCTTCGATTGGCGTGGACAGAAGCTGCGCCAGTCGTGCGGCGTCATTGCCACCAAGCTCGTTGGCCGCGGTGATCGGGGCCGACGTGTGCGAGCCGAAGCCCGCGAAGTACTGGAAGTGCGTCTGCGCGAGTGCCGCGGCGTAGCTCACCGCTTCTTCCGGCGAGACCGTACCGTTGGTCTCGACGAGAAGCGTGAGACGATCGTAATCCGTGCGCTGGCCAACACGCGTTGCATCCACGCTGAAGTTTGCGCGGCGAACCGGGTTGTAAATCGAATCGATGCGGACGAGATCAACAGGGAGATTCCGATCGGCAACGTGCTGATCCGACTCGACGTAACCGCGGCCGTGATTCACGTAAAGCTCGAACGTGATGTCGCGGTCGTCCTGCAGCGTGAACAGGTGATGGTCAGGCTCGTGAACCGCAAGTCCAGCCGCGCCAGCTGCCTGAATATCACTGGCCTTGATGTCGGCCGGCCCTGTCTTCGTGACACGAACAACAGTGCTCTCATTCGCATCATCGAGGCTCAGGACGAGTGTCTTGAGATTTGCGATGATCTGGTGAACGTCTTCAACGACACCTGGAATGGTCTGGTGTTCGTGAACGACGCCATCGATACGGAATCCCCACACTGCGGAGCCACGTAGCGACGACAGAAGCATGCGACGCATCGCGTTGCCGAGGGTATAGCCGAAGCCGCGCTCGAGCGGCTGCAGCCGGAACTCGGCGACGTTGGGTGTGTCCTCGCGCTTGGTGGACTCAACTAGCTGCGGGCGTACAAGCCCGCGAAGATCGATTGCGTTAGCCATGATTGTTTTCTGTATTTAACCGTTACCCCGCCCCTAACGCGTGGTAAGTCGGTACGAAGGTTAGGGCCTCGTTTGCTACGATACTGCGACGAACCGGAGTAGGGCGCGTATATATCCGCGCCCTACAGGTGCCTTACTTCGAGTACAGTTCGACGACCAACTGCTCCTGTGCGGCGATCGGAATGTTCGGACGCGTTGGGCGCTCGAGCATGCGGCCACTGAACGACTCCTTGTCGACCGCGATCCACGAGAGCGGAGCGCCACGCGAAGCCTGATCCATCGAGACGATGATCGATGCCTGCTCGCGCGACTTGGCGCGAACGCGAACTTCCTGGCCCGGCTCCACGAGGAAGCTGGGGATGTCTACCGAGCGACCGTTCACTTCGACGTGACGATGGCGAACGAGCTGGCGAGCTGCCTTGCGGCTCTGCGCGAAGCCCATGCGGTAGATGATGTTGTCCAGACGGCTCTCGAGGGCGGCGAGAAGATTGTGACCGGTAACGCCAGGCAGCGTTGTAACGCGCTCGAACGTGTTGCGGAACTGCTTCTCACTCACGCCATAGATGCGCTTGATCTTCTGCTTCTCACGGAGCTGCTTGGAGTACTCCGAAACCTTGCGGCGGCGAGCGACGCTCGCGCCATGCTGGCCGGGCGGCGTTGGCCGGCGCTCGACGGGACACTTCTCGGTGAAGCACTTGGTGCCCTTGAGGAAGAGCTTGGTCCCCTCGCGGCGGCACTGACGGCAGCTTGGTCCTGTGTAACGCATGTACTAAACCCTCCGCCGCTTGGGCGGACGGCAACCATTATGTGGAATCGGCGTAACGTCGCGAATCGACTTGACCTGAAGACCGGCGGTTGCGAGAGCCTGAATGGCTGACTCGCGACCAGAGCCCGGTCCCTGCACGCGGACATTCACGCGACGGACTCCGGCGGAAAACGCTTCGCGTCCAGCCTGTTCGCCAGCAACAGTAGCCGCGAACGGCGTGGACTTCTTGGATCCCTTGAAGCCAGCCTTTCCTGACGAGCTCCACGAGATCGTGTTGCCGCGGTTGTCCGTGATCGTGATCGTCGTGTTGTTGAACGTCGCCGACACGTGTGCGAGGCCTTCCGCCTCTACAATCTTCTTTACTTTCTTTGCAGTTGCCATGTGTTACTTCGTAACCTTCTTCTT
>PLEG01000243.1 GCA_003136975.1 Gemmatimonadota bacterium | reverse complement strand
CACTTGTTACAGCGGGCGTCATCGTCGCCGCAGCGACGGTCACCCTTGGAAGCCTCGCGGCCGACTTGCTCTATGCGGTAGCCGATCCGCGCATTCGTGGACGCTGACATTCTGGCCCGACCACACTGGACGCGGCACGTCGCGCGGCACGCCGGCATGGCGACCGGCGTCATTGTCGTCATGGTGATCATCGCGTTGCTGGCGCCGCTGATCGCACCCTCTGATCCGATCGCGCAGCCCGATATCATCGGGCTGAAGAACCTGGCACCGTCGCTGGGCCATCCGTTCGGAACTGACTCCTACAGCCGCGACATCCTGAGTCGCTGCATCTACGGCGCGCGCATATCGCTCACGGTAGCTGCACTTGCCACGGCGATCGCAGTAACGTTCGGCACGTTGTACGGCGCGATCGCGGGCTTTGTTGGCGGCGCTGTGGATACCGTGCTCATGCGGTTCGTTGACGCAGCACTCGCGATACCGCGAGTGCTGCTGCTCATCGCGATCCTGGCGCTCTGGAACGGGCTACCGCTATGGCTGCTAATTGTGGTATTGGGGGCGACGGGCTGGTTCGGCCTGAGCCGGATGGTGCGTGCACAGGTCCTGTCGCTCAGGGAGCTCGACTTCGTGGCCGCGGCTCGGGCGGTGGGCG
Organism: Gemmatimonadota bacterium; assembly: GCA_003136975.1. Taxonomy (GTDB): domain Bacteria; phylum Gemmatimonadota; class Gemmatimonadetes; order Gemmatimonadales; family Gemmatimonadaceae; genus Fen-1247. The sequence goes on along the minus strand of PLEG01000243.1, from coordinate 4,036 downwards.
CGACTGGACCAAGAATCCTGCTGCGGCATATCTTACCGAACGTGCTTCCCACCGTTATCGTCGCAGCAACGCTCGGCATCGGGCATGTGATAATCCTGGAGGCGGGGTTGTCGTACCTCGGCCTTGGGGTGCAGCCTCCGAGTGCCAGCTGGGGTAGCATAATTCAGGACGGAGCCGATCAGATCGGCACCGCGTGGTGGATATCACTGTTTCCGGGACTGCTCATCGTCACTACGGCAATTGCCTGCAACTCGCTGGGCGACGCACTTCGCGCCGCGTTCGATCCGCGTGAGAGCGCCGTAATGATGGCGGAGCTCGACGCGTGACGGAGCCATTGCTTGCTGTGAGCGATCTTCGCACATACTTCCATGATGGCGGAGCCGTCGCGCGCGCCGTGGACGGCGTTTCCTTCGACATTGCGCGCGGCGAGACTGTCGCGGTCGTTGGCGAGTCGGGATCCGGCAAGTCGGTTACGGCACTCTCGATCCTGCGACTGATTCGGACACCAGGCCGGATAGAACCGGCGAGCAGTATGATGTTCGAGGGACGCGAACTACTCGCGCTGAGTGAATCTGAAATGCGCGAGATCCGTGGCAACAGAATCGCGATGATATTTCAGGAGCCGATGTCGGCGCTGAATCCGGTGCTCACCGTGGGCGAGCAGATCGCCGAAGTGGTGCGAGTGCATACAGACGCGTCGCGTCACGAAGCCTGGGAGCGCGCAATCGAGATGCTCGCGCTCGCCGGAATGTCAGCACCGCGAGAGCGCGCATCGGAATATCCGCATCAGTTATCCGGAGGCATGCGTCAGCGAGTGATGATCGCAATGGCGCTTGTGCTTCGGCCTGCGCTGCTCATTGCAGATGAACCGACTACTGCGCTCGACGTCACCATTCAGGCCCAGATCCTCGAGCTGTTGCAGCGCTTGCAACAACAATTCGGCATGGCGGTTCTGCTCATCACTCACGACCTCGGCGTGGTTGCCGAAGTTGCTGATCGTGTCGTGGTGATGTATGGTGGAGAAGTTGTGGAGACGGGCACCGCAGCGACGGTGCTGCGTGCGCCGCATCATCCGTACACCGAAGGCCTGATGAGCGCGATGCCGCGGCTGGACCAGCGGACTGAACGACTGGTGACGATTCCTGGCGTGGTACCTCCCTCCACCGCATGGCCGAGTGGTTGCCGGTTCCGGGACCGGTGCAGCTACGCGTGGGAAAGATGTGAAGTCGAACATCCGCCACTGTATGCGGTGGGCGAGAATCATGAGTCCCGGTGCCACATTGCAGTTGAGCCATTGCGGAGAGCCGAGCCCCACATTCCGCTTGCCGCACGCGTGGGCGCTGATCAATGACAGCGGCTCCAACGGACATGCCGCTTCTCGACGTGACGCATCTGAGCAAGAGTTTTCCAGCGCGCCAGCGCTTTCTTAGAAGAGACGCGGCCGATATTCGTGCGGTGAACGATGTCTCGTTCGCGATCGACCGCGGCGAGACGCTCGGTGTAGTGGGTGAATCCGGGTGCGGCAAGACGACGATGGGACGCTCGATTCTTCGACTGATCGAGCCGACATCGGGTTCGGTTGTGTTCGACGGAATCGATGTCGCGACACTACACGGCTCGGCTTTACGAAAGATGCGGCGACGCATGCAGGTTGTCTTTCAGGATCCATTCTCGTCGCTCAACCCGCGGATGACGGTGGGGGCTGCGGTCAGGGAAGGCATTCTGATTCACCATCTTGCTGAAGGACGCGAAGCGGATAAGCGAGTGAAGGTATTATTCGAGGAAGTGGGATTGAATCCGGCGTACGCCTCGCGATACCCGCACGAGTTTTCCGGCGGGCAACGCCAACGCATTGGCGTTGCCCGCGCGCTGTCGGTTGAGCCGGAGATGATCGTCTGTGACGAGCCGGTTTCGGCGCTCGACGTATCGGTGCAAGCCCAGGTCATCAATTTGCTGCAGGACCTTCAGCGCGATCGCGGCCTTACATATCTGTTCATCGCGCATGACCTGTCGGTCGTGCAACACATCGCGGATCGGGTAGCAGTCATGTACCTCGGCCGCATTGTCGAGATCGCCTCGTCGTACGATCTGTACTCGAATCCGATAATGCCGTACACGCAGGCACTACTATCGGCGGTGCCCCGCCCCAAGCCCGGCCGGCAAACGGCACGCATAGTACTCCAGGGTGAGCCGCCGTCGCCAGCGAATCCGCCCCCGGGATGCGTATTCTATCCGCGATGTAGTCATCCGCTTAAGGATCAGGATTGCACGCGTGTTGTTCCACCGCTCGAGGAAAAGACGCCAACTCATTTCGCGGCGTGCATCAAGCAGCCAACGACCATGGCCGCCCGCTAGCAGCAGAACCCGCCAGCGATTGCCGCGAGCACACGCGGCGTTCACCGCACCGACCTCAGCCAACGACTAGCATGGCAACAGAAGAATCAGTTTTCGGCCAGCCACAAGCAGCGACCGTGAGCCACGACGAGCCGCCGAGCGGACTGGAGCGGTGGACGGGCAACACTTCATTCTTCGGGCACCCGAGCGGCCTGTCCACACTTTTCTTCATGGAGATGTGGGAGCGGTTCTCGTATTACGGAATACGACCGCTGCTTGTGCTGTTCATGACGGCAGCGCTGATGTCCGGCGGCTTTGGATTCGACCGCACTGTTGCGTCATCGATCGTTGGTATCTACGCAGCATCGGTGTACCTCGCGTCGCTCCCAGGCGGTTGGATTGCGGATCGGTGGTTAGGATTACAACGCTCGGTCTGGTGGGGCGGCGTGCTTATCGCCTGCGGACACATCGCCATCGCTCTCTCGACGATTTTCGCGCATACGGCATTCTTTCTCGGCCTTGTGCTCATCGTGGTGGGGACCGGACTGCTCAAGCCGAATATCTCCGCGATGGTGGGCGATCTGTATCCCGAAGGAGGCGCGCGGCGCGATGCCGGCTTCTCGATCTTCTACATGGGGATCAACGCGGGCGCGCTGATCGCGCCGCTCATCACCGGATACCTCGGTGAACGCGTGGGTTGGCACTGGGGCTTCGGCGCCGCTGGATTGGGCATGATCATTGGACTCATCACCTATCGCGCGCGCATCACGCCGACGCTGGGTCCGATTGGCGCAACATCGTCCGCAGGCCCCGCAGAGCAGCGCAGGGTTCGGTTGATCTCGATTGCGTGCGCAGGGTTGATCCTTGCCCTGGTGGTGCTCGTAAGCACTGGAGTGGTTCACGTGAACCCGGTAGTGTTGGCGGAACGCATGAGCGTGGTGATGCTCGCGCTTGCTGTGATTTACTTTGCATACCTGTTTTTCTTTGCGCATCTCGCGACAGACGAGAAGAAGCGGGTCGCGGTCATAGTGGTTCTGTTTGTATTTGCCACGGTATTCTGGGCGGCATTCGAGCAGGCGCCGACATCGCTCAACCTGTTCGCGCGTGACTTCACGGACCGCACCGTCTTTGGCTGGGAAGTCCCAACGCTGTGGCTGCAGTCAGCGGAGTCGTTCTTCGTGATTGCGCTCGCACCTGTGTTCGCATGGATCTGGGTTGCGCTCGCTCGCCGCAAACTCGAGCTATCGAGTCCCGCGAAGTTCGCTTTCGGGCTCGCATTCGCGGGCGTCGGATTTCTGGCGATGGTCGCCGCGTCGAATCGTGTCATCGCGGGCGCCGCCGCTGGCGGAACGATCCGAGTGTCCATGTGGTGGCTCACGATCTCGTACATGTTCCAGGCTTTTGGCGAACTCTCGCTCAGCCCCGTGGGACTGAGCTCGATGACCAAGCTCGCACCGCGGCGGTTCGTGGGACAGATGATGGGGGTGTGGTTTCTTGCCGACGCGTTGGGCAATCTCATTGCCGGCCTGGTGGGCGGCCACGTCAACCCCGATAATCTGCAGCAGATGCCGCAGCTGTTTCAACGCACGGCGATGTCTCTCTTTATCGCGGCTGCGGTGTGTGCCTTGCTTGCGATTCCGATCCGGCGAATGATGCGAGAGAGCGCGTCCGCGTGAGCAGGTTCTCATAACACGTCATCCTC
>PLEG01000413.1 GCA_003136975.1 Gemmatimonadota bacterium | reverse complement strand
AACTGACGCATGCGACTCGCGACACTTCGGTCCCGGAGCTGTGGCCCGATGCGCGAAGGCTGAGGCAGCGCTCAACGCCGCTGTTACCGCGGCCGGAACATGGGTGGACGGAGACACAATCGCGGAAAATTGGAGCGACGTGCATAGCGCACCGGTTCCCGCTGACGTGAGCGGCCGTTGGCAACGTGCGTTAGCACCCGCGCTGGCTGCAGGCCGGGTGTGCGCACGCCGCCATGGCCGCCATGTGTACTACGCGCCCGCCTGCCGCTCCGGCATCTGTATGCCTGAACTAGGATCCGATCTAGAACGTATCGAGCGCGCGCTGGAGCGCGCGGTTGCCCGATTGGGAGGCGCCGTGCCAGTTGAGGCTGTTGAATGCGAGATCGAAAGTGATCCGAAGCTAGCGCTAGACACAGTGACGCCTGTCGCCGTACGCCTGAGCAGCCTCGAACGGTGCAAACGGGTGACCGGCATTCGGCCCACAGCTGCTGCGCGAGGTCTTCGCGGGCGCGTGTATTACACGACGGCTGATGCCGAGAGACGGGTTGCGTCTGCAGCAGAGTTACAAATGGACCGCAGGGTCCGTTGCATTCAAGCCTTTTGGCGCGCGGTCGAGCGACGTCCGTTCACGACGCGCGCGGTCGTAACTTTCAGCAAGACACGAGACCATTTTCGCGTTGAAAACGACACGCGCTACGGTTGGACGAACGCGATGCAGCAGCTCGAACATACGGGCCTTCTCGTGTGCGCCGATCCCACAGAGGGCGATCCATACTTCGCCCGCTGGGCCATCCGCGGCGACTGGGAGCAGATGTCGCCGGAGCAACGAATGGATCGCTTGCGAGATACCTACGGGAGAGACGTAGAGGGGTATGCCGCACATCCTGTCGAGCGTGATAGCAGTTGGGAACACGATGCCAGGCCAGGGCCGGCGGAGCACGCCGCTCGCTTCGATGTTGCTCAAATATCGCGTAACCGCGATGCGCGAGCCTTGGTGCAACTCGCGACGGAATGGAGAGATAAACAAAGCGCCGACGATGTTCGACGCGAGATTGTCGCGCAACGCCCTATCTCCTTACCGGATGTAAAAGGCGTGATTGCTGCGGGCTCTCGTCTAGTAGGGCCTAGCATAACACTCGCGCGAATGCTGAGCGAGGCGTCGCGCGTACGCGACGGAATGGTTTGTCCCGCGGTCGTGCGTGTGGGTTGTGTGCGGAATATTGCTTACTATGCTCGGGACGATACGCCGGCCGGGCGTCACTATGTGCGATATGTTGCACTGCGCGCCATGGTCGACCTTCCCCCTATCGCACGTGCTACGAGCGCACTTCGCGACGCACTTGACTTGGCTGCTGCCGGGGTGCTACCACTCGCTGGTGGCCTTGTCGAAGCGCGCCTGACCCAGATAGAGGCGGAAATCACAAGTGATTGGTGTTCGTTTAAACGTGCAGCAAGCACGGCGAAGCGCCTTCCAGAGGAAATTTTAGTCGATGAGGAGCTCGCTTCCGAGGTCGGGCTAATCGAAGGACGGCTACTGGCAATGCGTAAGCTGATAAAGGGTGCGGAGCCGCCTCGGATATCTTGTGCTTTATCGTGCGGGCCGCGCGCAGAACGGGATACCGATTTGGCATTAGACCAGCGATATATGGGAACCGCGTCCGAACGTCGGTGGCAGATGACTCCCGGAGCGTTGCTCGATATTCGTGAAGCTGCTGCGCAGTTAGAGGGTTTAACGTCATACCACATGCAAAGCAGTCGGGCGCTCTGGGCCCGCATTTACCAGTCCGTCCGCGTGATTCGAATTCGGGAAACCGAAACGACAGACTTCGAGATCGGGCCGCCGGTTGGCGGAAGAGATTGCGACCAAGCGACCTTCGTCGGCAAATGCGACTCCAACACCGATTTTGACTCACCACACAGCCGTCGTGGAGACGCAAGTGATTACAGCCCGACGACCGTGGGCCGCCAAGTGACGACATATCTCGACAGAGTAGGCTTCGGCGTATATGCGACGCTTCGCTGGGGTGGCCCACTGCTCTCGACCTTTGCATCGCAAGGAGCGCATGCCCTTGGTGAGTTGCGATGTTCCGAGCGGCTCTGCGCTATCCTTGAAACCCCAACGCCAACGAACACTCACGCATGCACCGTGGCCGCGCTCGGCCTGCTTGACGATCTAACCGCACGGACTGCTCTCGCGCGATATATCTGCGGCGTGTGTTCTGGCGAGGTGCATAGCTCCGTGGTTGCACTCGCGCTCGCCTGCTACGGTCTAGCTCCGCGACCCATCGGCGGTTTGGCCAAGGTACTTACGCCAATCGAAAGGTCCGCGCTTGAAGTCGCGGCACGGCACCAAGACGATTTCACTCGGAAGACTGCGTCGCGCGCGCTCCGCGCTTGGGACGAATCATGGGGTCGCGACGCGTTACTTGTACTGTGAGCGGCGGCCAGTCATACGCAGTAGTTTAAGCAGCTGATATCACGGACACGGCCATAGCCTTGTCGGTTTTCACCTGAACGACAACATCACATGGACAAGTTCAACTTTGTGGCGATTGTTTTTCTTTTTCTTCCTGGGTTCGTTGCTGACGGCGTTTACCGACTTCTGCACGGATCAACTGAGCTAACTAGCGAGGTACAACGGCTACTTCGAGCCTTGATGTGGAGCTTTCTCGGCGTCGGTATCATGGTAGCGTTTCAAGGCACGGTACCGCCCTACATGCAGCGGATTGACAGTACGCATGCGACACTGCTCGCCCAATTCGATTGGGCTGCAGTTGTGTCGCTAGCGACGCAGACAGGGGCTGCTTCGCTTCTCGCGTTCTTAACAGCGCTTATGATGCGTGCGGTGGAAGCCAACGTGGCCCGACGTGGATTGGGTACTCCGTCGGCCTGGAACCGGTTACGCCAGGACGCTGGGCGAAACACCTCCGTGGTGATTAAGCTACGGGATGGAAGTCACGCCAGAGGAATCCTTCGGGCTATAGGTGCTGGAAGTAAGGCTGACCTGCTAATAGAACATGAACAAATGCGCGAATCAGAAAGGAATGCCGACGCCGTCCCGGCGTCGCAGAGTTCGCTTCCAGCTGAGCAAGTCGAGTACACTTGGATCCCACGGTCGCAAATCAGTGCGGTTCAGCTAATTCGCGGTGGGGAGCCGGAGCGCTCATGGTGGCGGACGTTGTGGGCACCTCGCTCCCCCAACTCACTCACCCTGCCACAGCTCACATCAAATGCCGATGAAGCCGCAGTATTCACGCCTAATGACACCACGGGACCCGACGATAGCACTCCTCATCTGGGCTTGGGTAAGCGAGGTGTTCAACCTACCGCCGGAACTCTCAGCGCCTCGGTTGAACCCCCGCAATCGAACGGGGAACGCTGAAGTTGGCACGCGCTCATCGAACAGATCGGGGGACGAGTGACACATCCACCATACTGTTCACAGCGCCTTGGATGCGCCCAGCCGCAAGTCAGCGGAGTAACCGATCCGAGGTGGCGCTCATGCCGCGCGTCCTCAGCTCGCGCATGCAGCGCCGCGGCTAAGGATGGCGGAGCTCCACGCGTTATTTGTCGGTTCGCGGCATTTCGCAGCATTTCGCAGCATTTCGCGCGCAATCCGACGTTTCGCGTGTCGTTTTGCGGTTTCTCCCGACGAAACGCGTGTCGCGAAACCGACGAAACTCGTGTCGGGTAACAGGCGAGTTACTGTCGATTATCTGGGCGGGATACCATAAGCGCCTTGACCCGGTAATCTACGTGCGTACGTTTTGTTTCTGAAACGCTCCTCGGAGACGGCGTATGGACGCTACTCGATATGTTCGCCGCACACTTGTAAGTGCGGCTGGCCTGATTGTTCTTGGTAGTGGACTAGTGTGCGGTGGTGGCGGTGGTGACTCGCCGACATCACCCGGCGGATCCGGGACGCCAGTCGCTCTGCAGCCACCGAGCGGACCAACCGTTACGGTCACGGTGGGGACCGACGTTTCACCCGCTGTTGCAACCAACATCGTCGCATTCGTCAGCACCGGGGATTCCGTTGGCGCCCCCAATGGTGTCGCGCCCCGTGCATTGTGATTGGCGGTCGACAGCGGCACCGTCCCAGTGATAGCGATTGACGCGAACGGCAATCCACTTGCCGCCGCGTTCTCCGGACTCAATACATCCGCCGTACTGACTGCGACTTCCACGGCGATGGTGCTGGTGCGCGTGCTGATCCCGAGCGCCGAGCTTACGCTGCCTGACGAGCAGACGCTTCGACTTACCATCACCCAACGGCCTGAGTTTTCGGTGCTAGTTGATTCGGTGCACTCGGTGATGTCACGCAGCGCGTCGTACGCCACATCTCCGGGAGTAGTAGCACAGGCCGCCCTGGTAGCACGCGCGGTAATCGCAGCGCTCCCCGCCGTTTCTGCTTCGCCAGGCGTCGCGCCTGCGGTGCTCACTCCTCGACCCCAGCGCGGCACGATTGCAGTGGGGCCACCGGTATTCGCGCACTATCCGATCACGCTGTCGGCAAGTGGCGGCAACATCGGGACGATCACTTTTGCAAATAGTAGCTTCGTTACGTTCGGGATCATCGTTGCGCCGCAGCCCGGCAGCAACGATGAACTCCCCGGCAAGACATTCTGCAGTTTTTGCATCCCGCCCTCGCTTGGAGTCTCATCGACTAGCAAGGGCTATCCGGCCCCCGGCATGCTGAGTGGGGGTTCGACCGCAACGGTTTCGTTTGGGGCCGCCGAGCAGAAGGCGACGGAGATCCAATTTGTACTCGACGTCGTATCGGGACTGCTTCGCACTGCATCAATCGTAGCTCCCGAAGACGCTCTCAAGCCCCTCATCGGCGTGACGCTGACCAAGGTTGACTTCACAGGTGCTTCCGCTCAGGGGAATTGGCATGACGCGGCGAAGGTGTTGCTCAACGGGATCATTCCGACACTTCCCGACATCGGTGTGGCACTTGTTCCGCAACTCCCGCGCTTTGCGGGACGCGCCGGAGCGTTTAGCCTCTTACGGGCGCTCGCGCTGCCACTGCAGGTGTTTGACAACACATCGTGGGTGACGCGGCGCCTGCAGTTTTACTCCGACGTGGCGACCTACTGGGGAAGTCCGCCCGAAACTGTGCCATTTTGTATCACGAGCGGGACGCTGTACAACGCCTGCGCGGCGTCGGTGACAGTGACGCTATCGACTACCAGCGCCACGGTTGGAGAGACTGTTCAGGCGACGGCAATAGTAAAGGACGCCGCCGGCAACGTGATAACCGGCCTCCCTGTGACGTGGTCCATCAGTTCCGGGTCGGCGACAGTCAATCAAAACGGGGTCGTGACGGTAACGGGCGCCGGCGCGATTACCGTGCAGGCTATCTCACGAGGGATTCTCGGAAGTGCCGTGCTCGCCGCTTAGGCACGCCCGGCGCTCACGCTAACAGTGTTGACGCAATCGTTTCCGATTGGTCCCTGCAGCGATCTTACGGTGCGTGAGTTGCGCCGCCGCAAAGGCCGCTGTTTCAGGCGCAATGGGTAGACTTGCCTGACCGAGTGGAATACCGAGCCAGTGGAAATACTCGCCTAAAGGAACGCCTTGTGGGAACCTCAATCGACCGTGCTGTATGCTGAGATCGGTTGCCAAAGAGGCGCGGGCGTTACCCCGTCTCTACATCCAGCAATCAACACCACTGCGGCGCTAAGAAGCCATGTATTCCGTGAACGTTCCGGATTTAGGCTGCGCGCTGTGTTCATCACCATCGGTCTTCACTCCGAAGAAAATTATGGGAGCTTCGCTCACCTCGGCAAACTCTACCACCGCTGCCAGGAACGCCGCGATGAACGCGGTTCCGGCGTGAGTCCAATTCATTGATATCGGTCCCTGAATAAGCGTACGTGCCACAGTTGCAAGCGCAGGATTCCGGTCAACTGGACATGCGTCGATCTTGCTGGACGCTGTACCTCGTGCGCGGCGCTTGCGAGCGACGGCGATCGACGAGACGCGTGAAAGTGACTGCCCAACCTGTCAGTCAGCTTACAAATATGCGAGCGTATTGCCCGATATTTAATGGCTCCCCACGCACGCGCGCGCAATTGCAATTGTAGGTTTATGCGGGGCGAGCATCAGCTCGCCATGACTACGACATCTTCAACCGGATTACGTGCCGTATGCGCATTCTCCAAACTGCTTCAACGGTAGTCGCTGCACTTGTGCTCGCGACCGCCGGACATGCACAGGCTTCTCATTACCACGTCGCCAAGAAATTCACGATCCCCGGTGGCGGGTCGTGGGATTATCTCACGATCGACACCGCTGGACACCGGCTATTCATCGCTCGCGAGAATAGAGTAACAGTTGTTGATCCCTCGAACGGCAAGGTACTCGGCGAGATAACGGGTCTCAATCGCGCCCACGGCGTCGCGTTCTCCTATCCCACTGGTCACGGCTTCATAACGTCGGGCGGTGACAGCGCCGTTGTCATGTTCGACTTGAAGACTCTCAAGGTGCTTGGCAGGACTACGGCAGCCGTTGATTGCGACGCGATTCTGTACGATCCGGCAACCGGTCACATCTTCACCTTCAACGGTGACGCTGGCTCGGCGTCGGTAATCGACCCCAATACGGGAAAGCGGATCGCCAACATACCGCTGCCCGGCAAGCCCGAATTTGGCGTGACGGCTGGTAACGGCAAGCTGTACGTGAACATCGAGGACAAGAGCGAGGTCGCTGAGATAGATGCGAAGGCGATGCGCGTGACGCGACACTGGTCAATCGCACCGTGTACCTCGCCGAGCGGGCTCGCGATAGACGTCGCGCATCACCGACTATTCAGTGGCTGCCACAGCAAGGTGATGGGCATGTCAGATGCAGTCACTGGCAAGCTTATCGCCACAGTTCCGATCGGAAGCGGCGTTGACGCGAATCGCTTCGATGCTGGTACTCAGGATGCGTTTGCATCGACAGGAGATGGTATGCTGACTGTCGCGCACGAAGATACGCCTGGCAAATTGTCCATCGTCGAGAACGTGGCCACGATGCCCGGAGCCCGTACGATGGAGATCGATCCTCAGAGTCACCACATCTACACAGTGTCAGCCAAATTCGGTCCGGCACCAGCGGCTGTCGCCGGAAGGACGAGCCGCCCGCCAATGATCCCGGGCACTTTCACCCTGCTCGTGCTCGAGCGTTGAAAGAGTCTCAGCCCGTTTAGCAAAAAAGGCCAGCAGTTAATTGCTGGCCTTTTTGCTAAACGGTGCACTTCAGCTCACACTGTACGGTACTGTTGCAATTACGCTTTGCGACGACGACGGATGAGTGGTACGAGACCGACGAGACCGGTACCAAGGAGTGCCATCGAGCTTGGCTCAGGAACCGTGGCGACGTTTGCGTAGCCATGACCTGTCACCGCTACCGCAGAAGCGCCACTTATATGGTCGTCAAGCGATACGTCGTCAACACCAAAGCTGAGCGTGGTGCCGTCAGCGAAGGTGTAATTGTGTGGCGTGTTGACGAAATCGATGAAGACATTGCCAGTGGTGGCATTCGAGAGATTGCCAGTCACCATCGCCGTGTACAAGTTGTTGCCCGCTACGCCGGTCGGATGCGTGAAGTTCACAAAAAGCGCGAACTGCTGGCCGGTGTAATCGTGACTACCGTCGGTCAACGTAAACGAACCGAGATTGTTGACATTCGGAGACGCCGGCGCACCACCAATCGATACGAGACCATCGGCCGGGTTGCTGGTCACGTTGAACGTCGAGCCAGTGTACGAGAGGCCCGAGCCCGCCGTGCTGCCGGCGACCGACGTTAGCAGACCCGTGCAGTTGGCCGGGGCAGTAGCCGCCATGTAGAAGCAGCCGAATGTGTTGCCCGTGAAGTTGATCTGCGCGCCTGCTGTGCTTGCTGCCGCTCCGATTGCCCCTGCGGCGAGGGCGGCCAATCGGACTCCATTCCAAAGTTGCTTCATGATGTGCTTCTCCAAGCTGAAGTGTTACGCCACGCACATCTCGGCGCGCCGATCGCGTCTGTCAGGACCGGATGCAAAGCCGCCGATGCGTAGCGATGCAGGTACTTAAGCAGAGAACGTGCCGCGCGTGCGCAACGCAGGCGAATGCTTGCATAACCAATGCGAAAACGTACCGCGCGTCGGTCACAAGCTCCTGTCAAGGCGTTACCGCGATCGTCGCCACGGTCGTGACGCCTTCGCTGGAATAGTTTACCGTCCCCGTCCCCACGGCGACGCCCGTGATTTGTCCGCCGTTCACGGTAACGATCGCCGGAGTCGTGTTCAGTGTGGAGATAAGTCTCCCGGTTAGCAGATGCGACTGCGCGTCGAGAAGAGTGACTACTAATGTTTCCGAGGCGCCGACTTTCACGGAACTGCTCTGCGGGACCACGTTCACCTGGG
>PLEG01000277.1 GCA_003136975.1 Gemmatimonadota bacterium | reverse complement strand
ATCGCGAAGAAAATCCCAACGTTCGACATCGTGTATGCGATGGATCGTCACAGGATGATGGCGATCGAGCGAAGCCTTACCGACGAAGAGGCGAAGCTGGTTCCTCTGATCGATGGCCAGCGCGACGTGAGCGCGCTCATCGCGGAATCCCGGCTGGGCGAATTCGTCACGGTCAAGACGCTGTACGGCCTGTTGATGACTGGCTACGTGATTCGGATTGGCGTGAGCACTCGCTCGCGACTGCCCGCCCGCGCCGACGACAAGGCCACGGAGCACCGCAACCTCGGGGTCGCTTTCTACAAGACCGGTATGTACGAGGAGGCACAGCGTGAGTTCCGCCGAGTGGATACGCTGCGCGAGAACGATGCTGAAGCGTGCTTCTATCTCGGGCTCGTTGCGTTACGGCAGCAACAGTGGCCGGCGGCGGCGCATGCCTTTGAGCGATATGTGGCACAGCAAAATACTCCGCGGCCGGCGGTGTTCGTCAACCTTGCGTACGCGTACGAGCAGATGGGTGAGGCGGAACGCGCTCGTGCCGCGATGGTGGACGCTCTCACGCGTGGAGGGCGTGGTGATCCAATGGTGCAGACCAACGCCGCGGCGATGGCTGTCACTGCGCACGACTACGAGACGGCGGACGCCGCACTCGCGTCGGCTCGCACACTCTGGGGAACACGCCGTCCGCCGCCTGCGTGGTTCCACTATGCTGGCCTGGCCGCGGCGATGGTGAACGATCTGGATCGCGCAATTGCGCTCCTCAGCGAAGCGGTTCAGGAGTATCCGGCGTATGCCGTGCTCTGGAATAACCTCGCGGTTGCCTACGAGGCGCGCGGCGACTTCGACGATGCCCTTCGCACCGTCGAGCGCGGCCTCATCGAAGACGCAACCCTGCCGCAGCTGCACCGCAACTTCGCGGATTCGCTGCAGCGCGATGGGCGCTTTGACGAGGCGAGAGAAGCCTATCGCCGCGCGCACACGCTGGACGCCTTGTGACCGACGCGATGATGCACGGCGAGACCGCCGACGATGGATTCCGCGAGCTTACGGAGAAGATCACCCGCGAGAGCGAGTTTCGTTGCACCAGCTACAAGGACAAGTGCGTGCGTCGTCGCATCGCTGTGCGCATGCGCGCGCGTGGAACCGAGACGTATGAGCAGTACTCCGGCCTCCTCGACGCTGATCACGGCGAGTACGAATGGCTACTCGACGCTCTCACTGTCAATGTCACCAAGTTTTTTCGCAACCCCACTACTTACGCGGCGATTGCGAAGCACGTGATTCCGGATCTCTGGCGGCGCGGCGCATCGATCGATGTCTGGAGCGCCGGAAGCGCGTCGGGTGAAGAGGCTTATTCGCTGGCCGCTCTCTTTTACGAACACGCACGCGGCCTTGAACAGTTGGGCCATCTCGGACGCGTCTCTGTCGTGGGCAGCGACATCGATCGCGCTTCGCTCGACGCGGCGCATCGCGCGACCTATCTGCCAGCATCGTTCACCGATACGACCCCGGAATTGCTCGAGCGCCTGTTTCCGCCTCTGGATGACCGGCGGACCGTGATCCGGCCAATCCGGGCGATGACTCGGTTCGAGCATCGCGATCTACTGCGGGATCCGCCACCCAGCGAAGCCTTCTATCTCGTTGCGTGCCTAAATGTTGTGATCTATCTCGATCGCGATTCCCAGGAAGGCCTTCTCGACGCGCTTTTCGATTCGCTGCGTCCAGGAGGATACCTGGTAATGGGCCATGTCGAGACACTGTTCGGCAGGGCGCGTCGCCACCTGGTACCGGTGGACGCTCGCGAGCGCATTTACCGGAAGACGTCATGATCACCACCGCGACTCGCAGCGTCCTGATCGTCGACGATAGTGCGTTCATGCGTAAGCTGATTGGCGAAATGATAGCTGCGCACCCGGGTTTCCACGTTGTTGGCTTCGCTCGTGACGGCGTCGATGCCATGACGCAGGTCAAGCGACTCGATCCGGACATCGTTACGCTCGATCTCGAGATGCCCAGGCTCGACGGACTCGACGTGCTCCAGCGTATCATGGCCGAGTCGCCGAGAGCGGTGGTCGTGTTGAGCGCGGGCGGTGCGCAGTACGGTGACGCGACGCTTCGCGCACTCGAGCTGGGCGCGGTTGACTTTGTGCGCAAGCCGTCCGGTCCGGTCAGCCTCGATCTTCCTGTAATCCACGATCGGCTCATTGGTGCGTTGGCGGCGGCCGCGCGTGCCACGCTCACGGCGCCGCCGTCGATTGCGGCTCGGACAGCTGCACACGCACCAGTCGCATCACCGATACTGCGGCGCGCGGCCCAACACGTCGTGGTGATTGCGTCGTCCACTGGCGGTCCGCGCGCGCTCGCCGAGATCATGCCGCTTCTGCCGGCCACGCTTGGGGCGGCCGTCGTGGTGGCGCAGCATCTTCCGGGTGAGTTCACCGCTGCGTTGGCCAATCGCCTCTCGCGGTCCAGTGTCGTGGATGTCTGCGAGGCGGAGGATGGAATGCAACTTTACGCGGGCGCAGTGTACATAGCTCGCGGTGGTGTCAACACCACGATTACCGGAACTCCCGGCGCTGCGTCCCTCCGCCAGCACGCCGCCGCTCCGCGTGCGGGCGCGACGCCGAGTGCTGATGTGCTGTTCGAGTCGGCTGCGCATGTGTTCGCGGCAGAGTGTACCGGTGTAGTATTGACCGGGATGGGACGGGACGGATCGCTCGGATTGAAGCAGATCCGCGCGAATGGCGGACGCGCGATAGTCCAGGACAAGGAGTCGTCCGCTATATATGGAATGCCGCGCGCGGCGCTCGCGGAAGCTGGTGCGGATCAGGTGGTGTCGCTCTCGATGATGGTGAGCGCAATAATCGGTATGGTTCCGAGGGAGCGGCTTGAATGGCTGACAGTGTAGCCGATCTTCGCGCGACGTTCGAGCGACTGAAGCAGGAGATCGAATCGCGACAGATGCGCGATGATCCCGCACTCAAGGCGTCGCTCATGGATGTGTATCGTACAGTTGACGGCTCGCTCGGTCAACTTACGCGCCTCAAGGACGACATTCGCGACCTCGTCGAGAAATGGAAGGCACGCCGCAATGTATCGCCCGCCATGGTGCCGCAATTTGCCGGTGCGCGGCCGATAGTCCACGAGGACCACATAGGCGCATCGACATTTCTCGAGCGCGGATGGTCCAAGATTTCACTCGGTGATTATGAAGGCGCAGAGGAGGCGTTGTCACGCGCGCTCGAACTCGCGCCCAACAGCACCGAAGGCCAGTCGCTGCTCGGCTGGGCGCAGATGCTCCAGGACAAGCTCGATGCGGCGTTGATGAACTTTCAGTACGTGTTGGGACGCGAGCCCGCCAACGCGCTGGCGCGGATCAATGTCGGTTATATCTGTCTGAAGAAGGGAATCTTCGGGGAAGCGATCGAGCATCTGTCCAAGGCGCTGCGCCAGGACGAGGACGCGCGCGCAAAACTGTACGCCAACTTCTACCTCGGACTCGTTTACACCGAGCGCGAGATGTACGAAGACGCGCAGATCTTCTTCGAGCGATCCATTACCCTCGGGCCGAACCTCGTTGAAGCATACTTCGAGTTGGGCCACGCGCTCTGGCTTGCCGGCGAGCGTTCGCGCGCGGTTGTGGCGTGGAAACGCGGGGCAAGCGTCAATAAGTTCAATCCCTGGAGCGTGAAGTGCGCGGAGATGGCCGCGACGTCTGATCGCGGCGAGACGCCGCGCCGCGCCTGGTTGTCGCGCGGCGAATAGCAGGCAGGAAGACTCGGTCCGCCGCCGCGGCGCGGCGCGGTGCGTGCGAAGAGAGTAGTACTCATGTCTTCCTGGCCAAGCAGTCCCCGCGGCGCAGCCGCGATCGTCGCCTTTCTCGGAGCCGTCGTTCTCGCGATCGTAGTGACCGTCGCGATCAGAACACGCCCGCCTCGTCAGGTTGTGATCGGAGAGACAGCGCCCGGATATTACGTGAGACATGCGCGTGCAACTGTCAGGCTTCCTTCCATTGATCCGCATAGCGCCGGCATGTCCGGCAAGCGGCTCGCCGAAATTCAGGTGATAGTGGAACGCGGAATAACGGACGGCGGATTTCCGGGCGCCGCCGTGGTGATCGGCAGGGATGGCGGCGAAGTGCTCGGGAGCGGATTCGGCCACACCACATGGGCGCCGAATGCCCCGGTGGTCAATCCGGATTCCACCATCTACGATCTCGCGTCGCTAACCAAGGTTGTCGCGACAACATCCGCGATCATGGCACTGTTTGATGACGGGATCATTCACCTCGACGACAAGGTCGTGCACTGGATTCCGACTTTTACCGGCGGGTTGAAGGACTCCGTCACGATTCGCCAGCTTCTCACGCACAGGTCCGGGCTTCCGCCGGGCCGGGAGCTATGGCGCCACATGGGCGATCCGGCACGCGCACGCGCCGCGGTTATTTCC
>PLEG01000113.1 GCA_003136975.1 Gemmatimonadota bacterium | reverse complement strand
TGGTTCCGGCTGATCCGTCCGCAGGATTTCGTCTGGGTGCTTCTATTTCTGTCTCTGGCGGCCAACAGTTCGGCGGACTCGTTCGTTACGGCATTGGGCGGCCATTGTGGAGTCTCGATGCAACCGCGATCCGCACCAACGGCACGCGCGTCGTCACCGGTCGTTACAGCTACGGCCAGGAGCTTCCGGGATACCGCTCCGCGAGCACTCTTGGCTATCTGCGTGGAGCGATCGGGCGTGAAGGGAGCGGCCCATTCCTTCAGGTGGTTGCATCGACGCAGATTCTGAAAGAAAGCAGCCCGCACTACAATGCGGCGACCGCACATCAGTATGGCTTCGCACCCGATACCGTCGATTCACTCGCATCTGTTGCGCAGTATGTCGCGACCGCGGGAATGGACGCGGGCGGTGGCAGACTGCGCCTCATCGAACGTTATAGACGACGTCTCGGTAAGGGCTACAACTCGCCGAGCGCGACGTTCGACCTGAGCCATACATTCTTGTCGGCGAGCGCATTGGCGGAACGGGACGAGTATTCCGGACTGACGCGCCTTGAAGGCGGCGCACGCATCACTCCGCTGCCTTTCATCTCGCTGCTCGGGTACGTTGGCCAGCGAACGTCCTTTGGCACCCCAGCGCTCGGCTTTTTGGCTCAGCCAAGCTCGCGGACAGCGCGCTTCGAAGGCGGCTTGCGAGTGCTACCCATAGGTCTCTGGGTGACCGGGGGCGTCGTGACCCGCGATACCGCGCTGCTGGTACCATCTTCGCTGTGGGATACCGCATTCGTGTCCAGGGCCGTTGGGCGACAGACCGGGACAATAATTGGGCTGCATGGTCCAATCGCAGGAGGCCTGAGCGTCAACGCGAGCGGGACCCACTGGCAGAAGCTGGCGCCGTACACACCTCAGAACGAGGCGCACGCGGACCTTCGCTTCTACACGGAGTGGTTATCGCGCTTTCCGAACCGGAACTTCTCGTTCCTGTTTCAACCGGGCCTGGACTACCGGAGCGCGGCTCCGTTTCCCCAGACGAACGGAACTGATCGGTACACCATCCCCAGCCGAGTGATCTCGCTCCTGGTCGAGCTTCGGATCCTCCGCGCAGAGATCTCGTTTCAGCGAAGGAACGTCGCAGGCCTGATCTACGACCAGGTGCCCGGATACCTGATGCCTCGCCCCATAAACGTGTACGGCGTGCGGTGGTACTTCTTCAACTAGGACACCGTGCCTCTTAATTTGACAAAGTCGTTGCAGGGCAATAACTTAGTGGGCTGCACATGATTACGAGCATGACCGGATTTGGCACTGCGAAGGGGACGGTTGGCGCTCAGCGCCTATCCGTCGAGATCCGCGCGGTCAATCATCGCTTTTTCAATCCGGCGATCAAGCTTCCAGGCAGCATGGCGCAATGGGAAGGGGAAGTGCGCGAGGCGTTGCGAAAGAGGTTCAGTCGCGGACACGTGAGCCTTTCGGTACGCGTGGAGCAGGAAGCTGACCGAACGCTCGCGATCGATGAGCAGAAGATTGCAACTTACGTCCAGCAGCTTCGCGCGCTCAAGGAGCGCCTGGGCCTTGCTGGTGACATAGACATCGCGACGATCCTGCGCTTGCCCGACGTGCTGTCCGCGGGTGACGAGGATGGCGTCGAGCCGGATGCCGGTTCGGTTGACGAACTGCTTGCCGTTGTGCACGATGCCGCGAACGGGCTGGACCTGATGCGCGACGCTGAAGGCGCCCGTATCTCGGAATTTCTGCACGAGCATCTCAGGGTCATCGAGACGGCGTTGGCGCGGGTTCGCGAACGTGCGCCAGGCCGACTGGTGGAGCAGCACAAGCGGTTGCAGACAGCGGTCGCGGAGCTGGTGGGCGGCGTCGCGGTCGACGCGCAGAGACTTGCGCAGGAGATCGCGATTCTCGCTGATCGTATGGATGTGTCGGAAGAGCTCAATCGGTTCGGTGCGCACATTGCTGCTTTTCGCGCCGCACTGGACGAGAAGTCCGGCTCGGGCGTGGGCAAGCGGCTTGGTTTTCTGATTCAGGAGATGCTGCGCGAAGCGAACACGACTGGCAGCAAGGCGAATGACGCGGCGATTCTTACCGATGTCGTTGCGATCAAGGAAGAGCTCGAGCGATTGCGCGAGCAGAGTGAGAACGTCGAGTGAATCCGTTTCCGATCATTCTCTCCGCGCCATCGGGCGCTGGAAAGACAACGATCGCAAGGCGATTACTCGAAGTCAGGAAGGATGTTGGATACTCGGTTTCGGCGACCACACGGACGCCGCGTCCGGGCGAGGTTGATGGAACGGCGTACCACTTCCTGAGCCCGGAGCAGTTTTCCCAGGCCGTGCGGGAGAGGGAGTTCGCCGAGTACGCGCAGGTGCACGGAGGTATGTACGGAACGTTGAGGCGCGAGGTCGAGCGAGTAATCGCGGATCGGCAGCACGTTGTGATGGACATAGATGTGCAGGGAGCCGCGCAATTCGCCGCGTCGTTTCCCGAAGCGATACGGATTTTCATTCTGCCGCCGTCGGGCGAGACGCTGGTCAAGCGGTTGAAGGGACGTGGAACTGAGAGCAGGGAGACGATCGTTACGCGCTTGCGTGACGCGGTTGGCGAGATCGGTGTGCTGGACGAATTCGAGTACGTCGTCATCAACGATGAGCTTGATTGTGCGGTGTCGCAGGTGTCGTGCATTATCGATGCGGAATGTCTCCGGCGAGTCAATTCACCGGGAAGTGCGCGCGTCGCGGCTGAGATTGTATCCGCGCTACAGGCGGAGTTGCTTCACTTTTAGGGGAAGAAGAATCATGCGAGTTTACACACCAGACGACGTCGCTGCACACGCGACCAACAAGTATCTCGGCGTTCTCGTCGCGGCCAAGTTCGCGCGAGTTCTGAACGAGTTCCCACGCGACCGTTCGGCGCCGGGCGAGAAGAAGCTCACCACGCGCGCGTTGGACGAGCTCGCCGCCGGTGAGATCAATTATCACGTAGTGCCCCGCCGCCGGCAGGAGTAGCACTGCGCCACATCCGGGGGCGGCGCGTCGTACTCGGCGTCACCGGAGGGATCGCCAGCTACAAGTCGGTAACGCTGGCGCGCCTTCTGGCGCAGGATGGTGCCGAAGTTGACGTTGTAATGACTCGCGGCGCTCAGCAGTTTGTGGGCGCCGTGACGTTCGAGGGCGTGACGGGGCGCCGCGTTCACACCGATCTGTTCGAGTCGGGTGAAGCGCTGGCGCACATTCGGCTCGCTCGTGAAGCGCGCGCAATAGTAGTCGCACCGGCGACCGCTGATTTCCTCGCGCGTGCGGCGCAGGGCCGCGCGGATGATCTTCTGAGCGCGATGCTCCTTGCGGCGCGCTGCCCGGTGTTGATCGTTCCAGCGATGAATGACCGGATGTGGTCGCACCCGCAGACAGTTCTCAACGCCGCGCACCTCCGGGAGCTCGGCTACGATGTGATGGAGCCCGCCGTTGGCCCGCTCGCGTACGATGAAGGCGAAGGTCCGGGCAGAATGCCGGATCCCGAAGCGATAGCGGCGCACGTCGAGCGAATGTTGCGTACGGGATCTCTCCTTGATGGCAAACACGTGCTCGTGACCGCTGGCGCAACGCGGGAAGCTATTGATCCCGTGCGCTTCATATCCAACAGCAGTACGGGTAAGATGGGCGTCGCGATTGCGCGCGCGGCATGGGCGCGCGGAGCGGATGTGACGCTTGTGGCGGGCCCGCTCGAGGTACCGATTCCGGCCGGTGTTCGCGCGATGCACGTCACGACTGCTGCCGACATGGCGCAGGCTGTGGCGGGTGCGATCACCGACGCCGACGTCCTGATCATGGCCGCCGCTCCGGCCGACTTCCGCCCTTCGTCCGTGGCGAGTAGCAAGATCAAGAAAGCCAACGCGCCGGACGCAATTGCGTTGAGCGCGACGACTGACATTCTCGCATCGACGATAGCCAAGCGGCCCGCGAAGTTGATCGCGGTTGGCTTTGCGTTGGAGACGAATTCGCTTCTCGAGAATGCGCGTGCAAAACTCGCGGCGAAACAACTCGACATGATCGTCGCAAATCGCGCGGGTGTCGAGGGCGAGGGGTTTGGAGCTGACACTAACCGCGTGACCTTGATAAGCCCGACTGGCGAGGAGGTTCTTCCGCTTCTCACCAAGGACGACGTGGCGGAACTGCTACTCGACAGAATCGAGGCGCTGTTGAATGGACGCTAGAGAGCGGCTGCGTGCCTATCTCGAACAGCGTCGAGAACTGGGCGAGTCCGAGTTTGTCCTGGACGGAATGAGCGTTGAAGATGCGCTAGGCGCGATCGACAAGCTACGCGCGGCGCAACCGCCGCGACCGAAGCAAGCGCGTGTCGCGCCGCCGCCGCCGCTCGCGAAGCAGCCAGTAATCGCTGCGCCAGCGGCGACGAGGGTTACGCCAGCACCAGCACCAGCGCCAGTCCCAACCCGCCCGGCTGTATCGGCACGCGTTGAGGAGAGAGCCCCCGATGTACGTGCACAACCGCTCCGTGAAAGTGCAAGGACGATAAAGCCGATTGAAGTGGACGCTGAGGACGACGCGATGAAGAAAGCCACGCAAGGCCTTGTTATCGGAAACTCGAATGGCATGCTGTTCGAGCAGAATCCCTTTCACGGCGTCGCAAGCCTGAGCGCGCTGGCCAAGCTGATTGAGGATTGCACGCGCTGTGACCTGTGCAAGACCGCCAAGCATTCGGTGCCTGGCGAAGGCGATCCCGATGCCGATTTCATGTGTGTCGGCGAAGCGCCTGGCGCCAACGAAGACGAGACCGGACGACCGTTCGTAGGGCAGGCGGGCGGGCTGCTCACAAAGATTCTTGCGGCGATAGATCTCACGCGTGAGCAGGTGTTCATAACCAACGTTTTGAAGCACCGGCCCCCGGCAAATCGCAATCCTCAGCCGGACGAAGTGGAGGCGTGCAGTCCCTACCTCGTGCGGCAGATTCAAATGGTGAAGCCGAAAGTCATTCTGGCGCTCGGGACGTTTGCCGCGCAAACTCTACTGGCGACAAAGACGCCGCTTGGCCAGCTCCGCGGCGCCGTGCACCAATACTACGGAATTCCGCTCATCGTCACTTACCATCCAGCCGCATTGTTAAGAAACCCGGCCTGGAAGCGACCAACCTGGGAAGATGTCAAGCTCGCTAGACACGTACTCGATACCTCGAAGTCTTGAAGTGACGACGCCTCGCGATCCCTATCGCGACCGGACGCCACCCTACTCCGAAGCCGCGGAGCAAGCCGTGTTATCGGCCATGCTGCTCGACTCTGACGCCATGTTGCGCGCGACCGAATACGTCGATGAATCGATGTTTTATCGCGAGTCGCATCGTCGTGTCTTTCGCGCGATGATTGCGCTGTCGGAGCGCGGTGAGGTGATCGATCCACTGACACTGACCGAGGAGCTGTCGCGCAAGAACGAGCTGGAAGCAGCGGGTGGGCGCGAGTACATCGCCTATCTCGTAGATGTCGTGCCGACCGCCGCGAACGTCGAGTATCACGCGAAGATCGTGCGCGAGAAAGCGTTGCGCCGCCGTCTCATCGAAGTCTCGACGTCGATCGTGAGCGAGGCATTCGACTCGGCGCTTCCCGCCGCAGAACTGCTGGACGCCGCTGAGCATAGCATCTTCGAGGTAAACCAGAGTCGCGGCACGGAAGGCTTCACACGCGTCAAGGAATTGATGTATGAAGCGATGGAGCGTATCGAACAACTCCATCTTGCCGGTGAGTCGGTCACGGGCGTGCCCAGCGGATTCCGCGACCTTGATGAGATAACGGCGGGATTCCAACCGTCCGAGTTGATCATCATCGCTGCTCGTCCGTCAATGGGAAAAACCGCCTTCGTTCTCAACATCGCACAGAACGCCGCGCTCGATGCGAAGACGCCTGTTGCATTCTTTTCTCTGGAGATGAGCAAGCAGTCGTTGCTGCAGCGAATGCTGACGAGCGAAGCGCGCGTTGACGCGCAGCGTTTACGGAAGGGCAAGTTGCGCGATGATGAGTTCGTTCAGCTTGGTCGCGCCGCTGGACTCCTGAGCCAGGCTCCGGTATGGATCGACGACACTCCAGCGATATCTCTTCTCGAGATGCGCTCCAAGGCTCGGCGGCTCAAGGCCGAGAACGACATCGGCATGATCGTGGTGGATTATCTGCAGCTCATGGTGGGACCGCCGTCATCCGAGAACCGTCAGCAGGAGATCAGTACGATCTCCCGATCGCTCAAGGCGCTTGCGCGCGAGTTGCGCGTTCCGGTTGTTGCGCTATCGCAGCTGAGTCGCGCACCTGAACAACGCGCCGGTGACAACAAGCGGCCGCAGCTATCGGATCTGCGTGAATCGGGCGCCATCGAGCAGGACGCCGATGTGGTCATGTTCCTCTATCGTCAGGAGTACTACGACGTCCTGGAGGGCAAGGATCCGAACATACCCGACAAGGATGGCAAAACCTCCGCGGGTATGGCTGAGGTAATTATTGGAAAGCAGCGCAACGGACCTACCGGCAACGTGAATCTGTTCTTCAACCGTCAGTACACGCGCTTCGAGAATTATTCCGGTCGCCAGGGCGGAGGCGGGCAGGGGAGCTAGTGAGCGCAAAGGCGAGAACGATTTACCGCTGCACCAACTGCGGGGCTGATCATCCAAAGTGGGCTGGGCGTTGCGACGTTTGCGGCGACTGGAACACGCTTGTCGAGGAAGTGGCATCCGCACCGGCCAACGCCACGGGTGCGACCGCGCGCAGGCGCGGTGGCACGGCAGCACTCTCCGCTGGTGGCACCGTGGTCGCCGCACCGCGGCTTCGCGACGTACACGGCTCCGAAGCTCGCCGCTGGAAGACCGGTATTGGTGAATTCGACTTCGTACTTGGTGGCGGAATCGTGCCGGGCTCTGTGGTGTTGATTGGTGGCGAGCCGGGAATTGGCAAGTCGACATTGCTGCTGCAGGTCGCGGCTACGCTCCAGGGGCGCGAGCACGAGGTACTGTACGTTTCCGGCGAGGAGTCCCCGCTTCAGGTAAAGCTCCGCGCTGACCGGCTCGGCGATGCCGCGCAGAACGTGGCGTTGCTCAGCGAGACCAATCTCGAGACGATACTCGCGACCGCGTCGGCGCAGGCACCCGCGGTGATGATCGTCGACTCGATCCAGACGGTCTTCACGTCTGATCTCGAAGGCGCTCCGGGAAATGTCGGACAGGTGCGCGAATCCGCGGCGCGGCTGATGCACTTTGCCAAAGCCTCGGGTACGAGCGTATTCCTTGTCGGACACGTCACCAAGGGCGGCGGCATCGCCGGCCCAAAGACCCTCGAGCACATCGTCGACACGGTGCTCTACTTCGAGGGCGAAGGTGCGCTGGACCACCGTATTCTCCGCGCCACGAAGAATCGGTTCGGTAGCGTTGACGAGATCGGCGTGTTCCGCATGCACGAGAACGGACTCGAGCCGGTCGCGAATCCATCAGAGCTCTTTCTCAGCGATCGGCACGACATTGCATCCGGGAGTGCGGTGACGACACTGCTCGAGGGCTCTCGGCCGATTCTGATCGAGGTTCAGGCGCTCGCCGCGAAGGCAGGCTACGGCACGCCGCAGCGAGTGAGCACGGGTTACGACGGCCGCAAGCTGGCACTTCTTCTTGCGGTGCTGGACAAGCGAGCTGGGTTGGCATTCTCCTCGCTCGACGTGTTCATCAATGTCGTCGGCGGCGTGCAGCTGCGAGAGCCCGCCGGCGATCTCGCAGTTGCGGCTGCACTCGCCTCCAGCGTGTACGACCGCGCGCTGCCGAGCGATGCAGTCTTCATTGGCGAGGTCGGCCTTGGCGGTGAGATCCGTCCCGTCGCGCAGACCGAACGACGACTCGCCGAGGCGGCGAAGATGGGAATGCGAAATGCGTTCGTTGCGCAACGCTCCGCGGAGGGAAGGATTCCCAAAGGCGTGCGTGCAACCGGTGTCGCAACGATCGGCGAAATGTTCAAGCGGTTATTCTCATGACCAATCCGGTACAGGATGTTGGTGTCGTCATCGTCGCAGCTGGATCGGGATCGCGTACAGGCTCCGAAGAGTTGAAACAATTCCGTTGGGTCGCTGGAAAGCCGATGTTGCTGCACAGCATTCAGCTATTTCAACAACGCTCCGACGTGTGCATGGTGGTTGCGGTGCTTCCCAAGCGATACGCGGGAGATCCGCCGCCATGGCTCTTTCAGAGCGACATTAGCCGCCTGCTCGTTGGAGTTGGCGGTAATCAACGCGGCAGCTCCGTCCGGAGCGGACTCGATGATCTTCCGGCAGAAGCGCGAATCGTCGTGATTCACGACGCGGCGCGACCGTTCGTGCTCGATGAGACTGTCGATGCGGTCATCGCAGCTGCGCGCAACGGCACCGGCGCCATCGCAGCGCTTCCGGAGACAGACACACTCAAGCGTGTTGGCGAAGACGGGCGAATAATCGAGACCATCGAGCGCGCTGGTCTCTGGCGCGCACAGACACCGCAGGCGTTCCCGCGCGACATGATCGACGAAGTTACGCGGCGGGCGAATCGCGAGGGAATTTCGGCGACGGACGACGCAGCGCTGTGCGAGCACTACGGCTTTCCAGTCGTGACTGTCCCGGGAAGTGAGCGAGCAATGAAGATTACGACCGAAGCCGATTTCGCCCGGGCTGAAGTACTCAGCATGCTCGCGCAGTGAAAGTTCCCTCGCGCGCCGTGCCGTTCTGGTCGCCAGAAGAGGTCCAGGCGTCGCTTCGCGATACGATAGCGCACCTGAACCAGCGACGCGTTCTCGCATACCCGACCGAAACCGTATACGGCTTTGGCGGCGGTGTCGATCACGAATCCGTGCGCAACCTCGTCGCGCTCAAATCGCGCGCGCGCGGCAAGCCGTTCCTGTTACTCATCGCCGGCGTGGATATGTTGTTGCGCCTGGATCTGAGTCTGACCCACGCAGCCTCATCGCTCGCCGCGCGCTTCTGGCCCGGTCCGCTTACGCTGGTATTGCCCGGCGGGGAAAAACGCGTGCCTCCCGAGCTGCGTGGACCGGAAGGTGGCGTCGCTGTGCGCTGGACTTCGCACGCCGCCCTCGGTCGACTGATTCGCGCTTACGGCGACCCCATCACGTCGACGAGCGCGAACAGACCCGGTACTCCGCCAGCGGATTCGGCCGCGATCATCGTTCGTGATTGGTGGGACGCCGTCGCCAGGGGCCAGCTTCGGGTACTGGATGGCGGGACGTTGAAGCCGTCCGAGCCATCCACGGTTGTAGATTGCATGGGCACGCGTCCGCGCGTCATTCGGCCTGGCGCCATCTCGCTCGACGATTTGCGACTGGCCGCGCCCACTCTCATACCGATGGCATGAGCACGTGAATGTAGTTTTTGTATGTACTGGAAACACGTGCCGAAGCCCCCTCGCTGAAGCGCTCGCTCGCCGCACTGCGCAGCAACGCGGCATCAACGCCACGTTCGCCAGCGCCGGCACCGGCGCCGCGCTCGGCTCACCCGCCACCGACGGCTCAATTCTCGTGGGACTCGAGCGCGACGTGGACCTGTCACGCCACCGGAGCCGCCCGTTGCTTCCAGCTGCCATCACAAAGGACACGATTGTTCTGGCAATGTCTTCGGGACACATTGCCGGAATCCGCGCCGTAGTGCCGAGCGCGCGCGTCTTTCTACTGGATGAATACGGATCGCACGGTGCGTCGATGCGTCCGGTTGCCGACCCGTACGGCGGAGATCTTGCCGACTACCGTATCGCCGCCGACGCGATAGAGAGCATGCTCGATGCTATCCTGGATCGCGTAGTTACCGAGAGTACGACGGGCACATCGTGAGCCGACCTTCGCGCCTCGTATTGCTCGGTCACCCAGTGGCGCACTCGCTCTCACCCAGAATCCAGAACGCGGCGCTCCGTGCCGCCGGTATTCCACTCGAATACGTCACGATGGATGTGGCGCCAGCGCAACTCCGCGCCACACTGCGCACCCTGCGCTCGGAAGGTGCAGCGGGCAACATCACCATCCCGTTCAAGCAAGCCGTGTTCGGAATCTGCGATCACGTGACCAACATCGCTGAGCGTGCGGGTGCGGTGAACACGTTCTGGGTACAGGACGGAGCGCTCATCGGCGACAACACCGATGTGGCAGGGTTTGAATTTGCTGCCCGCGATCTCCTGGAAAGCGCGCGCGCTGACCTGCCGAAGCGAGTTGCACTCCTTGGCGCCGGCGGCGCTGCGTCGGCGGTCGCGGCCGCGATACACGATTGGGACGGCGCCGAACTCCTGGTGTGGAGTCGCAATCCAGCACAGGCGGAAGCTCTGGTACATCGTTTTGCTCTCGCGCGCGCAGAACCGGATCTGTTGCAAGCCGTTAAGGGCGCCGAACTTGTGATCAATGCAACACCGATGGGAATGGCCGACGACGTGCTACCGGTCCCAATATCGGCACTTTCGCGTAAGTGTCCGGTGCTCGATCTCGTTTACAGAAAGGGCGAGACAGCATGGGTCAGGGCGGCACGCGATGCAGGTCATCCAGCATCGGATGGGCTTCCGATGCTGGTCGAACAGGCGGCGCGGTCCTTCCGCCGTTGGCTCGGCGTCGAGCCCAACCGCGAAGTCATGTGGGGTGCGCTGAACTAGCGCGTCGGCCGCGAACAGCGGCGCTGGCGCGCAACCTCGGAGACTGGTCGGGCGCCGCGATTCGCGCGACGCTCGATTTTCTGCTGCCAAGGACCTGTGTCTGTTGCGACGCAGCGCTCAGCGAGGGAGATCACCGGGTGCTATGCGCCGTATGTATCGGCCGCATGGCGCGGATGCCCGCACCCCAGTGCGCGCGGTGCGGTCACCCTCAGTCTGCCGGCTCCTGCCGGTGGTGTGATCTGCTTCCTCCCTTTGTCCGCGCAGTGAGGTCAGTCTGTTGGGTCCCGGGAGGTACGGGCGGCGAGATCGTCCACAAATTCAAGTACGCCGGCTGGACAGCACTGGCGGAACCAATGGCAGAACAGATGGCGCGGCTTAACTTTCCGCAGGACGTCACGGAGGAGCGCGGCCTGCTCGTTCCCGTGCCTTTGGCTCCTGCTAGAGCTCGGGAACGCGGCTACAATCAGAGTGAGCTGCTTGCACGCCTCCTGGGTGGCCGATGGGACGTCCCGGTTCGGGAGGCACTCGTTCGATGCCGAGCTACCGGGACGCAGACCCGCTTGACTCCGGGCGACCGTCTACGCAATGTTGCCGGCGCATTCGCTACTGTTCTTGGTAGAGAAGAACTGGCCGGGCAGCACGTGGTCCTGGTGGATGATGTAGTAACTACCGCGGCAACACTCAACGCGTGCGCGAAGGCACTCCATGAAGGGGGCGCGCGCATCATTTCTTACGTCACATTTGGGCGAGCCCGCGCCGCGGGCGACATGCCTTAGCGAGGATAGAAAACATGGCAATTCGTGTTGGCATCAATGGCTTCGGAAGAATCGGTCGCCAGGTATTACGCGCCGCGGCGGAACAGGGTGTCGCGGACATCGACTTCGTCGCCGTGAACG
>PLEG01000027.1 GCA_003136975.1 Gemmatimonadota bacterium | reverse complement strand
CGGGAAGATTCGAACTTCCGACAAACAGTTTAGGAAACTGCTGCTCTATCCACCTGAGCTACGGGGGCGGAATTCATAAGTCGTTGTACTACAATTTGTTGCTGCGCCACGTTAGTGCATCTTCTCGCGATGCGTAGCGACTACGTTGCGGGGTCAATTGGGGAGGAATGCCTACGTTCCGAGCGTAGCGACGAATAGCGCCGGCAGATCAATGACCAGGGGTGCGACCCTGGCATCCGGCATCCACTCCAGCCGTTCGATGACGATCTCGGGGCGCTCATCCTCCGGACGCCATCGCTCCACCACACGTGCGTCACCGTCCACAATCCAGTACTCAGGAATACTATCACGCTGGTAGCGGTGCCGCTTTATCCTTCGGTCGGTCCGTGCGGTGTCGGGTGAAAGTATCTCGACGGCCAGAAGCAAAGGGCCAAAGTCTTCCCAACGCTGGGGCACCTTTCCGTCCAGGCGTGAAGCGACGAAGACATCGGGTTGCACAACAGTATCGTCGGCGAGCTCAATGTCGGCTGGAGATGGTAGCACCTCGCCGATCCGATGCTCATCGACGTACACGTGGAGGAGCAGTAATAGCCTCATGACGAGACGCTGATGCACTGGCGACGGCGACGGGGTCACGAACAGCTCGCCGTCGATGATCTCGTACCGATTCCCATCGTCTGGAATCGCGCGGAGATCGGCTCTGGTCCAGCGCTTCTTCGTGGTCGTTGCGGCCATGTACATACAATAGGCTCCTCGGCGCTGAGCGGGCAAGTGGGCATCACCGCAAGTTGCGCCGAGGTGATGGGAAACGACGTTGCCTCCTCTACCGGGCTGCATCAAAGGGCAGCCAGACCGGCCGATGCTGTTGCGGGCTCCCGCGGCGCTAATTCCCGAGCGCGCTTGCGAACAATGTGGGCAGATCGATTACGAGCGCTGGAAACGCCGAGTCCGGCTGCCATTCCAATTGGTCGGCGAGAAGCTCTGGCTGCTCGTCTTCCGGACGCCATCGCTCGACTATTCGTGCATCGCCGTCCGCGATCCAGTATTCCGGAACAGCTTCGCGTTGGTACCGACGTCGCTTGACAGTCCGATCCGCTCGCGCCGTGCTCGGTGAGAGGATCTCGATGACGAGCAGTAACCGGCCGACATCCTCCCACGATTGCGGCCGCCTTCCATCGATGAGAGGAACCACGAACAGGTCCGGCTCGACCACTGTATCGTCGGCGAGATCGATGGCAGCTGGTGCCATCAGGAGCTTTCCGATTCGGTGCGCGTTGACATACGCATCAATCATCAGCAAAAGACTCTTGGAGATATCCTGATGCCCCCACGATGGTGCGGGCGTCACGAGAAGCTCACCGTCAATGATCTCGTAGCGGTTCCGGTCGTCCGGAATCTCGCGCAGATCAGCCGCGGTCCAATGCCTGTGATCAGAGTCAGTAGCGACGGCCATGTACATACAATAGGCTCCTCTGGGCCGAGTGGGCAAGTGGTGCGCATCCCTCAAAGCTGCGACGGCATTCGCGAAGTGGGATGGGCGTTCCTCGACATGCAGGAGCGAAGTCACGGCATGTGCTTCCGTACTTCTCGAAGACGTGCGCGAGAAGAGCAGCCCGATTACTTTCGGCCGGGCTCCGCTAACAATGCCGCGAGAACAGCGACCAACGCCGCGTCTGCGCCCATCTGCTTGCTTCCCTGCACTTCCAGCTCCCCCGACCTGACGCGACGCGAGACCTGCGCGAGCAGCGATGCAACGTGGTCCTGCACTGATCCACTCGATCGATCCCACTCCGTCGACGACCAATCCTCAGCGGCGCGTTGTGCCTCGGCGGGCGGTACTGCGAGGTTGGCCACTCCGTGCCAATCGAATGCGTCGCGCTCCTCAGTCACCCACACCTCCGGTGCAATCTGAGAAGACGCTGGCGACGTGCCGGTGAGAGGCTCCGCGACAGCGGCCTTTGGTGCCTGTGTTGGTGTTGCGGACTCAGTGCGCGAGCTGGCAGCCGATGCGGCCCAGGCTTCTGCCGGCTCAACCGTCTCGTTCACAATCGCGTCTTCCGAGCCTGACGGCTTGTGGTGCTCTGTTGCCAGCAGATCTGGCTCCAGCGCGGAGCTCGTGGGAGCGGCCGGCGACCCGACTTCGTGCTGAGCCTCATATGTCCCCCACGGACTGCGCGACGTGCGCTGAACGAATTCGTCAGCCGACTCTTTCCGTTCGGGCTCTTCGCGAACAAATTCGTCGATCGACGGCAGCGTCGCCACGGCGGCACCAGCCGATCCACCAGACGCGTTGAAAGAACTGCCGAACGAGTGTTCGGCACGATCGATCACGAATTCCGTGATCAGAGGAAGTGTCTCGCTTGAGACCCGCGCCGAAGGCGGCACGAACGGTGGTAGCATTCCGGCCAAGTTAACTCTCCCAGCTCTCTTTGCCCAGCAGGGGAACGAACCGAACCGGGCCCGCCTCCACCTGCTCCAGCGCGTCTCCACGCCTAGTGATCACAGTAAGCATCTGCTCATCCCGCACGCCGAGGGGGATCAGAAGCCGCCCTCCTTCCGCGAGTTGCTCGGTGTAAGCTGGCGGCACACTTGGCGCAGCCGCGCTTACCAGAATCGCATCGTATGGACCGTATTGCCGCCATCCAAGCGTTCCGTCGCCGAGTAGGAAGGATACGTTGCGGACGCCGATCTCGCCTAAAACGTCACGAGCACGGTCCAGGAGAGCGGCGATTCGCTCGATGGAAAACACCTGCGCCGCCATCCGCGCCAGTAGCGCCGTCTGATAGCCAGAGCCGGTGCCGATCTCCAGGACCTTTTCCTTGCCCGAGAGATGCAGCAGCTCGAGGTACCGCGCATGGATCATCGGCTGCGAGATGGTCTGACCGCTCCCGATTGGGAGAGGAGAATCCTCGTAGGCGCGATGTCGCACGCCCGTGGGAATGAAGCGGTGCCGCGGCACTTCATCGATCGCGTGCAACACGGCAAGATCGCGAATTCCCTGCTCCTGAAGCAGCTCGACGAGATGCCGGCGCGCTCCACGAAATTCGTTATCTACGGCTGGTGCCACCAAGTCTCCGCCGAATCGAACATCGCGCCATTGGTCAGGTCCAGATGAAGCGGTGTAACCGATATGAACCCATCGGCAACAGCGCGGTAGTCGGAATCTTCGCCACCAGTCCACGACATGGAGCCGGCGCCGATCCAGTACAACGGCCGTCCCCAGGGATCGCTCATCGGGCGAATCGAATTGGTGTACTGTCGCCGGCCAAGTCGCGTGAGCCTCACTCCTTTAATATCGGCACCGAATACAGCGGGGAGATTCACGTTGAACAGCGTGGTGCGCGGTACGTCGAGCGAGGTTAGATGGCCAAGCAAATCGACCACCGCACCAAGATGCTGCTCGAGCTTCTCGGACTCGGATCGCATCTCACCACCGGCGAATGAAAGCGCGATGGACGGAACACCGAGCACGAGTCCTTCCATCGCTGCGGCGACAGTGCCGGAGTAGAGCACGTCCTCGCCCATGTTCATGCCGTGATTTATCCCGCTCAACACCCAGTCCGGGCGCTCCGTCATGAGCCCTTCAATCGCGAGCATCACGCAATCAGTGGGCGTGCCATCCACCTGGTGCCGATGTTCGCTGAGCTGTACCGGTCGCAATGGTCTGTGCATCGTCAGCGAATGACTGGTCGCGCTCTGCTCCCGATCCGGTGCTACAACCGTCACATCACCAAGCTGCGATGCTGCGCGCACGAGCACGTCCAGGCCAGCGGCGAATATTCCGTCATCATTACTGCAAAGAATCTTCATCGGGTGCGGAAAATCATGAACGAAATGCCGCTGCACGATGACTCCATAGCACCCGCACGACGCGCCAGCTGTCCTTCAGCTCGCGGAAGTGGCTAGGCGGTCCATAGATCGTCGGCACAGCGACTTCGGCAATTCTATATCCGCGCTGTGATGCGCGCACTATGAAGTCAGTCTCGTACTCATATCTGTCACCCTGCGCGTCGATGGCCGCGACTACTTCACCGCGAAAAGCACGGAAGCCGGACTGGCTGTCGGTCAGTCGCAAACGGGTAACCGCACACGTTGCGGCGGTGGAGAGCATGTTCGCGATACGTCGATGCGGCGGGACGGATGTGCAACCGATCTCGCGCGTGCCGATCACGATGTCGGCAAATGCCAGCGCCTCGAGGAGTTGCGGTGCAAATGCGGGATCGTGCTGACCGTCGGCATCGACGGTGATAACGGAGCTGCGCGAAAAGTGATCGGCAGCGTACGCGAATGCTGCGCGGAGCGCGGCGCCCTTGCCCCGATTGACATCAAAGCAGATCACGTGGTCGCAGGAGCGCTCGAGCACGGCGCGCGTGCCGTCGGTGGAGCCGTCATCCACGCCCAACACCACTGCGCCGGGAAGATGTCGCCGCACAGATGCGGCGACCGCCGCAAGTGTGGACTCCGCGTTGAAAGCGGGAAGCACGCATACCGGCACGCCAGCAACGCGCGGCGTATCGGTACCAGCTATCACTCTGCAACCCCTTCGTCAGAATGTTCATCGTCCGTCGCGGGCTCTTCCAAATCCACACCGTCCAGCGCGGCAACAATGCGTTGCAGATCCCGCTCGATCGAATCGACAGTACCGCCTTCGAGCGCGCCACGCGCGGCGGCCTTCAGCTCGCCGTTCTTGCGGTATTCGTCAACGCGCGCGCGCGCGCCTTCGATGGTGTACTTGTCGACGTAAAGCAGATCCTTGACGAGCATTATCAGCTCGACCTCGCGGCGCTGATACACTCGATTTCCGGAGCGGTTCTTGGCGGGATGGAGAAAGCGAAACTGGCTCTCCCAATAACGAAGGACGTGCGGCTTGAGATCGGTTAGGTCGCATACATCGCCGATCGAGAAGAACTCACGGACAGGTATGGTGGACACGATGTCTCCCCTCATTCGTCGCGCTCGGGGCGCGGATCCCGGTTCATCAGCCCGATTATCGCATCACGCGCCGTCTGCCCTTCGAACAGGACGGCAAATGCTGCATCCACAATTGGCATCGTAATACCGACACGCTCCGATAGTGCCTTCGCGGATCGCGTCGTGATAACGCCTTCCGCCACTGTCTCGCGTCCCGTCAGAGCTTCATCCAGTGTTTTGCCACGTCCGATATCAACGCCCAGCGCACGGTTACGACTGAGCTGGCCCGTGCACGTGAGCACCAGGTCACCCACTCCGGCGAGTCCCGCAAATGTAGCAGGATCGGCGCCAAGCGCGATTCCGAGCCGCGTCATCTCCGCTAGTCCGCGGGTAATGAGCGCAGCTCGTGCGTTGAAGCCGAGGTCCAGCCCTTCTGCGATTCCGGTCGCCAGAGCCATCACATTCTTCACCGCGCCGCCCAACTCGACACCTATCACGTCGTGCTGCGTGTAGACGCGAAACGCCGGTCCGTGGAACAGCTGTTGAACCATTTCGGCTGGCTCGCGCTCAATGCATGCCGCGACTATCGCCGTAGGTTGGCCACGAGCGACTTCCGCCGCGAAGGTGGGACCCGAGAGCGCGACGGCACCGGTCCGTCCAAATACGTCTTCTGCGACCTGTGTCATTCGAGCCAGCGAGTGCTGCTCGATTCCCTTGGACGCGACGACGATCATCGCGTCCCGCGAGACATTGGGTTGTGCCGCTTCAGCGACTGCACGCGTGACATGAGATGGCGCTACGAGCACGACGAAATCCGCGCCTGACACCACCTGCTTCACGTGGGTCGATGCAACTATCGACGAAGCAAGCGTGATATCCGCCAGAAAACGGTTTGTGTGTGTGTTGTTGATGGAGTCAACGACATCAGGCTCATATGCCCAGATACGCACCTCGTGCGCGTTCCGAGCCAGCCGATCAGCGAGCGCGGCTCCCCATGCGCCAGCGCCAAGTACGGCGCATCTCATCTACGTAGCGCTCTCATAGTAACGCTCTCATGCAACACGAGGCGGTTGCGGCTTTGATACGCCGGCGTTACCGCGAGTGAAGCGATGCTCCTCACCACGTCGCAGCCTGCCGATATTCGCCCGATGCGTGAAGAAGACGAACAGCGCAACGACAATCGACGCCATGAAAAATGGATCTGTGATTGCAGCGCCAGTAAACAGGAATGCGAGAGGCAGCGCCACTGCCGCGCTGAGTGATGCCACGCTCACATAGCGCGATGTAGCGAAGACGATGATGAAAACGGCGATCGCAATCACCGCTGGCAGCCATGCGACACCCAGAAACACACCTCCGGCAGTAGCTACTCCCTTGCCACCCTTCTGGCCCAGCAAAAAAACCGGCCGAACGTGACCGAGTATCGCGGCGGCACCAAGAGTCAGACTGAGGATCTCAGGATGTGGCGAGCCGGTCAGCGCCGGCAAAAAGAAAACCGGAAGAAAGCCCTTGAGGGTATCTACAACGAAGACAAGCGCACCGATCCTGATTCCGAGCACGCGCACAACATTGGTCGCGCCCAGATTACCCGAGCCGTGCTGCCTGAGATCGACGCCACACCACTTACCTGCCAGGTATGCAGACGGAATCGATCCGACCACATAGGCGATCACTACCGCGACGATAACCGGAAGATGGATCGACCCCATCTACGCCGATTTGCGCCGCAGCACGATGTTCAGTGGGTTCCCGGTGAAGCCGTACGCGGCGCGGAAGCCGTTGTGGAGGAAGCGTATGTAATGCTCCTGCACCAGCTCCGGATGGTTTCCGAAGACGGCGATCGTCGGTGGTGATGTCTCCACCTGCGTCGCGTAATTCAACTTGATCTCACGTCCGGCGGCCTGAGGCGGCTGACGTCGCGCGAGCAAACTCTGCAGTGTGTCATTGATATCCGATGTCGAGATTCTCTTCTCGCGCTCGGCTTCAACCTGAAGTATCAGGTCGAACAGCTTCGTCACGCGTTGGCCCGTGACTGCTGACGTGAACACGAACGGAACGAAGCCGAGGTAAGGCACTTTCTCGACGATGTCCTTCTCGAACTTCGCGGCTGTGTTGTTCTCCTTCTCCTTCAGGTCCCACTTGTTGACGACGACGATGAGTGCGCGTCCGGATTCCCACGCCAACGTCGCGATCTTGAGGTCCTGATTGTGCAATCCCTCAACAGCATCGATCACGAGAATGCAAACGTCGGAGCGCTCGATGGCTCGGCGCGTGCGCAGCGATGAGTAGAACTCGATTCCGTCGTCGATCTTGGACTGCCTGCGCAATCCGGCTGTGTCAACGAAGATGAAATCCCGGCCGTGATACTTGAATGGCGTATCGATGGCGTCGCGGGTCGTTCCGGCAACTTCGGAAACGACCAATCGCTGTTCACCGAGCATCCGGTTGACTAGCGAAGACTTGCCGACGTTCGGTCGACCAACAACCGCGACGCGAATTGACGCGTCCTCTTCCAGCTCGCCCTCTGGAAGCAGCGCGGCCATGGCGTCGAGCATGTCGCCCGAGCCCTTTCCGTTAGTCGCCGAAACAGGAACTGGCTCACCGGCACCCAGCCTGTAGAACTCGTAGAAATCCGTGCTCGCGGGATCGTCGACCTTGTTCGCAATTACCATCCATGGCTTGTCGGATTCGCGCAATAGGTCGAGCACCTTCGCGTCATTTGGATGCACACCCTGCTGCGCATCGACGACGAAGGCGAGCAGATCGGCTTCGGATATCGCTTCGAGCACCTGCTTGCGAATCTCGCCGTCGATTGCTTCGCGCGTGTTATCGGGCAACCCGCCAGTATCAACAATCCAGAATGATCTACCGTTCCACTCGGCGCGGCCGAAGTGACGGTCGCGCGTCGTTCCGGCTTCCTCACTCACGATCGCGGCGTGGCCACCAACAATTCGGTTGAAGAGGGCCGACTTGCCAACATTGGGACGTCCGATAATCGCGACTACAGGTGTGGTACTCATGCCGCAACCTCGCTCGGCTCGGACGCAAGCGCGTCGATAAAGTCGTACGATGGGAATACAGGCATGGGTAGCGATTCGCGAACCGCTATAAATGAGGCGTCGTCCAGAAAAATTCCGTCTTCGTTGATTGTTTCAGCAGGTATGAGCGCCATATCCAGATCGTGCCTATCTGCAAGCACGCGGCGAATGTCAGCGCCAACCAGCAATCCGGCGGCGGTCGTTGTCGGTCCGAATAGCGAGTTCTCGGCGACTATCAGCTCGAACTGCGCGCCAGTGGCGCGGGATAGCTCGTCGAGCAGCGGTGGCATCAGCGGCCCCATCGAAACACCGGTGACGATCCCAATGCGACGACCCGGCATTGATGGAAGCGTGGACGCTCCATCGCGCACTCGTAAGCGGAGCAATGCGACTGATCCAATTCCGTTCTCGATCTGCGCGAAATCTCCGTAGTGTTCCTCGCCGGGAAGATCGCGCTCGGCCAGCAGATACAGCTCGTCCGAACCCAGCACCCACGACGCACCACGCTCGCGCATTCCGCGCTCGCTCCAGCGCTCCACGTGCTGGAGCAATGAGCGAGCGGTATCGCGATCCATCGACTTGCCGGTGTACAGATGCGAGAACTGTGTGAGCCCAACCGGAATTACCGCGGCCGAGATTACCGATTCGCCGAGGTTCCAGAGATCCTGCAATGACTCTTCCAGCACATCACCGTCGTTCAGTCCGGGAACCACGACCATCTGACAGTGAAATTGAATTCCACCCTCGGCCAGACGAGTGAGCTGCTCGACGATGTTGGGAACCTTGGGGTTGTTCAACACAACCTTGCGCTTTTCCCAATTGGTCGCGTGGACCGAGACATACAGTGGCGACAGACGATATTCGAGGATGCGCTTGATGTCGCGCTCCTTGACGTTCGACAGAGTCGCGAAGTTGCCGTACGCAAAAGACAGCCGGTAATCGTCGTCACGCAGGTACAACGGCTTGCGAAGTCCGGTGGGCAGCCCTTCGATGAAACAGAAGTCACAGCGGTTGGCGCACTGCCTCACTCGCGGCGGCTCGAGCATGATGCCCCACGGCTCGAGCTCCGGTCGCTCGACTTCGAAGATGATCGTCTCCCCGTCGGGTTGCTTCACCTCGACCGTTACTTCATCCTCGGCGGAGAGAAATTCCCAATCCAGGAAATCGGCAATCGCGCGGCCATCGACGCTCAGAATCTCCGTCCCCGGGACAATTCCAAGCTCCGCGGCGACACTATCTGGCTGGACCCGGGCGACTCGTACCATAACCAGATAAATTTAGACGGTTGGGCCCCGAAATCCAAGCGTTACAACGAGTTACGTCGCCCCAAGTGGTGGATTTCATGAACCCGTGGCCCGGTGGCCGGCGAAATCCGCATTCCGGCGGCTAAATTGCTCGCTGCTGGGCCTGTTTTGGAATTCTGACGATATTCTCGATGTCGTGCCCGGGACGACCGGCGGCCACACCGTCGAGCCCGGGGCATGAGTAAACAAGAGACGGAGCACTGTTGAAGAAAGGCAAGAGCGCGGGCGAAGACGCCGGCACGAAGTTGGATCCGGCCGACGTGATAGGCGACTATCGCGTCGCCTATCGCAGCCGACAGGTAAGCACCCTCGCTCGCGGCGAGGTAATGCTCGGCCGAGCGATGTTCGGCATCTTTGGCGATGGCAAGGAGGTGGCGCAAGTCGCGCTTGCGCGCTCCTTCGCACTCGGCGATTTGAGATCGGGCTACTATCGCGACCAGACGCTGATGTTCGCGCTCGGCTTGCTCACGGTTCAGCAGTTCTTCGCACAGCTTTACGCGCATTCGGACATCGCCGCGGATCCCGCATCCGGTGGACGCGGAATGAACGCCCACTTCGGCACGCGCATGCTGGACGACGCCGGCAACTGGAAGGCGTTGACGGATGGATACCAGTCAACCTCTGACAGCTCGCCAACGGGTTCGCAGATGCCGCGACTGCTCGGGCTCGCGTACGCGTCCAAGCTATATCGCGAGCTGAAGGATCTGCACCAGTTTTCGCAGTTCTCCCGTAACGGAAACGAGATAGCCTTCGGAACTATTGGCAACGCATCGTGCGCAGAGGGAGTCTTCTGGGAGACGGTAAACGCCGCGGGCGTGCTGCAGGTCCCGATGCTGCTTTCCGTCTGGGACGATTGGTACGGGATCTCAGTGCCGAACGAGATGCAGGTAACCAAGGGCAGCATTTCCGAGCTGTTGGCGGGATTCCGCCGCACACCGGAGTCCAACGGATTCGAGCTCGAGGTCGTGCGCGGGTGGGATTACCCCGCACTGCTGGACACTTATGAGCGAACCTCAGCAATAGTTCGCGATGAACACGTGCCGGCCGTCGTGCACGTCATCGAGCTCACGCAGCCGCATGGCCACTCCACATCGGGCAGCCACGAGCGGTACAAGTCAGCAGAGCGGTTGAAGTGGGAGAAAGATCACGATGGCCTCGCGCGGTTCAGGGCCTGGATCATCAAGAACAAAATCGCCACGCCAGCCGAGCTCGAAGCGCTCGAGGACCAGGAGAGCGAGGGCACGCGCGACGCGCGCGATGCCGCCTGGCAGGCCTACCAGTCGCCGATCAACGCCGAAAAGGACGAGGTGCACGGGATGCTTGCCTCCGTCGCTGCGTCCGGCGTCAGCGACGCACAGGCCACCACGCTCGAAACGATCGGCAAGGATCTGGCGGCACGCCAGGCGCCACTACGACGCGAGATCGCGGCCGCGGTGCACGAAGCGATAGTCGCCTTGCGTGACACACCATCCGCGGCGGAGCCGTTGGTACTCTGGAAGCAGGCGCAGGAAGTGTTGATGGACGATCGCTATCACGCGCAGCTCTATTCCGAGTCGGCCGAGTCCGCGCTCAAGGTATCAGTTGAGCCAGCGCGCTACGATGATAACGCGGTCGATATCGACGGTTACATGGTGCTCAACGCGTGCTTCGACGCCGCCCTGAAGCGTGATCCCCGCGTAATCGCTTTCGGTGAAGACGTGGGGCGGCTTGGCGACGTGAATCAGGGATTCGTTGATTTACAGGCGCGGTACGGCGAGCTGCGCGTTGGTGATACGGGAATTCGGGAGTGCACGATAGTCGGCCAGGCGATCGGAATGGCGATGCGTGGATTGCGGCCCATCGCCGAGATCCAGTACCTCGACTACCTGCTGTACGCGCTTCAGGTCATGTCGGACGATCTCGCGACGCTGCGCTACCGCACGCGGGGCGGCCAGAAAGCACCTGTGATCGTGCGCACGCGCGGCCATCGCCTGGTGGGTGTATGGCACTCGGGCTCACCAATGGCGATGATGATCAACTCGCTGCGCGGCATGTACATTCTCGTCCCGCGTGACATGACACGCGCGGCGGGATTCTACAATACGTTGCTGCAGGGCGACGATCCAGCGGTCGTTGTCGAGGTTCTGAATGCCTACCGCTTCAAGGAGAAGCTTCCGTCCAACATCGGAACCTTCACGTTGCCGCTCGGCGTTCCGGAAGTAATACGTGAAGGATCAGACGTAACCGTCGTAACGTACGGCGCGTGCTGTCGCATCGCACTCGATGCTGCGCGACTGCTTCAAGAGAACGCCGGGGTCAACGTCGAAGTGATTGACGTTCAATCGCTGCTGCCATTCGACATTAACGGAACGATCGTTGAGTCACTCAAGAAGACGAACAAGGTGTTGTTTCTGGACGAGGATGTTCCGGGCGGCGCAACCGCCTACATGATGCAGGAAGTCCTGGAGCGCCAGGGCGGCTTCTACTGGCTCGATGCGGCGCCACGCACGCTGAGTGCCGCGGCACACCGCGCGGCCTATGGACGTGACGGCGATTACTGGTCCAAGCCGAACGTGGAGACTGTGTTTGATGCAGTGTACGAGATCGTGCGCGAGACCAATGTCGCGAGGTTCCCCGCGCTAGGGGGGTAGGCCCCACGGCCGTGGGGTGACGCGGAACGACATTCGTCATTCCCGCGAACGCGGGAACTCACGGCCGTGGGGTGACGGGCTACGAATCTCGTCATTCCCGCGAACGCGGGAATCCACGGCCGACGACATCGGCGTACACCGTCGCCTCGCAGGTGTAGTGGACCAACCGCCAACGAGTTAATCACCAAGACCTCGTCATTCCCGCGAATGCGGGAATCCATGGCCGACGGTATCCGCGCACACCGTCGCCCCGCAGGGGGAATTCCCGGTGCTGCGAGAATTGCCCGTGGAGTCTTCGCGGTGTTGAGTGATGCGTTTCACCGCGTCGAACGCGATGCCCAGGATGAGCCTGCCTTCTAGGAGTCTAGTGAAACGGCCACTCCTGCAAGGCGGCTGTCAATCGTATTGGCCTCGGCCGTGGATTCCCGCGTTC
>PLEG01000355.1 GCA_003136975.1 Gemmatimonadota bacterium | reverse complement strand
GGTCGTGGAAGTCGCGCCGCAGAACGCGGCGGACCTGGCTGGCGACGACGTGAATGTGGTATGCATCCACGATGCATCGTCGCGCAGTCGCGCGGCCGCGGCGATCCGGACCGTGGCGATGCTCGCTCCTCGTCACCCGGGATTGCATCTCGTGATTGTTGGCGAGGGTGCCTACGACGACGATTTAAAGATGCAGGCCGCTGCACTCGGCGCGTTGCATCTGGTCACGTTTCTCGGTGACCGCGCGGATCACATTCAGATAATGCGCAGCGCGCGACTGGGCTGGGTTGTCGCCGACTCGGATACAGCGGTGTACGGAATCCTGGACTTCATGTCGCTCGGGATCCCTGTGCTTGCGCCAGAGCGCTCCGTGGCGGAGGACTATGTGCTTCACGACATCACGGGCATGCTGGCGCCCAGTGACGACGCGTTCATTACAGCGGCCGTGGCTGCCGAGCTGCTCAGCAACGACGGCGCGCGCGAGGCGATGGGTGCCGCGGCGCGCAGTCGAGTGGTGCGCCAGGGGAGCGAGGCTGGCATGATTGACGGCTTCGAGATGGCCGCGGCAGCTGCGACCGCGCGGCGCGGGCGCTAGGATGCCGATCTCGGCCGATCCAGTGCAGCTGTCGGTTGTCATCGCAGTGCGCAACGAGTCCGCCAATATCGCGGCATGCATCGACTCGGTGCGTTGGGCCGGCGAGATTATCGTGGCGGATCACGGCTCGACCGACGACACACTCGAACACGCAAGAGAAGCCGGTGCGACTATCATCGATGGGGCCGAAGCCTCAACGATTGGTGCCCTCAGAAACGTTGCGATCGCGCAGGCGCGCAATCACTGGGTGTTGGTCGTCGATGCGGACGAGCGTGGCACATCCGATCTCGAACGCGCGGTGCGCGATGTAATCGCGCGCCCGGCATCCGCGGCTTATCGTGTGCCGCGACGGAATTATTTCTTTGGTGGTGAGGTGAGGCACGGCGGCTGGGAAACCGATCGCCCCGTGCGCCTGTTCGATTCCGTGTTGCGATATGACGATAGCAAGGTGCACGAGCACGTGATTACGAGTGGTGAGCCGGGCACGCTTGGTGCGTCTCTTCTGCACTATCCCTACGCGTCGCTGGACATCTACTTCGAGAAGTTCGTACGCTACAGCCGGTGGTGGGCGGAGGAGCAGTCGCGAAGAGGGCGACGCGCATCGATGGCGGCGATTGTATTCAAGCCACCGGCGCGCTTTGTGAAAATGTTCATTTTTCGGCTGGGGTTCCTGGACGGTACGCGCGGCGCGGTACTCGCCTCGCTCGCGGCGGCGAGTGTATGTGCCAAGTATGCGCGACTGTGGGCCATGCAATGCGAGTCCTGATAGTTGGGAGCTCGAATCCATGGCGCATGGAAGCAGCTACCGATCATGCATTGCAGCGAGCTGGACACACGACCCTCATACTGGACGATCGCAGGATCAAACGCGCCATCGGGCGCCGCATGACGCAACATCTCGTCCGTGCGCGTGCGCGACGCTTCAAGCCCGATTTCATCTTTCTGTCCAAGTGCCTGGCGCTGGACCTGGAAACAGTTCGTCGGCTCGTGGCCGATACGCCCAACGCGATGTGGTACCACGATCCGCAGTGGTATCGCGACACCGCGCGGCCGGACATCGGGCACATCGCCGCAGTCGGGCGTGTAGCCAACACGTTTTTCGTCACTGGTTTTGACGACGAGTGGAGAGCGCTGGGGATGAACGCCAAGTTCCTCCCCGCTGCGGGCGATGCCGGCATCATTCCTGTAGCGCCGCGCGCGGAATATGCAGGCGATGCGGCATTTATCGGGACCGGTTATGACCAGTCTCGCGCCGCATTATTGCTGGATGTAGCGAAGCGTCACGATGTTCGAGTGTACGGACCGGGGTGGGATCAGTGGAGCAAGGAGCTCAAGTGGAATGGCCGCAGCGTGGAGGGCAGGGAGTTCGCGCAGGTCTGCTCCAGTTCGGCGGTTACTCTTGGTATCAACCCGTCGCGTGCTGCCGGCGGAGTCACATACACGTCCGATCGCACCTGGATGGTGATTCTCGCCGGCGCGTTCTACCTCGGCCAGGGCACGCCCGGCGTTACTCAATTTCTTCGTGACGGCGAGCACTGCGCGTGGTACGTCGATGCGGCTGATTGTATCGACAAGCTCGATTATTACCTGCGCGATCCCGCGGCGCGTGAGCGCATCAGGAAGGATGGCGAACGTTTTGTCCGTGCGAACCATACGTACGATCAGCGTATCGCCAATCTCCTGTCGGGTAATGCGTGGTCTCTTGAGTCTGTCACCGGATAAGCCTGTTGCAACATCTACTTGTAACGCAGGATTTTCTTCCGGAGCTGGACGGAGCGGCACGACGTCACGTTGCGTTGGTGCGTCGGTATCCGGAGCCGATGTCGGTCTCCACAGTTGCAGCAAGAGATTTCGCGCGCCACGACGCGAAAGAGGACTACAAGATCGAACGCCAGTCGTTCGCACATGATCATGCAGGATCGTTCATAAATCGGTTGCGTTGGGAGCGGTGGCTTACCAAGCGCTGCCGAGGACGCGTCCACGTGCTGCACTGCGGAGACATCAGCGTCGTTGGGCGCGTCGTGTGGCGGACCCACAAGCGGCTGCGAATTCCATACGTTGTGTATGTGAACGCGGGAGAATTGTCTCGTCTGCGCGACAGGGCAAAGCGGAGCAGAATGGTCCGTCGCATGATTCGGCTCGTATTGGGGGACGCTGCGGGAATTGTGGCAACCTCGGAATACGTTGCCACGCTCGCACGCGACGTGATGGAAGAGACCGGTATTTCACAACCTCCTCCAGTCGCCGCGTTGGGCCTTGGGACTGACCCGGCGTTGTTCGGACCGGGGCGCGATACCGGGACTCTGCGGCAGCGTTGGGGAATCCGGCGCGCGCCAATCGTATTGACCGTGGCGCGCCTGGCTCCGCACAAGGGGCAGGATACCGGGATCCAGGCGCTCGCGCTGCTGCGTGACGAATTTCCCAATCTGCGCTACGTTCTGGTAGGCGAGGGAAGCGATGAAGCGCGCTTGCGGAATCTCGCTGCCGATCTGAACGT
>PLEG01000346.1 GCA_003136975.1 Gemmatimonadota bacterium | reverse complement strand
TGCAGACGGCACCGTGTTGATGTGCGGCATCCGAGATCACGCGGATGTCGTTCAGAGTCCCTGTCGATGTTTCCGAGTGCACCACGCTAACTACAGCGTAGTCATGCGTTTCCAGGCGGGCAGCCAACTCGTCCGCGTCATGCGCTTCGCCCCAGTGTACGTTGTACCGATCGACGGTTCTTCCGCACGCTTCGGCGATGTACGCGAATCTTTCCGAGAATGCTCCATTAACCAGCGCAAGCAGTCGTCCGGGTGGCGCGCAGCGTACTCCCGCCTCCATGAAACCAGTAGCCGAGCACGTTCCGACGAACACCGGTCGCTCTGTGCCGAAGATGGTCCGAAGTCCGTCTTGCACGCGATCGAAGAGCTGCTCGAACTCACGCCCGCGGTGCGAGATCATGGGTCGGGTCATCGCGTTCAGAACTTCCGCGCGAACCTCTGTAGGGCCGGGAAGAAAGAATGTACCGAATTGCGGGGGCGTCGTCATGATAGGACCACGGTTGGCAGTTGGTCGAAGCAGCGTAGGACGTAATCGGAGACGCGTATGACAGGATCCCGAGCGGCGACTCCCGTAAATGCGGCGAATGCATCCGCCGCAGCTGGCAGA
Organism: Gemmatimonadota bacterium; assembly: GCA_003136975.1. Lineage (GTDB taxonomy): Bacteria > Gemmatimonadota > Gemmatimonadetes > Gemmatimonadales > Gemmatimonadaceae > Fen-1247. The sequence continues at coordinate 4,808 of PLEG01000346.1, read as the reverse complement.
TCGGTCTTCAACTCCGCGTCGGTTATGCCGTCGCCGATGGCAAGTATGGGCCGCGGAAGATGGAGCGATCGGACCACTGCCGGCTTGCCGCCATTACGTGTCAACGGCGAGCGGATGTCGAATCCCGCATAGTCGCCGGCTTCGGTGAAGCTCAGGGATACTGCATGCAGGTCTGAATCCGGAACATTCAGACTTCGCGTGAGCGGTATTATCGCCTCGCGAAGTCCGCCGCTCACGATGACGATACGTACGCCCGCGCCGCGTATTGCTGATAACGCATCCCGCGCACCTGGAAGCACGGTTTCGATGTATTCACGTCCGAGCATCTCGATGTCCCTGTGCGTCGGCCGTATGAGATCAAGCCGCTTTGCATAAACATCCTGCAGAGCGATCTCACCGTGCATCGCTTCCTGGGTAGCTTCGGTCACGCGGCGGCTCACCTCGGCGCCCCGTCTCGCTGCAAGCCACTCGATTCCCTCGGTGCTAGACAAAGTAGAATCCACGTCAAGCACAACCGATGCGAAACGCGTGTGCCCGCCATTGACCCTGTCCGTCGTCAAAAGATGTTTCCCGGTGCGAGAAGTCCGTGAGGATCGAGTTCTCGCTTCACGGCACGCATCACTCCAATCGCAAGTGGACTAATCTGTAGTGACAGCCAGCGCCGTTTGAGCTTCCCGATCCCATGTTCGGCAGACACCGTCCCACCCATCCGCACTACCATCTTCAGCGTCTCCTCCACCACGTGCTCGATCCGTGCAAGATGGGCGGCATCGAAAGCAAGATAATTCTGGTGTGGATGTCCGTTGCCGGCGTGGCCATACGTAACAGCTTGTTCAACGCCGGCGTCGCGCGCGAGCTTTCGCGATTCCTCGATTGCATTATGGAGCAGTTCATACGCTACCGCCCAGTCGGTGGACACCTTACGGCCACCCACGGCCGTATATCGAGCACCGCGCTCGTTCATCGTGACCGGGACAGCGTGTCGCATTGCGCGCGCATGCCGCAGCTCACCCTCGCTCGTGAAGGCACGGATATCGTCATATGCGTGATGCTGATCGGCCAGCGCAAGCCAACCGTGAAGCGCTGCATCTGCAGTATCCGAGGTTGCTTCCTGTTCCAGGTACACCATTGCCGCCGCACCCTCTGCCCATCCAGGCTGATCGTCTGCCGATCGGGCAATCGTCAGAGCAGGTTCATCGAAGTACTCGAGGCAACGCGGATCGAGCGCCTGACTGGAGCGCGCGTCAAGGAATCGGGCGTCGCGGGCACGCCGTGCGGCGGCTACGAAGGCCAGCGCATCGCGCTCCGATCGGAACGGCACTGCGGTCCCAATTACCAAGTCCGGACGACGTAGAAGCGCAAGCTCGGCTTCCACGACTACTCCGAGCGTTCCTTCACTTCCGACGAACCAGTCAACGGGGTCGTGCGCCAGGCTGTAGCCCGCCGTATTCTTTTCCAGCCCGTTGCGACGGAGCGTTATTTCGTCGCCCGACGCCAGCACTACCTTGATTGAGCGGACGTGCTGCCGCGTTGCACCATACTTGAGAGTGCGCGCTCCCGACGCGTTACACGCGATTGCGCCACCTATCGTGCACTCATTTTCGCTGGTGGGGTCAGGAGCGAATAGCAGTCCTTCCGCGTCCGCTACACGCTTCACATCGCCCACGAGCGCGCCGGCCTGCACGCGCATTGTTGACGCGATGGGATCGACGTCCAGAATGAGGTTCATTCTTTGAAGGGACAGCAACACTCCCGATGCCGCCACGGATGCGCCAGTAGTACTGGTCTGAGATCCGGCAGGAGTGACGCAAAACCGGTCCGTACTTGCTTGCCGGAGGAGTTCCGCCACCTCCTCCACGCTTTCTGGACGCGCGACGCCATCGGGTACGTGCACCAGTCCAGATGCATCAGCCGCATATGCCGCCCGTATGTCGACGTCGGTATCGACGCCCTGGGTCATGAGCCTCGAAAGGTTATGACCGTAGCCGAACTGACTTCATTGAGAGCCAACAATTGTCGTTTGAGATCTGAACCGAGCGCACCGTCGACCGACACTGCGGCGAGCGCTTCGCCACCCTGAGCGAGGCGCGCCTGATGGTATTCAGCGATGTTGACGCCGGCATCGCCAAGTACCGTTCCGACTCGTCCGATGACACCGGGGACGTCGCGGTTCGTGAGAATAAGGAGCGTTTCGCGCGGGCACACGTCAACCATGAATTCGCCAATGCGCGTGATGCGACAACCGCCATCGGTGCCACCATTGTAGGTGCCCTGCGCGACGCCTCCCACCGTGATGCCCTTCATTCCGCCAGTCAGTCGTACTTCCAGTGCATATGCGCCGGGCCGCTCGTTGTCAGATGTCTCGGTGAACGACAACTCGATCCCACGCTCTTCGGCCATCGTGCGCGCATTGATCATGTTGAGACGATCGTGTTCGACTACCGCATCGAGAGCGCCCAGCGCGGCCGAGGTGACGAGTGCGTCACGCGAGCCGGCAACCGATGGGCCCCCGCGTACCTCTATGCGGCCCACCGCGGTGCCGCTCTGTGAGGCGAGGACTGCGCGCCCTATAGCCGCCGCACGCCTTACGAGCGTACGGACCGGACTCAGCTCCGTCCACCTACCCGGTTCTCCCGTCGCGACATTGATCGAGCGTGATAGCTCACCCAGCACGAGCGCATCACGCACCGCAGCACACGCGTCCACCGCGACATTCCGCTGCGCTTCGGCCGTGGATGCACCGATATGCGGAGTGAGAAAGAGATTCCTGGTACTGCGCAACGGATGATCCGGGGCGAGCGGCTCCTTCACGAACACGTCGATCGCTCCACCGGCGAGACAACCTGAGTTGAGCGCTTCGGCCAGCGCATCCTCTCCCACGATTCCACCGCGGGCCATATTCACCACGATGGCATCTGGTGATAGCCTATTCAGCTCACGCTGGCCGATCATGCCGCGCGTATCCTCCGTGAGCGGAGTGTGTACGGTGAGGATGTCGGTCTCATCTAGCAGATCATCGAGCGATTCCGCGCGCCTTACGTGTAGCGCTTGAAAGCGCGATTCCGATATGTACGGGTCGTATGCGACCACTTTCATGCCAAACGCGCGTGCCCTCGCTGAGACCTCGCTGCCAATGCGTCCCAATCCCACGATGCCGAGTGTCCTTCCGTTAAGCTCAGTGCCGAGCAGCGTCGAACGGTCCCAGGTCCCAGCGTGCATCGACTCGTACGCACGAGGAAGGTGGCGTAGGAGCCCGATCACAGTACCGAAGAAGAGCTCCGCCACCGCGATGGTATTACCGGCAGGCGCGTTGATGACCGCGATGCCCAACTCGGTCGCGGTATCGACCGCGATGTTATCGATGCCAACGCCTGCACGCCCCACAACCTTGAGGTGCGTCGCGGCCCGGAGTAACTCGTCCGATACATGAGTGGCACTCCGTCCGATGATAGCGTCGTATTCGCCGATACGCCGTAACAGCTCGTCCTTTGGCAGAGTTGGCACTTCCTCGACCGCAATGCCTGGCGCCGCCGCTAGCAACGCGACGCCTTCAGGGTCGATCTCGTCTGTTACAAGTACTCTAAAGGTCATTATGGGTCATGGTTGGCGTCGGCTGATTGTGCCTTGGATGCTGCATCCAGCGATACGGCCAACGTCTCGTTCCGTCCGGTTCAAGCGACGATCACGCTGGGAAGAGCCCCTCGACGGAGAGATATCGCTCGCCGGTGTCGTAGCAGAACGTGAGGACGCGGCTACCATCGGGGATCTCGGGGAGCTTCTTGGCGACCGCAGCCAGTGACGCGCCAGACGACGTACCGACGAAGATTCCCTCCTCGCGCGCGGCGCGACGCGCGAATTCGAACGCGTCTTCCTCCGACACGGCGATCGTACCGTCGAGCGTGGCCACGTGAAGGTTCACTGGAATAAGTCCCGTGCCGATTCCCTGGAGCTTGTGCGGCGTGTGCGTTCCTCCTGCAATCACAGTCGATTTCTCCGGCTCCACCGCGTACGTCTTCAGCGACGGAAAGTGCTGCTTCAGCTCCTCGCTCACGCCGGTGATGTGTCCGCCGGTTCCCACTCCGGTGATCAGATAGTCGATCCCCTCAGGAAAATCGTTCAGGATCTCCTGAGCCGTGGTGCGCCTGTGCGCGTCGATGTTCGCGGGGTTCTCGAACTGCTGGGGAATCCATGCGCCGGGCGTCTCTGCTGCGATCGCCTGTGCACGGTTGATCGCACCGATGATCCCCTCCGCACGCGGCGTCAGCTCGAGCTGGGCACCGTACGCAACCAGGATCCGGCGACGCTCGATGGAGAATGAGTCCGGCATAACTAGAATGAGCCGGTACCCCTTCACCGCGGCGGCCATGGCCAGACCGATCCCAGTGTTTCCAGAGGTAGCTTCGATGATCACAGAGTCTTTATTGAGCAGTCCGCGCCGCTCGGCATCTTCGATCATTGCCACGCCGATCCGGTCCTTGATGCTCGCACCCGGATTCGCGCGCTCAAGCTTCATCCAGACTTCGACCCTGGGGTCGAACAGCCGGTTGATACGCACATGCGGAGTGTTGCCGATGGTCTCAAGGATGTTCCGGGCGCGCATGACGACTCCTTAACGAATGGGGTGAAAAACATTAAACAAGCGGCCCGCGGAGGATCCCCGCGTACCCGAAGGATGCCGTCGCCAGTGCGGATCGGTATTACTTGATCCCAACCCACGTCGCACTTGCCCCGGGCGACTCGCAGAGATCGTGTGAGTTTGGACGCGACGGGCGAATACGTAAATACGCGACGGACTGGGGCGGCAGGAT
>PLEG01000407.1 GCA_003136975.1 Gemmatimonadota bacterium | reverse complement strand
GGTGAGGGCGCAATGGGGACCGTCGCCGTGACGCATGAGCCGCTCATAATTCCAGAGTACGATGAGTGGATCGGCCGTTCCTCCAGCTATTCCGACGTGCGCAGCACCGTGCGCGCTGTGATGGCTGCGCCGCTGTTGATTGGACGCCGTCTCGTGGGCGCGATCGCGAGCGTGCACTCAGATCCGGCGCGGCAGTTCGGCGCGGACGATCTGCGATTGCTCAATCTGTTCGCTCCACAGGCGGCGATCGCGATCGAGAACGCGCGGCTTTACACGGAAGCGCAACGGCAGAAGGAGTACTTCGAGACTGTCGTCGTGAACAGCCCCGTCGCCATCGTCACGCTCGAGACGAACGGCCGCATCACCTCGTTCAATCCGGCGTTTGAGAAGCTCTTCGGCTATTCCCAGGCTGAGGGAATAGGTCGAGATCTCGACGAGCTGATCAACACTGATGAGACACAAGCAGAGGCAAAGGCGTACACGAGCCAGGCAACGCATCGTACCGCGAGAGGAATTGGCAAGCGCCGGCGCAAGGATGGCTCGCTGCTCGACGTGGAGCTTGCGGGTGTGCCAGTGGCGGTGGAAGGAAAGAATGTCGGAATCATGGCGTTGTACCATGACGTAACGGATCTGTTGAGCGCCAAGAGCGAAGCCGAGTCGGCGAATCAGGCCAAGAGTCGCTTTCTGGCCAACATGAGCCACGAACTGCGCACCCCGCTCAATGCCATCATCGGCTACAGTGAGATGTTGAAGGAAGACGCCGAGGAGAATGGCGATACGCAGTACATCGCCGACCTCGGGAAGATCAGGTCGTCGGGAAAGCATCTGCTCGCGTTGATCAACGACGTGTTGGACCTGTCGAAGATTGAAGCCGGAAAAATGGAGTTGTACATCGAGACCTTTGATCTACGCTCGACTATTGATGATGTGGTCATGACAGTAGAGCCATTGCTCGCGCAGAATGGAAACCAACTCCAGGTGAATTGCGCCCCGAATCTTGGCGCGATGCGGGCTGACATGATCAAGGTTCGGCAGACACTTCTCAACCTGCTGTCCAACGCATCCAAGTTCACCGATCAGGGCATTGTACGGCTGAACGTCACGCGCGAGCACTCATTGGAGCATGATGGCGACGAGTATGTGTTCAGCATCTCGGATACCGGGATAGGGATGACCCCCGAACAGCAAGCGAAATTGTTCGAGGCATTTTCGCAGGCGGAGGCGTCAACGACGCGCCGATTCGGCGGCACCGGACTTGGCCTTGCGATCACGCGCCGATTCTGCGAAATGATGGGCGGCCGCATCGACGTCCAGAGCGAGCATGGGCGCGGATCGACATTCACAATCCGGCTTCCAGCGACAGTTGGTGAAGAGACAGCGTCCGACGTTGCGGTTGCGCCCGCGGTTACAGCGAGCACGAGCAGCTCCAGCGCTGGCAGGGTATTGGTTATCGACGACGAGGCATCGGTACGATCCATAATGCGCAGGTTCCTCGTGCGCGAGGGATTGACGGTTGACGAAGCAGCGACTGGCGAGGCGGGGCTCCGCATGGCCCGGGAAAGTCGGCCGGATGCGATAACGCTGGACGTAATGATGCCCGGCATGGACGGATGGGCGGTGCTGTCGGCGATCAAGGCCGATCCGGAACTGTCTGACATCCCGGTGATCATGCTCACGATCGTTGATGACAAACGCATGGGTTTCGCGCTCGGCGCCTCCGAATATCTGACCAAGCCGATCGATCGTGAGCAGTTGCGTCGAGTGTTGATGAAGTACAGGCTTGATGAAAGCGGAGGATCGGTGTTGGTGGTGGAGGACGATCCGGCCGCGAGCGAGCTGCTCCGGCGCACGCTCGAAAGCGAGGGGTGGCGCGTGACGGTCGCGCGTAATGGACGCGAAGCGCTAGCGCAGATGGATCGCGAAGAGCCGGCGATAATCCTGCTCGATCTCATGATGCCGGAGATGGACGGGTTCGAGTTTCTATCCGAGATCCGCGCGCTTCCACGCGCGAGCACTGTTCCTGTAGTAGTGGTTACGGCAAAGGAGCTCACGGCTGACGAGCGCAAGCAGCTCAATGGACAGGTGACGACGGTGCTACAGAAGGGAAATCATTCACGCGACGAGCTGCTATCTGAGATCGCGTCGCAACTTGGAAACAGATTCAAGCGAACGGCACAGAACGTGGAGACGCACTGATGCAGAGAGTATTGCTGGTGGAAGACAATGAGATGAACCGTGACATGCTGTCGCGCCGCCTGAGGAAGAAAGGCTTCGAGGTGGACATGGCGCTGGACGGAGCGCAGGGTGTGGAGATGGCGCGCACTGGCGGGTACGACATCGTCCTGATGGACATGAGCCTTCCCGTGATTGACGGATGGGAGGCGACAAGGCAGCTACGCGCAGTGCCGGAGACCCGGAACATTCCGATCATTGCGCTAACGGCGCACGCGATGGCCGGTGATCGCGACAAGGCAATGGACGCCGGCTGCAGCGATTACGATACCAAGCCGGTTGAGATCGATCGGCTATTGCTCAAGATGAACACGCTTCTCGCGGCACTGTGACCGTCGCATCAACGCGTATTTTATCGCAGGACGAGATTGCGACGCTGCGTCACGACCTCCGAACGCCAGTGAATCACATTGTTGGCTACTGTGAGCTGTTGCTGGAAGATGCGGATGGCGCCGAGCATGCGGATCGGAAGGCGAGACTCCAGGGGTCGTTGCGTGCGGTACGCGAAGCGTTGGAGATGATCAACTCGTCACTCGCACCGGGTGGCCGCGAGGTTACGCAGAATGATGTTGACGTGTTGTACGAGCAACTGCGCAAGCCACACGCCCGCATCCTTGAGCTCATGGCAGGGATGCTTGCGCCGCAGGAAGCTGCCACCGATGATGAATTCGTAGCGGATGTTGGGAAGATCCGTCACGCGACTGAACAGCTCGTCGCCGCGAAGCGAACAGACGCGATGGAGCATGCCGAAGTAGCGCCAGCCGATGTCCATGTCGACGCGAATTCCGTGTCTGGCGGTCGCGGCACCATTCTGATCGTGGATGACGAGACCAACAATCGCAACGTGCTCGAGCGGCACCTGAAGCGGCAGGGTTACGACGTGGTATCTGCCGGTGATGGCGAGTCGGCGCTCGAGCATGTACAACAGAAATCGTACGACGTGGTGTTGCTCGACGTGCGCATGCCCGGGATGGACGGACGTGAGGTACTTCAGCGCATGAAGCGCGATCCAGCGACGCGTGACATCCCAGTCGTGATGATCTCAGCGGCGGACGATCTTTCGACTATTGCGGCGTGCATCGAGGCCGGTGCAGATGATTTCCTTCCCAAACCGTTCGATCCCGTGATCTTGCGCGCGCGCGTGGGCGCATGTATCGAGAAGAAGCGACTACGTGATCTGGAGGTTGATTATCTCCGCCAGGTTGAGCGAGTTGCCGAGGCAGCGACGGCGGTGGAGCGAGGGACTTACGCTGCCGGCTCGCTGGCGAAAGTGGCGGAGCGGGACGATGCACTCGGGCGGCTCGCCCGCGTGTTCGATTCCATGGCCGCTGGCGTCAAGGCGCGGGAACAGCGGTTACAGGATCACGTCGAGAATCTTCGGCGCGAGATGGACGAAGCAAAACGCTCTGCGACGGATTTCGGTGAGGACCAGCAGCCGGATGATGGCGCGCTAATTCCCGGAGAGCTCTTCGCGAATCGGTATCAGATAATGCGTGTGGTGGGTCGTGGCGGAATGGGAATGGTGTACAAGGCGCGCGACCGCGAGCTGGCGGAAGACGTCGCGATCAAGATGCTGCGCGGCAACGCGATGACCGACGACCCGACCGTGGTCGAGCGGTTCAAGACGGAGATTCGGCTCGCGCGGCGCATTTCGCACCGCAATGTTGTGCGCACGCACGATCTGGGCGAACGTGACGGCGCGTACTACGTGACGATGGAGTACGTGGAGGGGATCACCGTACGCGATCTCATCGATATGCGTGGACACCTGAGCGTACCGTCAACGCTCGGTATCGCGCAGCAGCTCGCGGCATCGCTCGAGGTGGCGCATGGGCAGGGTGTTATCCATCGCGACATCAAGCCGCAGAACATGCTGCTGGACCCGGACGGAGTGCTCAAGGTGATGGACTTTGGCATCGCGCGACTGGCGCAGCATACCAGCACGCTGACGCAGGCCGGCATGGTGATTGGGACGCCGGCGTACATGGCACCGGAGCAGCTACTGGCTGAAGAGGTGGATGCGCGGAGCGATCTGTACGCGGTTGGGGTGGTGCTTTACGAGTGCCTCACTGGCGGGCTTCCGTTCGAGGGTGCGTCGCCGATCGCACTGATAGCCAAGGTGCTGCACACCGTGCCGGTCGCTCCGGCGGAGCGGGATGGGAGCGTCCCATTGGCGTTATCTGGACTCGTGATGCGATTGTTGGACAAGGAGCCGGCAGGGCGGCCCGGAAGTGCGCGGGAGCTACGGGAATTGCTGGCAGAGCTGGGTTGAAAATAGTTGACCAATCAGACCAATCAGACCAACCAAGTTGACCAAGCATGGATTTTCCCATAACTTGATGGAGGAGGGACCCATGCCGCCGGACAAGCCAAAGCAGGTAAATCTGTACGAGGCCAAGACGCATCTTTCGCAACTGGTGAAGGAAGCGGCGGCTGGCCGTGAGATCATCATCGCCAATGCTGGTGAGCCAATGGCGCGTCTGATGCCGCTTGCCACGAAATCGAAGGTGGAGCGGGAGCCTGGTCGCCTGAAAGGCCAGATCTGGATCGCCGCCGACTTTGACGATCCGTTGCCTCCCGATATACTCGCGGCGTTTTACGGCGAAGTTCCGGATTTAGTGACCTCGCTTGAGGAACCGAAAGCGCCGCACAGACCAAAGAAACGAAAGAAACGATAGTGGCCTTACTACTCGATACACATGTCCTTCTGTGGTGGGAAGAGGGCTCGCCAAGGCTTGGTCCAGCAACGCGCGCGGCCATCCGTGGAAGTGATGCCGTGTACGTCAGCGCGGCCTCGGCGTGGGAAGCCGAGATTAAGCGTGCGGTTGGCAAGCTCACGTATTCGAGCGATTTCAGCGACATGATCAGAGCGAACGACTTCGCTGAGCTTTCAGTGAGTATCCAACACGCGACGGCACTTCGAGCCCTTGCCATGCACCACGGTGATCCCTTCGATCGAATGCTGATAGCGCAGGCAACGGTCGAAGGATGCACGCTCGTCACGGCGGATCGGAAGCTGTCGGTTTATGGAGTGTCGCTGTTGGATGCCAGCCGGTAGGTGGCGGTCAATTGTGGTTGTACACCCACACCACGCCGCTGTACGAGAACGTCAGCGAGCTGTGACTAAACGTCCCACCGGTCGAGAGTGAGCCGGTGTACTGCGTGTAGTTGCTCTGTGTGCTGTAGTTTGGCGCGAACACCACGGCGTTCCCGTTCTGGGACCATGTTCCCGCTTCCGCGTCGCTTGCTGGCGTGCTGGAGTAACCGTTGGAGATCGTCTCGTTGATCGTCTCGCTGTACGTGCCATTGTTGCTGAGGTTGTAGCTGTCGTTCTGGATCGTGAGAGTGCTCGATCCAGACGAATACGAATACGGCAGGTTGCTACCGTTCACCGATTGAAGCGAGTAGCTGCCGCCCGCCAACTGCGTGGACGGAGACGTGCTATCTGAGCACGCCGCGAACGCAGCGAGCGCTACGACTGCCGCCAGTGATTTGAATGTGCGAAAGCGCATGGACGTAATCCTCCGAATCCTGTCAGTTCCGTGAACGCGGCAAGTTGCCGCTCAATCTGTGATACTCGCGATATGCGCCTTATGTGCCACGGCGCCGTCAAGAGGCGAAACACACCAGCAGGCATTGTTCGCTGGCGCACGATCCGGTTGCCGCTCAATGTCATCTTCATGACAGCTATAAGCACGATTTAGCCCGGGAAACGGCTCATTTCAGGCTTAACGTGACGGTGATATCAGCGTCTAATTATGTGGATGGAAAAGCACGATTCGATGCAGAACGTGCAACAATCTGGAGGTTGTTATCATGAACGCAAAGTTTGTAGGTTCTGTTCTTAGAGTAGCGAGCATGGCCGCCGTGCCGCTCGCGGTGTTGTCGATGTCTGCACCTGCAAGTGCGCAGGGAGCTGCACAACGCGAGTTGTTCGACTGGCGCGGTAACGTTGACCAGGAAGTGCGCGTCGAGATGCAGGGTGGCCGTGCATCTGTCATTGCCATGGGTCCGCGTGAGATGACTGGTTACGACAACGCGCGCACGATCGCTGGTATTCCGTCGACCAACGGATACGTGAGTGTCCAGATGCGGCAAGGACGCGGTAACGCCGACGTAGTGCAGCAGCCAAGCGCTCAGAACGGATACACGACAGTGGTGCGCATTCGCGACACGCAGAGCGGAGCTGGGTCGTACGACATCGCCGCGTTCTGGCAGCCAGCTGGTAACTACGGCTACGGCGACAATGGCCAGTACGGTAACTACGGTCAGTCTGGCAACTACGGTCAGTACGGACAGAACGGCAACTATGGCCAGTCCGGCCAGTACGGCCAGTACGGAACGTACCCACGCGAGGTAATCGTGCAGCAGCCAGTGTATCGTCCGGTGTACGGTAACCGAGGTGTTGAGGGTGGGAAGGCGCTTCCAGCTCCTTCGCGCGTGATCGTCAACCCGTCGCGGACGCAGTATCCTGGTCGTGTGCAGAACGACGGTCGATATCAGACCGGTAATGCGCAGGTTGGAAAGACTCTTCCAGGTGATGCTCAACAGAGCAGGACTGGCCGGAATTTCCCAGCCGCGAATCAGGCGAGCCAGTCTGGTCAGTCTGGTCAGTCTGGTCAGTCTGGAAAGGCTCTCCCTGGCACCAATCGGACGAACCAGCAGGGTAACTCTCGTCCGCGCGGATACTAGAGCGGGGCGCTGAAGCGAATTGAATGCAGTCCTCCGGAAGTCCGGAGGGCTGCATGTTCGTTTGTGGGAGTCGAGCTGCTACTCGGTGCGCGATGTAGCATCGCTGGTCGGGCCGAATCGCTCGGTCTTGATGCGATCGGGCTCATAACCGAGTGACACCAGCCCGTTCGCGGCACGCTCGACGAATGCCGTTGGGCCGCATACGTATGCGAGTGGCCGAGTGTCGCTTGGCCATGCGACCTCGCGAAGAAGATCGGCGTCGATGCGTCGGCGGTAACCTGTCCAATCATCCGGCCACTCGCGCGTGAGTGTGAAGACAACTTCTGCGCCGGTGCTTGCGAACTGATCGAGCTCGTGGCGATAGATGATCTCGGACTGGGCGCGAACCGAATACAGCAGACGGATTGGTGCGTCGCTGAGCACCGCAGCATGTTGGCGCATGATGCAGCGCAGTGGCACGATACCAGACCCGCCAGCGATGAGAAGCAGCGGACCGCCGCGCATCTTGCTCCACACGAAGTATCCGCCGATCGGTCCGCGAATCTCGAACTCGTCGCCCATGTGAAGTTCGCCGACAAAATACGGTGACACTTCACCATCGTCGATTCGCTCGACGGTGAGTGCGAGTGTGTCGTCACCTGGCGCGGACGCGATGGAATAGCTGCGCTGCGCCTGATATCCGTCGTCGGCGGTGAGCCGGACGTCAACGTGTTGACCGGCGAGATGACCAGGCCAGCCTGGACAGTCGAGCATGATCGTGCGCACGCGCGGTGTTTCGTTGATGATCCCGACGACGCGTGCCGCGCGCCAGATCAGTCGCCCTGGTAGCGCTGCTCCCGCCATGGATCTCCGTAGTCGTGATAGCCGTTCTCTTCCCAGAATCCGGGGACGTCGTGGTCGCGCAGCTCGAGTCCGCGCACCCATTTCGCGCTCTTCCAGAAATAGAGATGCGGTACGAGAAGACGCGCGGGTCCGCCGTGTTCCGGATGTAATGGCTCGCCGCCGTAACCCATCGCGATCCATGCCTTGCCGTTGGTGAGATCAGCGAGGGGAATGTTGGTGGTATAGCCGCCGTCGCTGAAGGCGGTGACATATCTGGCGGAGGTCGTGTCGATTCCGGTAAGAAGAGTATCGATCGCGACGCCGTACCATGCGGTGTCGAGCTTGGACCACTTGGTTACACAGTGGATGTCGACAATTATGTCTTCGCGCTGGAGCAGAGCGAACTCATCCCAGGTCCACGACCGCTGTACGTCAACGGCGTCACGGATGGTGAAGCTCCAATCCGCGAGTGGTGTATGTGGCGTGGGGCCGGCGGAGAGAACGGGGAAATCGTTCGTCACGTACTGGCCCGGCGGCACGCGAGATGGGTCTACAGGCGGGCGCCGGCTACGGAAACCACGCGAGATGATGGCCATAGTGTATGATAACGCTTGCGGCGCCGGCAACTGACGGCATCTCGGTTGCCCGTGATGGGAAGTGGTAAGTCCGTAACGGAGCGCTGAACTGGCGTCATAACCGCATCACCAGCCTGGATCGACCGCGATCCAATTGCACGAATCCGAACTCCAACTTCTTGTACCATCTAGTCAGCACGTCGCTCTTCGCATCGACCGCCAGAAACACCCCGCCTGTCTCTTCACGTGCGCGCCTCGCCGTTTTGACCGCGGAGGCGATGAGCGCGGCACCGTAGTTGTTGCCCTGATAACGTTTGGCGACACCGAGTCTCCCGAGTAGATATCCGCCGATGCTGCGGTATGGCGCGCCGGCCATGCCGACAGCGTTTAGCACTGCGGAGCTGAGCGGAATTGAGAGCGGCGAGAGCGTGAAGAATCCGATTATCACGTCAGCATCTTGAACAGCGACTGGATTGATCGCGACCGTGACGCTGCTGATCCCCGATGATTGCTCCGTCATGGCGCGGGTGTGAAGGTATTCGTTGATCTCGGCGGCTCCTGGACGCGTACCACATGTGAACGCGCCAACGGGGCACGACTCAGTGAGCGGGATCAGACGAAAGGGCGGCGTTGGTCGACGACGGTTAGGCGGCGGCATTGGAATCAACCGCAGTTATAAATATGCGTGGCAAGATACGGTTGCTCGCCTGCCTTGGCATACACAATTCAGATCGAACGCAATCGTATTATGTCGTCGACGCTCAGGCGCCGAACAATTTTTCTGCACGCTTGGTGGCGCTGCGTAATCCACGCGTGTCCGGAGATGCGGTTGCGAGTGTCTGAAGGAGCGTCGCCTGTTCAGAGGGAGTGAGATGCCATTGGGCAGATGCCACGATGTCATCGGCAACGTGGCGAGCCAGAACGTCGACCACATATTGGGACAGCGTTTCGCCCCGCGATTTCGCGACAGCTTCTGCATCGCGCTTGAGCAACTTCGGGATCCTTGCCTCGAAGCGGTCGTCAGCGGGAAGATTCAGATAGGCGCGGGCGGCTTTGGACACGGAGATACTCGAGTGGGAGAAAAGGCTCTACCCGTACATTGTACGGACATAACCGGCCCCAGTCAATGCTGACCCGTTGCGAACAAATGCCATTTATTTCAAGGTGGAGGTGTGTACCAGCCACCAACCCTCACTTTCTGGACAGCTCTTCAGCCTTTCCATACATTTCCCCTGCTCCGGTACGGCATTGCCGGAGTTAGGAACCCCCCGGCGGAAACCGCATGACACCCCCTATCGAACGTATCCGCGACATCCTCGCGCCGACCTACACGGTGGATCGGGAGCTGGGGCGCGGGGGAATGGCTACGGTCTATCTCGCGCAGGACTCGAAGCACGAGCGCGTGGTGGCGCTCAAGGTGCTGCATCCCGAGCTGGCGGCATCGCTCGGGCCCGACCGGTTCCTCCGTGAGATCAGAGTCGCCGCGCGGCTCAATCATCCGCACATCCTGCCGCTGTTCGACTCGGGTGAGATCGAGGGCCTTCTATACTACGTGATGCCGTACGTCGAGGGCGAGTCACTCCGGGAGAGGCTCGACCGCCAACAGCCGCTCCCCATCGACGAGGCGATTCACCACGCACTGGCAGTCGCGTCCGCGCTGGATTACGCGCACCGCCAGAATGTCGTACACCGGGACATCAAGCCCGAGAACGTCATGTTGTACGAGGGCGAGCCGATGGTGATGGACTTCGGAATCGCCAAGGCCGTGAGCTCTGCGGGCACGCAGACGGCGATGCTCACGCAGACGGGGATGATGGTTGGCACTCCTGCCTACGTGAGTCCGGAGCAAGCGGCGGGCGAAGCGCAACTGGATGGTCGAAGCGATCAGTACAGTCTCGCCTGCATGCTGTACGAGATGCTCACGGGCCAGCGGCCGTTCACGGGACCGAGCGCGCAGGCAATACTTGCAAGGCGTTTCACCGAAGTACCGAGACGCATCCGCGAGCTTCGCGCGAGTGTGCCGGAGAACGTTGAGCACGCGCTGGTCAAGGCGATGTCGATCGATGTCGGAGATCGTTACAAAACAGCCGCGATGTTCGCGCAGGCGCTGACGTCCAGCAGTCTCGTCACTCCGTTGGATACGCTCACAATGCCGCAGCAAGCAGTATCAGCGGCGAAATCGGTTGCGGTGCTGCCGTTCGCGAACATGAGCGCTGACGCGGACAACGAGTACTTCACGGATGGAATGGCGGAGGAGATAATCAATGCACTGACGAAAATCCAATCGCTACGCGTTGCATCGCGCACTTCGTCATTCGCGTTCAAGGGAAAGAACGAGGACATCGGTGACATCGGTCGCAAACTCAAGGTGTCCACGGTGCTCGAGGGCAGCGTGCGTAAGATGGGGAACAAGCTCCGCATCACGGCGCAGCTGGTGAACGTCGCTGACGGATATCATCTCTGGTCGGAGCGGTACGACCGCGAGCTTGAAGATGTTTTCGCGATCCAGGACGACATCTCGCAGGCGATAGTGAAGGCGCTCCGCGTGATTCTTACAGAGGGCGAGAAGAAGGCGATCGAGAAGGCGCGAGCTGTCAATGTGCAGGCGTACGATTTCTTTCTGCGAGGCCAGCAGTACTTCCATCAGTGGCGCCGCAAGAGTGTGGAGTACGCTCGGCAGATGTACAATCGCGCTGTCGAGATCGATCCTGAGTACGCGCTCGCGCACGCCGGCATTGCCGACGCATGTTCGATGCTCTACACGTACTGGGACGCGCGCGAGTTCAATCTGCGCCAGGCCGACATCGCGAGCAGGCGCTCGCTCGAGTTGGAGCCAGATCTCGCCGAGGCTCATGTCGCGCGCGGGATCGCGGTGTCGCTCACCAAGAAGTTCACGGAAGCGGATCAGGAGTTCGAGACCGCATTGCGGCTCAATCCCAAGCTGTTTGAAGCGGCGTATTTCTACGGACGCGGACTCAAGTCGCAGGGGCGCAATGCGGAGGCGGCGAAGATGTTTGAGCGGGCTTCGCTACTGAGACCGGAAGATTTCCAGGCTCCGAACTTTTTGGCGCAGGTGCTCGCGGACATGGGCCTCGAGGCGGAAGCGGAGGCGGCGCGCCGGCTGTCGCTCAAGCTTATAGACGAAAGACTCGAGCTCAACCCCGACGATGCAAGGGCGACCAATCTGGGCGCGACTACGCTGGCAAAGATGGGTGATCGCGACCGAACGATAGAGTACATTCGCCGCTCACTTGCGATAGATCCCGACGATTCGGGGATGCTGTACAACATCGCGTGCGCCTACTCGCTGGTCGGCATGTCGGACGAGGCACTCGCCACTCTGGAGACGGCGGTGGACAGGGGGTTCGGTCACAAGGAATGGCTCGAACACGACAGCGATCTCGAATCCATACGCGATACGCCGCGTTTTCAGGCGATCGCGCAGGCGATGTAAGCGGGGTCAGCTGTTGCACCGTGCGCGCTGCGCAACATCTGACCTAACCATTGCACCAACGCGCACGATAACCCTATTCTGCACTTCACGCTTCGCGGAGATCCATCCTTGCGCCAGACCCGTGTTGTCTCACCTCACCGTATCATCCTCGCAATCACTGCGCTCGTCTTCACGCTTGCCCCGAATTCGCGGGTGCAGGCGCAACAGGCCTCGGCGGCGCCCACCGACGCGCGGCTCGCGGCATTGAAACGTGAAGTGCTTCAGGACGTCGACGCGCGACGCGTGTTCACACAGCAGATGGTTGATCAGATCTTCAGCTTTGGTGAGCTTGGTTTTCAGGAGACGGAAACGTCCAAATACCTGGTGGGTGTGCTGCGGAAGAATGGCTTCACCGTGAAGGAAGGCATCGCGGGTATTCCCACTGCGTGGGTCGCGACGTGGGGGGCCGGCAAGCCAGTCATCTCGCTCGGCTCCGACATCGACGACATTCCGCAGGCNNGTGAAGAAGATCATGGAGCGCGATCATCTTTCCGGTACGATCCAGATCTGGCCCGGAGTGGCCGAGGAGTTGTTGGGAAGCAAGGCGTACTTCGTGCGTGCAGGCGTGTTCAAGGATGTCGATGTAGTTCTCTTCTCGCATGTGGGCAACAATCTCGGAACTGCGTGGGGGAAGGCCGCGCAGAGCGGCCTCATCTCGGTGCAGTTCAATTTTGAGGGACAGTCCGCGCACGCGGCTGGCGNNGGAACTTCCGGCGCGAACATCTGCGCCTTCAGCAGCGGTCGCATTACGTAATCAGCAACGGTGGCGATCAACCGAACGTCGTGCCACCGACCGCGTCAGTGTGGTATTACTTCCGCGAGCTGGACTATCCGCACATTCGTGGCCTGTTCGCCGTTGGCGATACCATCGCGCATGCTGCGGCAATGATGACCGGCACCAAGCTGGCGTCGACTCGCATTCTTGGTACCGCGTGGCCCGGGTATTTCAACAAGCCCATCGCTGAAGCGATGACGGCGAACATCGCCAAGATCGGGCTGCCGCACTGGACCGACGCTGACCAGACACTGGCACGCGCGGTACAGAAGGAATTGAATGTTCCCGCGCGTGGGCTGGACACCACTGTGGCAAAGCTAGAGGGACCGGCGGACTCCACCTACATGGGTGGCGGATCGGACGACATTGGCGATGTATCGTGGAATGTACCGACGATAACGTTGCGTTTTCCGTCGAACATTCCCGGGCTGCCCGGGCACAACTGGTCCAACGCGATCACGATGGCGACCCCACTCGCGCACGAAGGGGCAACTGCCGGTGCCAAGGCGCAGGCGGCCACAATGCTTGACATTCTTCTCACGCCCAAGCTCGTTGCGGATGCGTGGGACTACTTCCGCACCGTGCAGACAAAGGACGTCAAGTACCAACCGCTCATGGGCCCGGAGGACACACCGGCCATTGAGCTGAATGCGAACATCATGGAAAAGTACCGTCCCGCGATGCGCAAGTTCTACTACGATCCGGCGCGATACAAAACGTATCTCGATCAACTTGGGATTACGTACCCAACATTACGTAAGGCGGATGGAAGCTGCACCGCGACGCCTGCAAGTGGAGGGGCACGCTAGTCTTGCGTTGTGGCTTTGCGGTTGTTGCGAGCAAATACCATTTATTTCAAGGTGAGGCGTGTATCCACTATCCGATGCTTGCCACAATGTCCATGGCCGCCAACGAGTTCTCGAGGTGTTGGAGGAATGCCGTATCACCGCGCTTGGTTGCTTCAGTAACGATATCGAGGAGCGTTCTCACATCCACACGCCTGGACAGCACTCGCATCCAAAGCGCCGGACCTGAATTCGCGTGCTTGATCAGCGCGCTTGACTTCCACCACGGGTAATATTGCGGTCGCCACATATCCGCAAATGCCTCAATAAGCATTTCCTCACGCAGCCAGTGAAGCTCTGTCCACAGAACCGCTCCGCGGGGCTGGCGATAGCTCTGTGAGTCGGCGAAGCATCGAGGTCTGAGCATCTCGACGAACTCGGCGATTACTCGACCGGGAATCTCGAATGGCACGCGCAGGTAATCCTTGAGCTGCTCGAAGGCGGGCGACTGCCGGCGGCCGAGTTCGCGTCGCATCTTTGCGATTCGGATATCGATCAACTCTGCGCTCTGTCCGCGCCAGGTCAGGTCGTCCGAACTCCAAGGGTCATTGAACGCGGGATCGCACATGGCGACAGCTCCTTTCGAGTAGAGATCCCGTCTCACTCGCGCATGGCTCCGGACTGAACTGCACATCCGGTCGGCGGTGCCACCGTGGTCCTCCACAAGCGGAGGGGACGGTCTGGCGAACGGGTCAACGAGCCGAATCTCTCGCCGTCACTCTACATGGCGGCCACCGAGACGGAGGCGGCCGGTAATTCAGAGCTAAAGTTAGTGGATCGGCGTTATGTCCCAAGACCCATTCATATCAGAGCGGTCCCAAGAGTAAGGTGCACGGTATCCGACGTCACCGGCCCGAGCCACGTCCTTGCATAACCCAAGCTGTTGGGTTATGTTTTTCACATGCCGGTCGTGCTACGGGACAATGGATTTCAGGTGCGCATTTTCCTGCCGACGCGCGAGCACGGGCCGGTGCATGTGCACATTACCCGCGAAGGTGGCGAAGTAGTCATTGTTCTCAATGCGCCGGAGCAAGGGGTGTCAGTTCGTGATGTGCGTGGAATGAGGCCCGCGGATGTGCGTCAGGCCGTGGCAATAGTCGAGACCAACGCCGACTATCTGAGACAGCAATGGAGGAAATATCATGGCGAGTAAACAGCGCATACTGGCAGCCGCAGAAATCAATGCACAGATTCCTGCCGCTCGTGCGCGTGACGCCGCGGAGCGTCGCGCGGGGCTTCGCGCATCAAAGGCGTGGTACGACCCATCGGAGAACCGGGTGATGCTGCTCCTGACCAACGGAGTACTGGCTGGGATCCCGGTCGGGAAGATCAAGTATCTAGCCCGGGTCAAGCCGGCCGAGCTTCAAGCTGTGACGCTCACTCCAGGCGGATATGGTGTGTGTTGGGACAGTCTGGACGTGGACCTGAGCGTACCTGATCTCATTCTTGACACATTCGGTCGCGCTCCGTTGATGGGCGCCTTGGGTTCCCTCGGCGGTCGCGCGACGAGCGAATCAAAAGCAGCGGCCGCGCGACGGAATGGAGCCAGGGGTGGTCGCCCACGGAAGCACGCAGCGCGTTGAGCTACACACGTGTTCTGGCACCATCATTCTGCGGACTGCGTCGCGACCTAGCGTGAATCGACGCTACCGAAGTTGGGTCACGGCGTATCCTTCACACGTACCGGCACCAAACTGCTTCCAGTGGTCGTTCCGTTACCCAGCGCCGCGTACTTGGCATTTCCCCAGCAGTATGCGGATCCCGCGTTCGTGAGGCCACAGGTGAACGCCGATCCGGTGGTTATCGCGGTGAATTTGGGCGCGTTCTGAACCTGAACCGCCAGAGTGGAACAAGGCGACGTCCCGCCAGTGTTCGGCGGGCCGCACGTCTCGGATGTTGCTGCGCCAAGCTCTCCGTATCGGTTGGTACCCCAGCAATACGCATCCCCGCCTGCCGTCAAAGCGCATGCGTGTGATGCGCCCACAGAGATGGATGTGAATGCGACTGCGGATGTGATCTGTGTCGGGGTGATACCGACATTGATGGACCACGTTCCATTTCCTATTCCACCGAACTGGTTCCCACCCCAGCAGTAGGCGGTGCCGTTCGCGGAAAGCCCGCAGCCTACCATACCGCCGATCGATATCTGAGTGAACGCGATACCACCAACAACTTGCGATGGCGCCCGTACCGGCGTGATGTAGCCAACGCCGGCATTTCCGAGACTGTTGCGTCCCCAGCACCAAGCCTGGCCAGCACCAGTGAGGCCGCAAGTGGTACCGCCGCCCTGGGAAAGACTTGTGAACGCAGGCGAGGGGATGTGCAGGAACTTCGTCGAGCACGTGGCGATGTAGGCTCCTCCTGCTTCATTCTGGCCGCAAAGCTCCGGGAGCCGCTATACGAAAACGTCAGCGAACTGTGACTGAATGTGCCGCCGCCTGTGAGTGAGCCGGTGTACTGTGCGGTGTTGCCCTGAGTGCTGTAGTTCGGATAAAAACGACAGCGTTACCGTTCGCGCCCACGTGCCCGACTCAGCGTCGCTCGCGGGCGAGCTCGAGTAACCATTGGAGATTGTCTCATTAATCGTCTCGTTGTAAGTGCCGTTGCTTTGCAGATTGTAGAGGTCGCTATTGATAGTGATCGTGTTCGATCCGGACGTGTACGTGAACGGGAGACTGTTGCTGTTCACTGACGCGAGGATGTAACTGCCGCCGACGGTCCCGTTGCCGATGCCTGTTATATCGGAGCATCCGACAAACGCCACCACAGCGCCAGTGCCCACTCGATCAGCGATATACGACTGATACCTGTCCAATGCGGCTTGTGTACCACGACGTCTCGGTGTGACGGAACACGCCCGTCTCCGATGTGTTCGTGACAGGTTCCCGACATGTACGGAATGCACGTACGTGGCTCACATACAGTCACACGTCACACCAGTTGTCAGGTTGATGACAGCTTCACTGTCGATTACACACGAATGCTCGCGCGCGGACGCTTAACGCGACGCTTCCATCGTATATACTTCTCAAGACGTGGAAGGAACGATACGATCGGGTGTATCAGTGTGTGTCAACTGGAGGCAACGTGTTATGACTGCAAAGTTCATCGGTACTGTGCTCAAGGCGGCAAGTGTGGCGACTGTCCCTCTCGCGATGTTGATAGCATCGGTGCCAGCGAGCGCGCAGCGTGCAGGCCAGCGTAGCGCCGTGGACCAGGGGGTTCTCGCTCAGATGCAGCGCATCGGCGCCGCTGTCATTGGCGTGGGTCCGTACGGGTCGCTCGGCTACGGAAATTCGGGCGTGTATCAGGACGGGCGTGACCAGAATGGGCACTACAAAAACGGGCACTACAAGAACGGACACTACAAGAACAGACATTACAAGAACGGCCGCAACGCCAACGATAACAACAACGACAACGATAGCGACGGAAACGATCGCTACGACAATGGTCGCTACAACGATGGTCAGTATGGCAATGGACAGTACAGCCAGTACCCATCGCCGGTATACGGCAGTCGTGGCGTTGAACGGAAGTCGCTACCCGTCCCACAGCGTGGCAATGGATATCCATCCCGTGGTGAGACGCGGTATCCGTCGAGAGTAATCCCCGGTTTTCCGAACCCCAATGCGCCGAGTGGCCGCGCTGGTA
Source organism: Gemmatimonadota bacterium (assembly GCA_003136975.1). Classification (GTDB taxonomy): domain Bacteria; phylum Gemmatimonadota; class Gemmatimonadetes; order Gemmatimonadales; family Gemmatimonadaceae; genus Fen-1247. Next base: position 11,758 of record PLEG01000407.1, on the reverse strand, counting down.
AGACTCTGTCTGGAACACGTCAGCAGAACCAGCAATACCAGCAGAACCAGCAAAATGACGCCCGTCATCGCGGGCATTAACGCGACATCAGGTCCGGTCTTGCGCCGCGCGGACGGGTTTTATGTGTGAACGGAATACATCGGGGCCTTGCACCGTGCGCGCGGTGCAAAGCCCTTGACTCTGATCTTACAACTACCTGATGCGGTACTTACGACATCGGGCGACGCTCACGCTTCCGATTGATTGCTAGCTGCCTCCAATAACACCGAGACTCGCGGCGTCCACTTGCCGGGTTGAAAACCTCTCGATCCGGTCGGATGGTTTATCCAAGTCGCCAGAACTTTGTAGCCAGCTGGCATCGTCCACTCATACAGAAATGGCTGGGAACCGTCGCTCTTCATTGCGAATGGCACCGGTTCAGAGTTAAGAAAATGCCGAGTAGAAAGACTCATCCAGATACCCGCGCCAAGCACGAGGCAGCGTCGGGGCGTAATGCGTCAAGCAAGTCGAGGAATGCAGACCGAGCCTCGGACCATTGTTGTGCGGTGGGGCGATGCTCGCTACTCCGATCGACTAGTAGATCCTGGATGAAGTTGCCGAACGCGACGCAGTTCCAAAATGCAAGACGTTCAGTTTCGCCTGTGCTTCGCATACGACCACAGAGTTCCTCCACCATACCGAATATGCGCAGCCCCGCCGGCTTGGCGATGTAGGCGCGAACCACAACTTCAGTTAAAGACGGGAGATTGGCTGCGTCCGATGGATCCAATGGTCCATAGAATGACTCTCCCAGAATCAGCACCTTCATTCCGTCGAGGCCACTCGAAGCGTATTCTGTGCCTATCCAAGGACGAAATGAAACCCCAGGGACTTCAACTGATGTAGCACTCAGGCGATCCGGCATTGCTCGATTCTCCGAGCGAATTCTTTTAAATGAGTTAGTAACACAGTGGGCAGCACTCTCCACCCAATTCAGTGAAATTGGTGGTTTACGTGAGACCTAGAGCTGTTGACGCGTCACTTCCAGCTACCGTCCCGGTGACTGGAAACGATGCCTGCGTCGATCACGTGAGAGGCTCGAAGAAAAGTGCTAAACCTTCGCACGCGGAACCAGCGCTTCTCCGACCGGTGCTAGCTGCACGGATTCGATCTCCGTCCCGCATGCCCAGAGCAGGTCGCTCAAGGTCTTGAGAGTGATATTCTGACGCGCACTCAGCGCACGAGTTACGTAACTCTTGTGCCGGCCGAGTCGCTCGGCGAGCACGCTTCTATTTATATCCGCCGCTTCCATCGCGTCGCCTATCGCTTCAGTAAGCACGATAGCACAGCGCTCCCGAGCGTAATCACGTTGCTCATTTTCGTTCGGGAGAATCTTTTTGAGCCAGTTCACGCGATCAATATCGGCGGGACGAACGGCAGCTTTGTTGCCAGGTCGAGGCTGTCGTGTGAACGTGTTGGGAGTGCGGGATGGTGCGCTCATATCTTTGTGTTGTACGGCTTATGGGAGTCAGGGAAAAGCTTCAGGACTTGCGTTTACGCCATGGACGTCTGTTGGCTTGCAACTTTCGTTCGAAATATTTCGCGCGGATCTCGACGGCGAAATCGTAGTCGCGATGCTGTCGTTTCGGATCCTTGCGGGCTCCGTTCGTGATGAAGAACGTATCGTCGTCTCGGAACCCGAAGAATCGAAAATCGCCAGGTTTGAGATCAGCGGTTCACAGTCAATCAGCAATCGTCGGTTGCCTTATATGTAAACTTAATTGGGGACCGCATCCCCGCAAGGCAGGCCAGACGCCGCTCCCATCGCTCGCGTCGGCGTTTCGAGCAAGTGCGGACGGCAAATATCACCGCGATCTGGAACTCACAGCTTCGCCACTATACAATGCCATCATGCCAGTCACGCCAACCCCACCAACCATTCGCCCCGCGGCACGTCCGGATCTCCCAGCTCTCCATGCACTTATCGAGAGCGCTTACCGCGGCGACACCGCGCGCAAAGGCTGGACCCACGAAGCCGACCTACTTGATGGCCAACGCACCGACATCGAGATGCTCGGCGCGGTCATCGATGACCCCGATCAGCGGATTCTCCTGGCTGTCGATGGAGCAACCATCATCGGCTGCGTCGAGATTGCCAGGAAGGAGCACGGGAAGGCGTATCTCGGCCTGCTGTCCGTCGACCCGTTGCGGCAGGCGAGTGGTCTCGGCAAGCATCTCATTGCTGCCGCTGAGCATGCGGCGGCGACATCCTTTGGTGCGCAACTGATAGAGATGACCGTCATCAGGCAGCGCAGCGAGCTCATCGAATACTACGAGCGCCGTGGCTATTCGCTGACTGGCGAGGAACGGCCATTTCCGATCGGTGACGAGCGTTTCGGCTTGCCAAAGACATCAGACCTGGCGTTCGTCGTTCTCGCAAAAAATATTGGGATCCGTGGCTAGGTGATCCCGGCGCGAACTATGCGCGTCGTCACCGAAAGCTGTCCAACATGACGCATCGAATGCTCTGCCCCATGCACGAGGCAGCCAATTACTGTCGATGGGAGTTGCGTTCGCCCCACGCTGCGAAAGTCGCCGAGCGTCGCGACATCGACCGTTCGGAGCTCAGCCACGGCCGCATCGACCCGCGCGTACAACGCATCCAATACCGCCGCGACGTCGGCAGCGGATAGCTGATCGCCTTCTGATCGAATCGCCGCGAACTGATCAGCGGATAGAGCGCTACCGCGCGCGTACGTGAAAAGGCGATCGATGACACCGGTAATGTGTCGAACGTGAAATGCTGCCGACGCTACGTCGGCTGGGCGCGCGTTCCACTCGGCCTGTGTAAGGTTCACGACGAGGTCGCTTACGCTTTCGCGAACTTGAAGAAGGATGTGCGCGACTGGCTGCAAGACAGCGGGCACTCCTTCAATTGGACCGCGCTGCCACCACTCGGTATCTGCCATATTTCGCGATTCTCCCGGTTGTATTAACGGTACATCGAATTTAGTGATCCGGCGCGGCGCCGATGCGCATGTACGAATGTTGGGACGTCGCTTTCCCATTCGGGAAGGATCATCGAGATGGCAAGACCTTCAATATCCGCGATCACGCCGAGGTAAATAGCAGCTGTGACTGCGACGCCAGCGACCCCAAGCGCGAGCAACGAGAAGAGGCCAGCAAAGAGGGCAAGCCCCCAGAGCTTTGAAGACCACATGTGATAGCTCGCCTCGCGGCCAAACTTCCGTAGATCGAAGACATACCTTGCTAGTTCCAATGCGCCAAGTGCCACGAGTGCGACGATGTGCTCCGCGATCACGGACGGATAGAGATACCACGCGGCAAATGCAATGCACACGTAGAAAATGGTGTCAGCAATGCTGTCCAGGCGACGAAGGTTGGGCGTTGCGACATTCAGGCGCCGCGCCAGAATGCCGTCGAATATGTCCGATAGGAGCGCAACAACAAGGCAGGTGCCGAACGCAATATGGCTCGGGTAAAAGACGGCCAAGAGCACCGCTACAGGCGCGAGTAGCGCGCGTACACCTGTAAGAACTACGGGGATCTGCCTCACTCCAGCCTCATCTGCCGAAGCAGAGCGCATTCTCGCCGCTCACAAACGTCTGAAAGAGACCATACGAATATATACCGACAGAAACCGCCGCTCGTGAACACGCTCGTGAACGCCAGCTCGTGGCTTCATCCCGCATGGCGGTCCCGCTTGCAGGTACCATGTGGACGCCAGCCCTCCGAGATCGCGGTGGACCAGACAGAATCCAATGTTACGCATCATGGACTCAAACTGTCGTGATCTATGGTAAGGAGGCACGGGCATATCCGTGCCCTACATCACAACTCAGGGCGGCACGATGTCATCTCCTATTCCCACGGACCTTCAGGTCAACGCGCTGCGCACTCGGCTCACCGGCGCATTCCCATTGATGTTACAGGCGGCAATCGAGCCGTTCGACGATGAGTCGATTTGGTGGCAGCCGGCTCCCAGCGTGAACCCCATCGCGGTCCTCGCGCTGCACTGTGCGGGTAACCTGCGGCACTTCATTGGACGGCACGTTGGCGGCTCCGAGTACGAGCGCAATCGTCCGCAGGAGTTCGATGCATCGCGCCGGCTCACCAAGCGCGAGGTGCTGGACGAATTCAATCGTGCGATAGATGAGGTGCGCGCGACGATGGATCGGCTGAAGCCGGAAGACTACGCTGCGCGATCGCGCGACCCGGAAGATCGGCACGCAAACGTGTACGAAGATTTTCTCAACGCGACTGTTCATCTAGCACTGCACGTAGGTCAGGCGGTGCAGCTCGCCAAGCTCAAGGGTTATGATCTGGGCGAGGCGGTATGGGGCAACGCGCACCGAACGTCTGGGGCGTGGAATGCCTAACACGCCAGTGCTCGTCATTTTCGGAATCGCCGTTGCGCTTCTCGCGATCGGCGCTGGCCTCGGCTGGCTCACCGCTGCCACTCGGCAACGTAACGCGAACAGCACTCTACTCAGCAGGGTCGCGGATCTCGCCGCGCGATTCGAGATCCGCTCCGCAGAAGCGGCGCGGCTTCAACTTCGTGTCGAGCAACTAGGTGCCGCGGATGTGAAATGCGCGGCGCTCTCCGCACAGCTCGACGCGGAGCGCAAGAGCAACGCCGACAAGATTACCGTGATGGAGCATGCCGAGACGCGACTTCGTGAAGCGTTTCAGTCGATGGGCGCCGAGGCGCTGCGACAGAATAGTGAATCGTTTCTGCAGTTGGCGAGGACATCGCTAACGGAAATGCAGCAGACAACATCGTCGGATCTGGAGTTACGGCAACAGGCGATAACGGAGCTCGTGTCGCCGATAAAAGAGACACTCGAGAAGATGGATGGCACGCTACAGAAAGTGGAGATTGCGCGCGTTGGATCGTACGAGTCGCTGATCGAACAGGTTCGCTCGATGGGTGAAGCGCAGCGTGAGCTGAGCGGTCGCACCAAACAACTTGGCGACGCACTCCGCGCACCGACAGTGCGGGGACGCTGGGGTGAGATGCAGCTCAAGCGCGTGTGCGAGATGGCTGGAATGCTGGATCACTGCGACTTCACCGAGCAGACGAGCGTGAATACCGGCGACGGGAAGTTGCGTCCCGATCTCACGGTGCGGCTGCCGGGCGGAAAGGTGATAATCGTTGACGCGAAGGCGCCGTTGATGTCGTATCTCGCTGCGACCGAATGCAGCGATGATCAGGAGCGCGAGCGTCTGATGCGCGACCACTCGCGCCAGGTGCGGGATCACATGACGAACCTGTGCCAGAAGTCTTACTGGGGACAGTTCGACTCCACGCCGGAATTCGTCGTGATGTTTCTGCCGGGCGAGACGTTCTTCAGCGCAGCGCTGCAGTACGATCCGGGATTGATAGAGTTCGGCGTGGACAGGCACGTAATTCCGTCCAGTCCAACCACGCTCATCGCTTTGTTGCGCTCAATTGCCTACGGCTGGCAACAGGATCGCGTCGCGAAGAACGCGGAAGAAATCAGTGCGCTCGGCAAGGAGATGTACGGCCGAATCAGCGCATTCTCGAATCACTTCGTCAATCTGCGACGCAGTCTCGAGAAATCGGTCGAAGCATATAACAGCGCGGTTGGCTCGCTCGAGCGGAAGGTGTTGCCGCAGGCGCGCAGGTTCAAAGACCTGGGCGCGGGCACGAGCGTCGAGATAGACGCGCTCGAGAGCATCGATCTGACGATGCGCAGGCTGGACATGCCGGAAGAAAAGACCGAGGAAGCGCCACAACCCGTGGCGACGCATATTTCTGACGCGCCGGCGCGCATGCTTGGCCTGCCGCCAACATACATCGAGCACCCACACTTCCCCGTCTAGCGGCGGGAATCTCGCGAGGAGCAGCCTGTGACACCGACTGACCATGGGCTGGAGCGCGCGATCGGTGTGCGGGGACTGGCTGCGACCGCATTCAATGTCACTGTCGGTGGCGGAATATTCGTTCTTCCGGCGGTGGTCGCGGCGGCGATTGGTCCATCGGCGCCGATTGCGTATGTGGTATGCGCGGCCGCGATGGGGCTCATCGTCCTCTGTTTCGCGCAGGCGGGAAGCAGGGTGTCACTCACGGGTGGGCCGTATGCGTATGTCGAGCTAGCGCTCGGTCCATACGTTGGATTTCTCGCGGGCGCGCTGCTATGGCTGGTAGGCACGACTGCGACAGCGGCGGTTGGGAGCGCGTTCATCGGATCGATTGCGGTGTTCTGGGCGCCGCTCGTGCAACCGATTCCGCGCGCTCTTGTCCTGGCGACGGTGTTCGCTTTGTTCGGTGCGCTCAACATTCGTGGCACCAGGCAGAGCACCCGATTCCTCGAGATGGTGACGGTGGTGAAGCTGCTGCCACTCATCGTGTTCGTGGTGATCGGAGCCGCGCTTGCGCACGGGCCGGCGCCGGACGTGCTCGGAAGTCTCGAACCGGCGAAACTCGGCAGATCTGTGATCGTGCTGATCTTCGCCTTTGCGGGAATCGAGTTCGCACTCGTGCCAAGCGGCGAGGTACGCGATCCGGCCAGGACGGTGCCGAGGGCGTTGTTCATCGCGATGTCGGCGATAACGATTCTGTATGTATCGATACAGTATGTCGCGCAGATGATACTAGGGCCGCAGCTCGCGTTGGAGCAGGCGGCACCGCTCACGGCGGCTGCGCGCGCGGTCGCTGGATCTGGTGGGGCGTTGTTCATCGGAGTGTGTGCCAGTATCTCGATGTTCGGTTACGTGAGCGGGATGATGCTCACCGCGCCGCGTGCGTTGTACGCGTTTGGTCGTGATGGGATTCTTCCACCGATATTCGCGCGAGTGCATAAGCGGTACGACACGCCGGCGGTTGCGATCGCTGCGCAGTGCGCGATGACGTTCGTTGTGGCAGTGACGAGCGGTTTTGCGCAGCTCGCGATTCTGAGCAATATCGCGGTGTTGGTGCTGTACCTCTTCTGCTGCATTGCGGCGTGGGAGCTCAGACGGAAGAACGTTCAGGCGGGTGGAACGCCGTTCAGGATTCCGGGTGGGCCGGTGGTGCCGTTTCTGGCGGTTGCGGTGATTGTGTGGATTCTGAGCAACGCGACGGTGAAGGAGTTCTCGGTGATTGGTGGAGTGCTGGCTATTGCATCGCTGTTGTTTTTTGTTGCGAGGGGGAGAAGACTGACCTCGTAAGGATACGGCGAACCCGGCGTCTCTCTACGAGCCCGGCATTTCCTGAGTGACGCATTTTGAGTATGGCGGGGTCTATCCTTTGTCATCCCTCGAGCTCAGGTCAATGAGACGCCAACATCCACTTCCATCGTTCCTCGTGACGGCCATGCTCGCCATGATTGCGCTTGGCTGTTCCGGTCCTACTGAGATCTCCGGAGCTACTGGCACGCTGAGTACGGACGCGTCCGCGTACGTTGCTACGCCAGAGACAACTCTCGGACGCCCAAACGTCTATCAGTTCACAGTTGTCACGCGATTCAAAAACACCGGTCGTACGCCGATTCGCCTTGGCTCAAGCCCGGTATTCAGCGTGCCGCTCGTGTCGTCCGATACCTCGGCGACGTCAGCTTACGATCCTGTATGGGCGTTGGCTGCTCACGATAGTTCAATCACCGTCGCTCCGGGCGAGACTCACGTCGATACGCTGATGATCACCGGGCCGAATGTATGGGATGGGCAAACGCTCAAGCCGATCGGAGTGATGGAAGGGACGTATCGGTTAGTGTATGCGTCAGATGGGTGCAACGCGACACACGGATGCCGATCCAACGAATTCACCGTGAAGTTGGGGGAATAGTCATGGTACGAGTAACCAGATCACAACGGTCCTGGGCACTCCGCGCAATGCGTGTTGCTACCATGACATTACTTGCTACAGGCTGCTCGGCGAGCGCGACCGGGCCCAACCGACCAGCGCCCACGCTTTCGGTTACCAAAACATCGGTAGGATACACCCTGCCACTTCCGATTCCGCAAATCGTCACCACGTCGTCGTCGGTAGCTGTCACAGAAATACTGGCCACTGCGACGCCTTGTTACTCTGTCAGCGCGACCGATCGGATAGATGAACTAACGCTTACGATCAGGTTGGTGGCCAAGTCGTCGAACGTTCCCTGTATCCAGATGCTTGGCGTTTCTCAATACACCGTCACGTCGGTGGAAGTCCCGTTCTACGTGGCGCATCTTAGGCTGGAGCAGGCCGGATTCACCGCTGGCACGCCAGCTGTGCTCCTCGATACGGACATTCGGGGGATATGATGCCAGCCGCCGCTCGCGATTAACCGGTCACTCTGGCGAATTCCAAACCATTCGGCATCTTCCAGCATCTAACGATCGCGATTCAACCTGACAGGTAACTCATGTCTCGCTGCTCGACGTCGGATCGGAAGCTGCTGAAGCTGGTTCATCGTCCGAAGCGCTCGTCGCGCTTATGGCGAACTTTTCGTGCGTCATGGCAGCAGTGCGCGTGGGGCACACATGCCGTCGCGGCGCTGTTGGTAGGTGCGACGGTACTCCTTGCGAACCCACTCCGGGCGCAGGTCGGTACAACCACCGATCTCATAGTTGGGCGCATTGTGGGACCGGACACGCTGGCACTGCCCGGCGCTCACGTTGACGTGACTTCGCTGGAGTCGGGGATCACCCGCAACAAGATCACCGGCGATGATGGCCGCTTCAGCATCGTCTTTCCCGACGGTGGCGGCCAGTATGTCGTGACGGTTCACTATCTCGGGATGGCGCCGGTCAGGCTTCTCGTTAAGCGCCAGGCAGATGAGGATCGGTTGGTCGCGAACGTTCAGCTCATTGCGTCACCAGTGCTTCTTTCAGCGGTGACCGTGGAAGCACAACGGGCTGCAGATTCACTTGCGGCTGGTGCCGGCGCAATTGGTGAGGTGTTGAGCCGAGAGTTGCTCGATAGGCTTGGCTATCAGGGAAACGAGGCTGCGGCGCTCGCGCTGATCACGCCAGGTGTGACGTTGCTGCCGGGTGCTGACAGCTCATTGTCGTCGATCGCTATCGGGGGACAGGCACCGTCGCAGACTGGACACACGGTCGATGGCATGCAGGCAGGCTCGGCGGCTCTTCCGCGTGAGGCGGTGAAGAGCACGAGTGTAATTACGAGCGCGTACGATGTGAGCAGCGGACAGTATAGCGGTGGTTACGTGGAGCAAACCACAGTCAGCGGAACCAACGTGGTCAAGGGAACGCTCACGTCATCATCACCGCTCGCACCGATGGGCGATCTATCCGCGCAAACCGGAGTCCTGAGTCAGAGACAGAGCGGTTTGGATGCCGGTGGAAATCTTTCCGGGCCGTTCAGGAAGGATCACCTCTTCGGTGCCGTTGCCGTGCACGCAGGTCATAGGTCGATGCCAGGTGCGTCGGTGTACACGCTGAGTCCCGCGACGCTCGGGCGACTTGGAGTGATACCTGACTCACTCAATCGGTTTCTCGATATTCTCGACGCGGAAGGCATGCCCAGGCCAACGAGTGACATCGCCGGCATGCGAGACTACGGGAATCGCCAGTTATTCGGACGCATCGACTTCACGCCAAGTGAGCAGAACACTCTCACCGTATCGGCGAACGAGTACAAGTACTGGACGCACGGTTGGTTCGCCGGCCCTCTCGCGACACCGCTTTCGGGCGGGGAATTTTCAACTGAGGCGTGGCGGGCGGCGGTGTCGCTAACGTCACACTTCGGTGCCTGGGTGAACGACGCGCGCGCAAGTGCGTCGACTGGCACGTACGGCGCCACATCGCGGCTTGCAGCGGCAAGCGGAATTGTGGTGGTTCCGTCCGCGCAGCAGACGAATGGCCCAACGTCTGGGATTGCAACACTGACATTTGGCGGGAATCCGTATGCATCGCAACTCACCACGTCAAAAACGCTCGACACGAAGGACGAATTATCATGGCTCTCCGAAGATGGTGCGCACCGAGCCAAGATCGGCGTATCACTGACACTGGATCGGAGTACTGGAGGTGTTCCAGGCAATCACTATGGAACGTACCGCTTCAATTCGCTTGCGGATCTTCAGAATGGAATTGCAACCTCGTTCACGCGCACGCTTGCACCAACTGACCAGGCTTCCGCAACAAGCGACGCCGCACTGTACGTCGGCGATGCATGGCGAACCGGCCCAAAGCTGCAGCTTGTGTACGGATTCCGATTGGAGCATACAGGCTTCGCGGATGCGCCACGCTTCAATCCCGATGTAGCGACTGCCTTTGGCATTCATACCAACGCATTCCCGCACGAAACGGGTGTGAGTCCGCGGTTGGGCTTCACGTATTTTTACGGAGCGGCCGACAAGAAGCCGGCCGTGGTAACTATCCGCGGCGGAATCGGTCTCTTCCGGAGCGGCGGTGCGCAAGTGGGCTCGATATTCGCGGCCGCTCGCGATGCAACGGGACTTGTAGATAGCCAATCTCAGCTCAACTGCGTGGGCGCAGCAGTTCCTGCGCTGGATTGGGATTATTTCACATCGAGCTCCGCCGATCTGCCAATTGCGTGCGCTGGCGGAGCGCCAAACACAACAGTGTCGGCATTGCCGAACGTGACCGCGATCGATCCGTCGTTCCAGGTTCCGCGAACATTGCGCGCGTCGTTGAACGCCAGCCGCTCGTTTGCGAAGATCTGGAACATGTCGATCGACGGATCTTTCTCGAATGGATATGCGGGTACGGCGTCGCGCGATCTCAATCTCGTCGCATCGCCACGTTTCAGGCTTGCCGACGAGGCGAACCGTCCGGTGTATGTGGCGCCGGGCGCGATCGTTGCATCGACCGGAGCAATCGCGCTCAGCGACTCGCGTGTCGTGCCAGCGTTCGGGACAGTAGCGCTCATATCATCGTCGCTGCGTACACAGTATCGTTCCGTAAGTCTCTCGATGGGTCGAACGTTACCGAAATTCAGCATCAACGGATCATACAGCTACACCGCCGCGCGAATGCAGGTACTGGGCAGCTCGACCGGTGGTCTCTTCTTCGGCACGACGACGGCGACGTCGGGTGATCCACGCATCGCCGAGTGGGTGCGAAACCCGTATGCTCCGCCAAACCAGGTGCGGCTGTTCATGTCGTATCGGCCAAAATCCTGGATGGAGATCACGCCGTCTGTATTCGCGCAGAACGGATATGCCTTCGAGCCTCTCGTGAGCGGCGACGTCAACGGCGACGGATCGTCAAACGATCGCGCATTCATCTTCGATCCGGCCAGAACAGCGGATACCGCGATCGCGAACGGCATGCGGCGGCTGATCGCTTCGGCACCGCCGAGAATTCGGGATTGTCTCAACTCGCAGCTCGGCAAAATCGCGGGAGCGGGAAGTTGCGATACGCCGTGGTATGTCAGCGGAGGACTCTCCGCGAAATTTACGCCGCCGTGGAACGGTGGCCGCCTATCGCTGAGTCTGCAGACCAATAATGCGTTCGGCGGCTTGGATCTCCTGTTGCATGGTGCGAATCGTCTTCACGGTTGGGGACAGTATTCCGCGACGGACCGCACGCTGCTGTACGTGCGTGGATTCGATCCAGTCTCACAGAGCTTCAAATACGCCGTGAACGAACGGTTCGGAGTACCGAACGCGAAGCAGACCTACTACCATCAGCCGATGCAGGTCACTCTCGTCGCGCAAATGGCACTGGGTCGGACGCAGTCAGGCGGAATGGGTGGAATGGGCTCGATGTCGCCGCTGGGTGTGGCGCACGCTGGAACGGCTTCGGGGATACCAGCAACGACGCACACGGACAGTCTGCGAAC
>PLEG01000183.1 GCA_003136975.1 Gemmatimonadota bacterium | reverse complement strand
GGCTTCGAAGTGCGCGACGTGCACTACTCACAGTACGGTCGCATGTGCCCGATCGAGACGCCTGAAGGTCCGAACATCGGACTTATCACGTCGCTCGCCACGTTCGCACGTGTGAACGATCTCGGCTTCATCGAGACGCCTTACTTCGTAGTCAAGAATGGCAAGGTGACGAAGGAAATGGCGTGGCTGGATGCCAATCGTGAGGAAGGCGCGATCATCGCGCAGGCAAACGCCGCGCTCAACCCGGACGGCACGTTCGCGGATGAGCTGGTGCTATGCCGTCAGGGTGGCGATGTGCCACTCTCGACGCCGGATCGCATCGATTACATGGACGTCGCGCCCGAGCAGCTCGTCTCGATCGCAGCAGCGCTCATTCCGTTCCTCGAGCNNACGACGACGCCAACCGCGCGTTGATGGGCTCGAACATGCAACGCCAGGCGGTTCCTCTACTTAATCCACGTACGCCAATGTGCGGCACTGGGCTCGAGGAGAAGGTCGCACGTGATTCCGGCGCGGTTGTAATCGCGCTCCGCTCGGGTATCGTCTCGAGCGTGACGGCCGACGAGATAGTCGTCGACGCAGATGACGCGAAGGAAAAGGCGAAGAGCGAACGGCCGCTCGCGCGGCTGACGCAGCATGACCGTTACAAGATCAAGAAGTACTGGCGTACCAATCAGGACACGGCGATCAACCAGCGCCCGCTCGTGCATCGTGGACAGATAGTGGCCGCTGGCGAAGTACTGGCTGACGGCGCATCCACGGAGCAGGGTCAGCTTGCGCTTGGCGCGAACGTCACGGTGGCGTTCATGCCGTGGTACGGACACAACTTCGAAGATGCCATCGTGCTGAGCGAGCGTCTGGTTAAGGACGACGTTTATTCGTCGATCCACATCCAGGAGCTCGAGCTACACGTTCGCGACACGAAGCGCGGTCAGGAAGAGATAACGAAGGAAATTCCGAACGTCGCCGAGGAAGCACTTACTGATCTCGACGAGCGTGGAATCGTTCGCATCGGCGCGCACGTCAAGCCGGGTGACATCCTCGTTGGAAAGATCACGCCAAAGGGCGAGACAGAGCTTTCTCCTGAAGAGAAGCTTCTGACCGCGATCTTCGGCGAGAAGGCGAAGGACGTGAAGGATTCGTCGCTCAAGGTGCCGCCGGGAATGGAAGGCGTCGTGATCGACGTCAAGATCTTCTCGCGCGTCGAGGACCAGGTCGTCGAGAAGGATCGCGGCGAGCGTATCGGAGAGATCCGACGCGTTGAAGGCCTCGAGAAGATTCGCGTCAACGCGGTTCGTGACGGCGAGCTGTTGGACCTGATCGAGGGCCAGACCATCGCCCTCGCCCTCAAGTCCGGCACGGTGGAGGAGGCGATTCCGCAGGGAACGGCTCTGACGCAGCAGCTGCTCGACGATCTCAACTTCGCAACCCTCGATCTCAAGACGCTCCGCGTCGAGGACAAGGACATCAACGATCGTATGCGCGTCATCATCGACGCCGCAAACGACGAGAAGGCGAAGATAGAAGAGAAAGCAGAAGAGCGGATCGACCGCGTGTTGCAGCCAGATGAGCTGCCACCGGGCGTCATCCAGCTCGTGAAGGTTTACATGGCCGAGAAGCGCAAGATCTCGGTCGGCGACAAGATGGCCGGACGACACGGCAACAAGGGTATCGTTGCTCGCATCGTTCCTGAGGAGGACATGCCGTTCCTCCCCGATGGACGGCCAGTTGATATCGTTCTGAACCCGCTCGGTGTTCCGAGCCGTATGAACGTTGGACAGATTCTGGAGACCCACCTTGGGTGGGCCGCAAAGCTGCTCGGCTTCTACGCGAAGACACCGGTGTTCCAGGGCGCGAACGAGCGCGAGATCGGCATGCTGTTGAAGCTTGCCGCGCTCACGTGGGTACGCGATGCGCTGCAGTTGGGTGGCACGAATTTCAAGATGACTGATGAAGAAATCCGCGCCCTTCTGATCGACATCAGACCGAAGACAGCCGAGGTCACGCTTCGTACGGAGCTGCTCTCGGACGCAACACTCAATGACCTTGGCGCGAAGGGTCGCAACGCTGGAACGAAGGCAATCTTCGCTCGTGCTCGCGACTTCCTCATCGGTGCGACGCGCGATCTGGTTGCGCGCGAAGAGCTTGAACTCGACACTTCGCTCACGTTCCACAAGGCCGCGATGGAGGACGAGGACTACACAGCCTCGCACCGCGCGTCGTTCGAAGGCCAGCTGAAGGGCATCGAGAAGCAGCGCGCCGCAGGTTCGGCATCGTTGCTCCGCAGCCAGGAGCTACCGGCGCTTGCAAGCGCGCTGGAGTCAAAGGACTTCGATGTTGATGCAGCCGCGACGGAGCTCATTCGTCTCGCTGGCATCACGCCTGGCGGAAAGGTCAGGCTGCGCGATGGACGTAGTGGTGAGACGTTCAATTCGCCAGTCACTGTCGGTACGATCTACATGCTGAAACTGTCGCATCTTGTGGACGACAAGATTCACGCACGCAGCATCGGGCCGTATTCGTTGGTTACGCAGCAGCCGCTCGCCGGTAAGGCGCAGTTCGGCGGTCAGCGCTTTGGAGAGATGGAAGTGTGGGCGCTCGAGGCTTACGGAGCCGCGCACACGCTGCAGGAGATCCTCACGGTCAAGTCGGACGACGTGAACGGTCGAAGCAAGGTTTACGAAGCAATTGTGAAGGGCCAGAATCTGCCGGAGCCGGGAACGCCAGAATCGTTCAACGTGCTCGTGCAGGAGCTGAAGGCGCTTGGCATCCATGTACGCATGGGCGCCAACGAATCCGGGTTTGCCGCCCGGATGAACGCCGAGCGTGACGGCCTCATCGCCGCTGAGAGCACCAGCAGCGGCAACGGGAGCGGGGAGTAAACTATGATTGATTTTCGCAATTCGCGCGAGACACGCGCGTCGGCGTTCGATTACATCCAGGTCCGGATCGCCTCGCCTGAGGAGATCCGCGGACCCAAGGATCCAAAGGAGCGCGAGCGTCTGGCGATGGCCGGCCTCCGCGACTGGTGGTCTTGGGGCGAAGTTCTCAAGCCTGAGACGATCAACTATCGATCGTTCAAGCCTGAGAAGGACGGCCTGTTCTGTGAGCGCATCTTTGGTCCGGTAAAGGACTGGGAGTGCCACTGCGGTAAGTACAAGCGGATCCGCTATCGCGGCGTGATCTGCGACCGTTGCGGTGTCGAGGTGACCCTGAGCCGCGTTCGTCGCGAGCGCATGGGCCACATCGAGCTCGCCGTTCCCGTCGCGCACATATGGTTCTTCAAGACGCTTCCGTCACCGATGGGAAACCTCGTTGACCTGACGCTGCGTGATCTCGAGAAGGTTATCTACTACTCGAACTACGTGGTCATTGATCCGGGCCAGCAGGAAGTACGCCCGAATCAACTGCTCGATGAGGAAGAGTTCCTCGCGCTCAAGACGAAGGCACGCGAGGAGAACGACAGCGCGTTCCTCGCTGACATCGGTGCGCCGGCAGTGCGCGAGCTTCTGCGTCGTCTCGACGTCGATAGCCTCGCCACGACGTTGCGTGACGATCTAGTCGACGAGAACTCGCAGCATCGCAAGAAGCAGCTACTCAAGCGTCTCAAGATCGTTGACGCGTTCCGTAATTCTGGTGACACTGGCGAGCCTCGCAACAAGCCAGAGTGGATGATCATGGACGTGGTGCCGGTGATTCCGCCGGA